>CAYMCD010000036.1:0-25607 GCA_964388845.1 uncultured Verrucomicrobiota bacterium
CCGGCCGGCGTGCGGCGCGTGCGTTCGACGGGGCGGCCCTCGATGTATTCCGAACAGCGGCGCACGGTCGCCGGCGAGGCCATTGCGCGCCTGCTGGAGGTGAACCGGAGCGTCGCCGGGGTGCGGGGCGCGCCGCCGGTGAACCTGCCGCGCAGCCGCTTCGCGGCGCGGGTGGATTTGTGGGCGGGCCGACCGATCGGCAACCCCTTTGTCATGGGAAACTGAATCGCGGATGGAGCGGGATCGGGTTAACGGGTGTCGGATGTGCATGAGCCGGTATTGCTGGAGGAGGTCGTAGAGGGCCTGGCGGTGCGGCCCGGCGGCACATACATTGACGGCACCGTGGGAGCTGGAGGCCATGCGAACGCAATCCTCGCACGTGCGGGTGTCGGCGGCCGGTTGCTCGGGGTTGATCGTGATCCCCAGGCGCTTGCGCTCGCGCGCGGGCGGCTGGCGGCCCACCCGGGCGCGGTCCTCGCGCGGGGAAATTTCGCGGACCTGTCCGAGATCGCCGGGCGCGCCGGATTCGCGGCCGTGGACGGCATCCTGCTCGATATCGGCGTTTCCTCCATGCAGCTTGGAACACCCGGGCGCGGATTCAGTTTCCAGACCGACGAGCCGCTGGACATGCGCATGGATCCGGAGGGCCCCGTCACGGCGGCCGACTGGCTCCATGCGGCGTCGGAATCCGACGTCGCGGATGCGCTGTGGCGCTACGGCGAGGAGCGCGCAAGCCGCCGCATCGCCCGGTTCGTCGTGGAGGCGCGCGCCCGTTCGCCCATCCGGACCACGCGGGAATTCGCGGACCTGGTCGCCCGCGCTAAAGGCGGCGCGCGGGGTCGCATCCACCCCGCGACGCAGGCCTTCCAGGCGCTCCGGATTGTGGTCAATGACGAACTCGCGGCGCTGGAGCGCGGGATCGAATCGGCGCTCGGGTTGTTGCGGGTGGGAGGGCGGCTGGCGGTGATCTCCTTCCACAGCCTGGAGGATCGCGTGGTGAAGCGGCGGTGTTCGGCCCATGTGGGGCGGCGGGAATCGCTTGAGGCCGGCGGCGAGCGCTGGCTGGCGGACCCGCCGCCCGTCGCATGGGTTGAGAAGACGCCGCGCATGGCGTCGGAAGAGGAAGTGGCGAGAAATCCGCGGGCCCGCTCGGCGCGCCTGCGGGTGGTGGAAAGGAAGTAGGACATGGCTCGACGTCGAAATCGGAATTACCGGAAAAACGCCCGCGCCACCCCGGTGCCGGGCGCCGTCGCCGTGTGCCTGCTGGCCGTGCTCGCCCTTTCCTTCGCGTGGCTCTGGCTGAACAACCGGTGCGAGTACCTCGGGTCGCGCATCAGGGAACTCGAACAGCAGAAGACCGTGCTGCGCCGCCGCGTGGCGAATGAGGAGTTCAAGTGGTCCAGCCTCACGACCTACGAAAGCATGATGAAGCTCCTCAAACAGCACCATCTCGATATGGACTGGCCGCGCGAGCGCCAGATTGTCCGCATCCGGCGGGCCCACGCGGATTCCGCGGCGGCCGAGGCCTTCGCCCGAAATTGATGGAATGACATGTCCGATAAGCGTCAGGAGGGCCGGATCGCCATCCTCGTGATGGCGCTGTCGTGTGTCTGGATCGGACTGGCCGTTCGCCTGTCCCACCTGCACCTGGGCGAGCACCCGCGGCTCGAGCGGCGGATCGCCATGCGCCAGGTCGAGATGCCCATCCTGGTCGGCCGCGGGCGCGTCCTGGATCGCCTGGGAAATGTGCTCGCGGCCGATGTGACCACACGGGAGGTGGCCGTTGATCCCGATCTGATGCGGCGCAAGGGCCACCCGCTGTTTACGGCCCGGCAATTGTCGCGCCTTCTGGAATTGGATCCCGCCCTGGTCTTCACGCGGGTATCCGATCCGCTGAGCAAATATGAACTGCTGAAGCGGCGGGTCCCGGAGGAAATCACCCGCCAGATCCAATCCATGAACATGCCCGGCGTTCGATGCGACGAGGCCATGACGCGCCTGTACCCGCATGGCTCGATGGGCTGCCACGTGATCGGTTTCGCGAATCTGGAGGGCGTCGGCAGCGCCGGCATCGAACAGCGCCTCGATCGCTATCTGCGCGGGACGCCGGGATTCCGCGAGACCGAGGTTGACGGCCGCCGGCGCGAGGTCCGGAGCCGGCGCCGCCTGGAGATCCAGCCGCAGCCCGGCGGCGATGTTTTTCTGACCGTGGATCAGAATCTCCAGTATTTCGTCGAACGCGCGTTGGATGCCGCCATGGCGTCCAACGGGGCGCGCGGCGCATGGGCCATTGTGCAGCGGGTCGAAAGCGGCGAGATCCTCGCCATGGCATCCCGGCCCGCCTACGACCTCAACGCCTTTGGCGGCGCCCCCGAGGAGGCGCGTCTGAACCGAGCCATCGGTCACGTGTACGAGCCGGGCTCGATCTTCAAGATCGTCGTATACGCCGCGGCGTTGAACGAGGGGCTGCTGCGGCCCGACGAGATCATTGACTGCGAAAATGGCTACTGGGTGCATGCCGGAAAGGGGCTGCGCGATTTCCATCCCTATGGCCGGCTCACGGCGGCGGATGCCCTGAAAAAATCCAGCAATATTGCCGCGGCCAAGATCGCGCTGCGCCTCGGCGAGGAACGCCTGTACCGATACTTGCGGGCCTTCGGAATCGGCGGCCCATCGGGCATAGACCTGCCCGGCGAGGAGGTCGGCATCCTGCGCCCGCGCAACCGATGGAACAAGATCAGCATCACGCGTATCCCGATGGGGCACGAAGTCGCGGTCACGGGCCTCCAGATGGTCAACGCGCTCAACGCCATCGCGAACGGCGGCGCCCTGATGCGTCCGCTGGTGATCTCGCGCATCGCGACCGCCAGGGGCCAGGTCATCCGGGACCCGGCGCCGGAGGTTCTGGGCCGGCCGATCCGCGCGGAAACCGCCCGCACACTGACCGAGATGCTCGTCCGCGTGACGGAGGAGGGAACGGGCCAGCGCGCGCGCCTGGAGGGCTATACGGTCGCGGGCAAGACGGGCACCGCGGAAAAGGCCGGGCCCGGCGGCTACGACGGCAAACGCAACTACGCCTCCTTTTTCGGGTTCCTGCCCGCCGAGCGGCCCGCGCTGAGCATCCTCGTGACCTTCGATGAGCCCCGGACGCTGACCCAGGGCGGGCAGGTGGCCGCGCCGGTCTTTCGCGAAATTGCCGAGCAGGCCGTCCGGTATCTCGACATACCGCCGGTTGACGAGGCCCGGATCATTGAATTGCAGACGGAGCAAGTCCCCTTGTGAGGAGGGCGCTGAGCCATGATTCTCGGTAGGCTGTGTATGGAAACCATGCGTCTTGAATCCATAACCCGCATCGTGCAACCGATCCAGGTCCGGGGCCCGATGAATGTGGACATCGAGGGCATCGCGTACGACTCGCGGCAGGTGAAACCCCGCCATCTTTTCGTCGCGCTGCGCGGCCAGCAGGACGATGGCGCCGACTATATCGAGGACGCGCTCCGCCGCGGCGCCGTGGCGGTCGTCTCGGAGGAAGACCGCTGGCCCCGGAGGAATATCGCGCACATCCTCGTGGAGGATGCGCGCCGGGCCCTCGCCGAGATTTCCTGCGCGTTCTACGATCACCCGTCCAGGAAGATCCCGCTCATCGGCGTCACCGGCACGAACGGCAAGACCACCACGTCGTTCATGGCGCGGGAAATCCTGGCCGCGGAGGAGCGCCAACCGGGGCTGATCGGTACGGTCCGGTATGAGATCGGACCCCGCGTGATCCCCGCGTCGCGGACCACGCCCGAGGCGCCCGACATCCAGTTCATGCTCGATCAGATGGTCCGGTCGGGGTGCCGCAGCGCCGTGATGGAGGTCTCGTCCCACGCGCTCAAGCAGCGGCGGGTGTGGGGAACCGATTTTGACGTCGGCGTCTTCACGAACCTCACCCGCGACCATCTCGACTTCCACAAGACCATGGAGGAATACTTCGACGCAAAAATGCAGCTGTTCCGCGGGCTCGGCCTGCAGCACAAGAGCGCCGCGGCCGTCGTGAATCTCGACGATGACTGGGGGCGGGAACTCATCCGGACCAACGGTCTGCAGGCCCGCCTGATCACCTACGGGGAGCATCCGGGCGCCGATGTGCGGGCCGAGGATGTGGAACTCGACGCCCACGGGACGCGCTTCGTGGCGCGGACGCCGTGGGGCGCCTCCGAGGCCCATCTCCGCCTCCTGGGCCGCTTCAACGTCAGCAACGCCCTGGCGGCCATCGCGGCGTGCGGCGCGCTCGGGATCCCGCCGGAGCGGAGCGCCGCCATCCTCGCGGGGATGAACACCGTGCCCGGGCGTCTCGAGCGGATCGCGTCCCCCCGCGGATTCCAAGTGTTCGTGGATTATGCCCACACCGAGGACGCGCTGGCCCATGTGCTCGACACCCTGCGCGAACTGCGGCCGCGCCGGCTGATCGTGGTGTTCGGCTGCGGCGGCAACCGCGACCGCAGCAAGCGGGCCGCCATGGGGGCGGTCGCGCACCAGCGCGCGGATTACACGATCCTCACGAGCGACAATCCCCGCCGCGAGCGGCCGGAATCCATCTTGGCCGAAATCGAGCAGGGCATCCCCACGCGGGAGCGCCACGAGATCCTGGCGGATCGCGAGGCGGCGATCGCGCGCGCCCTTTCACTCGCGCAGCGCGACGACATTGTGCTGGTGGCCGGAAAGGGCCATGAAACCGTCCAGGAATTCACCGCCACGGTTGTCCCCTTCGATGACCGCGAGATCGTCCGGCGCCATCTTTGAACCGCCATGTCCACGGACCTACAGGCGGACGTCCCGGTGTCCGCGCCGCGGACCGGACCGTCCGCCCGGAAAGGCCGGGCAGCAGCCATGAACACGTCACCCCATGATTTCCTGCAGATGGCGCAATGGTGCGGCGGCCGCTGGTCGCACCCACCCAAAGATCCGATTGCGGGAGTGTCCATTGATTCGCGCCAGATCCGGCCGGGCGAGCTGTTTGTCGCGTTGCCGGGCGAAAATGCCGATGGACATGCTTTTCTCGACGCGGCGCGCGCCCGCGGCGCGGCCGGCGCCGTTGTGCGCCGGGGTACCCCGGATAGAGGTTGGCCGCTGCTCGCCGTCGAGGATCCCCGACGCGCCCTGGGCGACCTGGCCCGCGGCCACCGCGGGCGGTTGACCGGCCGCATCGTCGCGGTCACGGGCAGCAGCGGGAAAACCAGCGTCAAGGAACTGGTGGCGAACCTGCTGGCGACCGAAGGTTCCACAGCCCGCACCCGCGGCAATTGGAACAATGACCTCGGGATGCCGCTCAGCTTGCTGGCGATGGCGCCGGCCGACCGGTTCGGCGTCTTCGAGATCGGCATGAACCATCCGGGCGAGCTCGACCCGCTCTGCGCGATTCTCCAACCGCACATGGCCGTCGTGACCGGTGTCGGGCCGGTTCACATAGAACATTTCGAGTCCGAAGAGGACATCGCTCGAGAAAAGGCCGCGCCGCTCCGCGCCCTGCCGCCGGACGGCCTGGCCGTCCTGCCGATGGACGACCCGTGGTTTCCCGTCCTCCGCGGCGAGTGGGCGGGGGCGCTGCGGACGGTGTCCCTGACCGCCGGATCCGACTACCTCGTGCGGCCCGGCGCCGGGCTCCGCTTCGCGGTGACGGAAAGGTCCACCGGCGAGACGGTCAACTTGGATGCGCCGCTGCCGGGCCGCCATGTCCTCTCCAACTGCGGGCTGGCCATCGCCGTCGCGCGCGCCTGCGGAGTTTCCTGGGTGGCGATCGAAGACCGGATCCGAACCTACCGCCCGCCCGCGATGCGGTGGGAGTCCACCGAGCGCGACGGCGTCCACTACATCAACGACGCCTACAACGCGAATCCGATGAGCATGCGCGCCGCGCTGGACGGCTTCGCCTCGATGCCGGTGGCCGGGCGGCGCTGGGTCGTGCTCGGCGCGATGTTGGAACTCGGCGCGCGCGCCGAGGCGGAACACGAGGCGGTGGGCCGTCTGGCGGGGACCGGCCCCTGGGCGGGGCTGATCGCCGTCGGACCCGAGGGGGCGTGGCTGTGCCGCGGCGCGCGGAACGCCGGCGCGCTGCGCATCATCACCGCGTCCGACGTGGCGTCCGCGCGCGCCTTGTTAAAAGATTTGATCCGGCCCGGCGACGCCGTATTGCTTAAGGCCTCGCGCGGGGTGGCGCTGGAGCGGCTGCTGGACGGATTATGACGGTTGCCGCGGCCCGTGCCGGTCGCGTGGAACGATCCCATGCTCTATTTTCTACATGAATTCACGGACAGCTGGGCGGCGCTGCGGATCTTCCGCTACATCACGTTCCGAGCGTTGATGGGCGCGGGCACGGCGTTCGTCCTTTCGCTGCTGTTGGGGCCGGCGATCATGGCCTGGCTGCGCACGCTCAAATTCGGCCAATACGTCCGGACCGACGACGTGCTCGCGCAGCACCGGAAAAAATCGGGGACGCCGACCATGGGCGGCGTGCTGATCATCGCCGCCGTGTTGATCTCGACGTTCCTGTGGGCGGATCCCCGCAACGTGTACGTGTGGCTCGCGCTGGGCACCATGCTGGCGATGGGCGGCATCGGTTTCTGGGACGATTTTCTGAAGGTCTCGAAGCGGAATGCGCGCGGGCTCCCGGGCCGGTTCAAGCTCGCGCTGGAAATCGCCTGGTCGCTGCTCGTGGTCGCCGCCCTGTTCGCGTGGGAACCCTCGCGCGCGCACGTCGGGAAGCTGATGCTGCCTTTCCTGAAGGACCCCTTCATGACCGACATGGGCGCGCCCGGCGCGGCACTGTTCATCACGTTGGTGCTGGTGGGGGCCGCGAACGCGGTGAACCTGACCGACGGGCTGGACGGCCTCGCGGCGGGCTGCACGAACTCCGCGGCCGCCGCCTATCTCGCGCTGGCCTACGTCGCCGGCAACAGCGTGGCCGCCGGACACTTGCTGGTCCCGTATATCCAGGGCAGCGGCGAGCTGGCGGTCTTCTGCGGATGCCTGTTGGGCGCCGGCCTGGGCTTCCTGTGGTTCAACTGCCATCCGGCGCGCGTGTTCATGGGCGACACCGGCAGCCTCGCGCTGGGCGGATCCATCGGCCTGGTCGCCGTGGCCATCAAGCAGGAACTGCTGCTGGTGATCGTCGGCGGCGTGTTCGTGATGGAGGCCGTCAGCGTGATCCTGCAGGTGGCCTCGTTTCGCCTCACCGGGCGCCGCATCTTCAAATGCGCCCCCATCCACCACCACTTCGAGCAGATCGAAAAGGAGCGCGCCCTCGCGGAACAACGCGATGTGGAGGTTGTGGAGACGATGATCACGACGCGCTTCTGGATACTTGCCATCCTCTTCGCCCTGATCGGCGTGGCGACCCTGAAGGTCCGATGATCCCCGCCGTCCAGCACGCGCTGGTCCTTGGGCTCGGCGCCAGCGGCGCGGCCGCCGCCGCGCTTCTGCGCCGCGAGGGCTCGCGCGTGACGGCCTGGGAGGCGCGTCCCGCCGACGGGGCTGTCGAGCGCTGGGCCCGGGACGGGGTGCGCGTGAGCGCGGGCACGGATGAACCGGCGCCGGGCGATGCCGACCTCTGCGTCGTGAGCCCGGGAATCCCGGCGGAACATCCCTGGATCCGGCTGGCCCGCGAGCGGGGGCTGCGCATCGTGCCCGAATTCGAGCTGGGCTGGAGCCGGTTTCACGGCCGCGTCGCGGCGGTGACCGGCAGCAACGGCAAGAGCACCGCCGTCAAATGGATGGCGGAGTGCCTCGCCGCCGCGGGGCGCCGCGCGCTGCCCGCCGGCAACTACGGCCTTCCGGTGTGCGACGCCGTCGCGCGGGCGGAGCGGCCCGAGTGGCTGGTGCTCGAACTGAGTTCGTTCCAGCTCGAGCTCGCCGCCGCGTTCCGCGCGGATATCGCCATCCTGCTGAATCTCACGCCGAACCATCTCGACCGCCACCCGGACCTGGAGGCCTATGCGCGGGCGAAGGCGCGCCTGTTTGCGCGCGTCGGGGACGCGGATGTGTGCCTCGCCCCGCGCGCATGGCTGCCTCGCATGCGGGCCGCCGCGTCCGGGCGCGGGCGCTGGTTCAGCTTCGGCCCCTCGGCGGAAGATGACTATCGGTGGCGTCCGGGCGGCATCCTGCACGGCGGCGCGCCGATGCTCGATATCGCCGGATCGCCTTTCGACAACGCCGTGCTCGGCCCCCACGCGGCGGCCGTGGCCGGCGGTCTCCACGCCGGCGGCCTCCCGCTCGACGCGGCAGCCGGCGCCGCGAAGCGGTTCCGTCCCCTGCCGCATCGCATGGAAGAGGTGGCGACCGTCCGGGGCGTGCGCTATGTCAACGACTCCAAGGCCACCACGCTCGCCGCCCTGCGCGCCGGCATCCAGATGGCCGGCGCCCCCGTGCGCCTGATCGCCGGCGGATTGCTCAAGGAGGCGGAGCTTGATTGCGTCAAAGAAATGCTGGCCCTGCGGGTCCGGGGGCTCTACCTTATCGGGAAGTCGGCGAACGCCATGGCCGGGCGTTGGTCCGGATGCGCCCCGATCCGGTTGAGCGAAACACTCGAACGGGCGGTGGGCGAGGCGTCCGCCGATGCGCAAGCGGGAGAAGTCGTTTTGCTTTCGCCGGGATGTGCGAGTTTTGATCAGTTCAGAAACTATGAGGAGCGCGGGGAGCAGTTTCGCCGGATGGCCTTGCTCCTTGCCGGTCAGTCGAATAAACAAACATGAAGGAACGGAGAACGAACATGCAAGCGTCGGATGAATGCCGGAACAGTCTGCGCGGCCCCTTGGTCGTGGGCGTCGTGGCCGGTCTGCACGTGCTGGCCATTTCAGGTTTTCTTGCGATCCAGGGATGCGGCACGAAACAACCCGCGGTGGAACCGCCGTCGGCGCCCGTCATGCCGCCGCGCGGCGATGACGCACTGCCGAACCAGACGGAGTTGCCCCGCCCGAGCTTCCAGCCCCCCGTCGCGGTTGAGCCCGCGCCGGCGAGCCTGGATGCCGCAAGCGTGCAGACCTACACCGTCGGCAGCGGGGACTCCCTGTCCCGGATCGCGTCCCGCTTCGGTGTCTCCGCGCGCGAAATCGCGCAGCTGAACGATGTCAAGGACGCGAACAAGATCCGCGTGGGACAGAAGTTGAAACTGCCCCCGTATGCGTCGGAGGTTTCCGGGTCCGCGCCCTCGAAGCCGGCCGCCAAGCCGAAAACGGCGGCCAAGAAACCCGCCGCCGTGGTGGCCGGCGCCGGGGAATACCTCGTTCAGTCCGGCGACAGCCTCTCGAAAATCGCGGCGCGCAACGGCACGACCGTAAAGGCGATCAAGGAGACCAACAACCTGCAGAGCGACCTGATCCGCATCGGCCAGAAACTGACCCTTCCCGGGGCTTCGGCCAAAGCGCCGGAAGCGCCCGCCGCAGCGCCGACCGCGCCGTCGGACCCCGTGGCCGCACCGGTCGGGGAACCCGCGCCCGCGGATCCGGCGGTCGAGTCGCCCGCGCCTGTCGCTTCGGACAGCGCCCCGGCGGCCGCTCCGCTCGATCCGGGCACGATGCCGTTTGAGTATGTCGTGCGGCCGGGCGAGACGATCGAGGACATCGCGCGCAGCTTTGCCGTGCTCAAGCAGGATATCCTGGCGATGAACGGGCTGGCGGAGGGCGCTGAGATCCGCGCCGGCCAGAAGATCAAGATTCCGGTGTCCGCTCCCTGATCGTTCCGGTTTCCGGCCGGGGGTCTTTTGCGCTGCGCGCAAAGGACCCCCGGCTCGTTTAGGGCGGGCGCGTTCCGGCGGTTCCCATGTGGCGTGTTTCCACCATCCTGGCGACCAGCGTGCTGCTGCTGGTCACGCTCGGTCTCGTGATGCTGGCCAGCACCAGCGCGATCCAGGGCCAATCGCTCTTCGACGATCCCCATTATTTCGTCAAGCGCCAGCTCGCCGCGCTGGGGGTCGGCCTCCTGGGCGCCTTCGTCGCGTTCCGGATTGATTATCAATTCTGGCGGCGCCACGCCGTGCTGCTTGCCGCGCTGTCCCTCGTGCTGCTGATCGCCGTCCTCATCCCCGGCATCGGCCAATCGGTCAAGGGCAGCCGGCGCTGGCTCCCCCTTGGCGTGACCACGATGCAGCCCTCCGAGCTGGCCAAGATATCGCTGGTGTTTCTTCTCGCGCGGTGGATGACACGAATCAACCGCCGCGCCGTGGAATTGGGCCCGGGCCTCATCCTCCCGACCCTGATGATGGCCGTGCTGATCGTGCCGATCCTGGCGGAGCCCGATTACGGCACCACCATCCTGCTGGGTTTCGTGGGGTTTTCCATCCTCTGGGCCGGGGGCGCCCGCTTCAGCCATCTCGCCGTGGCGGCGACGCTCGCGGCCAGCGCCATGACGGTCCTGATCATGCAAAACGAAGTCCGGATGCGGCGCATCATCGCCTTCGCCGACCCCGAGCGATATGCCGACCGCGAGGCGTTCCAGTTGTTGAACGCGATGTTCGCCTTTGTCCTCGGCGGCCGCGGCGGGGTGGGGCTCGGCGCCAGCCTCCAGAAGCGGCATTACCTGCCCGAGTCGCACACGGACTTCATCTTCGCGATCGTCGGCGAGGAACTCGGGCTGGCGGCGTCGCTCGGGGTGATTCTGCTGTTTGTCGTCATTCTCGGCTGCGGCGTCGCGATCGCCCGCCGCGCGCCCGACCAGTTCGGCCGTCTCTGCGCCTTGGGCCTCACCTGCGTGCTGACGATCCAGGCGGCCATCAACCTGGGCGTCGTGACCGGATGCCTTCCCACCAAGGGGCTCCCGCTCCCGTTCATCAGCTACGGCGGGACCAGCCTCGCCATTTCGCTCGCCATGGTGGGCCTGCTGATGGCGATCGCCCGGCAGGGCGGCGAGGGCGCATCGCTCTGGGCCGGCGGCCGCCGCCGCGCCGCCGCGCCGCGCTAATCGGATTGCTTTCCGCGGGGCCGGATATATTCTTTTATCCGGAATAACAAATACATGTCCGCCCCTCTCGAATTGTTCCGCGCCCTGGCCGACGACGTGCGCCTGCGCCTCCTGCGCGCGGTGCTGACGGCGGAGCTCTCCGTCGCGGAGCTGGTCGCCGTGCTGGGCCTGCCGCAATCCACGGTGAGCCGCCACCTGAAGCCGCTGCGCGAGGCGGGACTCCTGGAGACGCGCCGGGAGGGCACGTCGGTCTATTACCGGCGGGGGCCGATGCTGGAGGACCGGGAACTGGCCGCGGTGCTGGACCGGCGTCTGGCCCAGCTCGGCACGGCTGCAAAGGATGCCGCCGCGGTGCGCGCGGTGCTTGACCAGCGGCGGAAGCGCAGCCGCGATTTCTTCGAAAAGATGGCCGGGCGGTATGGGGAATTGACCCAGCCGGGCGGCGGCTGGCCGGCGCTTGCCGCCGGATTGGCGGCCGGTTTCGCCGGGCGCGAGGTGGCGGATCTCGGATGCGGGGAGGGGGGGCTGACCCTCCTGCTGGCCCGCTTCGCGCGGCGGGTCACGGCCGTTGACCAATCGCGGGGGATGCTGCGCCACCTGCGGGCGCGCTTGAAATCGGAGGGGCTTGCCGGCCGCGTCCGCCTTGTGGAGGGTGACCTTGAACGGGTCCCGGCGAAGGCCGGCTCCTTCGACGCGGTGTTCCTGGGCCAGGCCCTTCACCATGCCGCGCGGCCGGCCCACGCCGTCGGCGAAGCGGCCCGCCTCCTGAAACGGGGAGGCGCCTGTGTCGTCCTGGACCTCGCCCGCCACGACCAGGAATGGGTGCGCTCGGAGTGGGCCGACCAGTGGCTCGGATTTGAGGCGGAGGAACTGGAGTTGTGGATGAAAGAAGCGGGTCTGAAGGCGCTGCGGGTGCAGCGCCTCGATTCACCCGGCGCCACCCAGCCCGCGAATCTCGCGGTGCTGCTGGCCGTGGGGGAGAAGGTGTAATCAGCGACCGGAATCCGGTGACCCGTGGCCGGTGGATGAAAGACAGTTCAAAACAGGAGACGGACATGGCTGCGAAGAAGAACAACAAAGACTACATCGTAAAAGACATCAAGCTGGCCGCTTTTGGCCGGAAGGAAATCGAGCTCGCGGAATACGAGATGCCCGGTCTGATGGCGCTGCGCGAGGAGTTCGGCGGGAAAAAGCCGTTGAAGGGCGCTCGCATCGCCGGCTCGCTCCACATGACCATCCAGACCGCGGTGCTGATCGAGACGCTGCAGCATCTGGGCGCGGATATCCGCTGGGCCTCCTGCAATATCTTTTCCACCCAGGACCACGCCGCGGCGGCCATCGCCGCCCGGGGCACCCCGGTGTTCGCGTTCAAGGGTGAAACGCTCGAGGAATACTGGGAATATACCGACCGGATTCTCGACTGGGGCAACGGCGGCGGCCCGAACATGATCCTCGACGACGGAGGCGACGCGACGCTGCTCGTGCATCTCGGCTTCAAGGCCGAGGAGGATCTCACCGTGCTTGATCGGACGCCCGGAAGCCCGGAGGAAAAGGTCCTGCTCGCCCAGGCGCGCAAATCCGTCAAACGCGACCCGAGCCGTTTCCACCGCATGGTCCGCGACATCCGCGGCGTGAGCGAGGAGACCACGACGGGCGTGCACCGCCTCTACCAGATGATGGACCGTCGCGAGCTGCTGTTCCCGGCGTTCAACGTCAACGATTCCGTCACGAAGTCGAAGTTCGACAATATCTACGGCTGCCGCCATTCCCTGGTGGACGCCATCATGCGCGCCACCGATGTCATGCTGTCCGGCAAGGTGGCCGTCGTGGCCGGATTCGGGGACGTCGGCAAGGGCTCGGCCCAGTCCCTGCGCGGCCAGCACGCCCGCGTGATCGTCACGGAAATTGATCCGATCTGCGCGCTCCAGGCGGCCATGGAAGGCTACGAGGTCATGCCGATGGATGAGGCGTGCAAGATCGGCGACATCTTTGTCACCTCGACGGGCTGCTGCGATGTGATCACCGAGAAGCACATGCGGCAGATGAAGCACATGGCGATCGTGTGCAACATCGGCCACTTCGACAGCGAGATCCAGATCGAGGCCATCAAGAAATTCAAGTGGACCGAGATCAAGCCGCAGGTCCACCAGGTGGATTTCCCCGGCGGCACGAGCATCCTTGTGCTGGCGGAAGGCCGCCTCGTGAACCTGGGCTGCGCGACCGGCCATCCGAGCTTCGTGATGTCGAGCAGCTTCACGAACCAGGTGCTGGCGCAGATCGAGTTGTTCACGAACGCCGGCGCGTACCCGGTGGGCGTATACACGCTGCCCAAGACACTGGATGAGAAGGTCGCGCGGCTTCACCTCAAGAAGCTGGGCATCCGGCTGGACCGCTTGAACAAGTCCCAGGCGGATTACCTCGGCATCCCCGCCGCGGGCCCGTTCAAACCGGCGCATTACCGCTACTGATCGCCGCCCCGGGCCCTCTCCCGCGCGGCGGGAGAGGGCCGGGTTGGTACAAGCATCGCGGCCGGATTGTTTTTACAGACGTTGAAACTTTGTTCTGGCCGTTATGGCAGACGTTGGAAGAATGCGCGCCATGAAATCCGAAGAGGTCTTCCAGTTGTTCCGCGAAACGAAGGCTCTGCTCGCGGGCCATTTTGAACTGCGCTCGGGCCTGCACAGCGACCAGTATTTCCAGTGCGCGCTGGTGTGCCAGTGGCCGCGCGTGGCGCAGCGGTTGTGCGAGGCGCTGGCGGCGAAATGGGCGGCGCGCGGGGCGTCGGTTGACACCGTCATCGCGCCGGCGATGGGCGGCCTGGTGATCGGGCAGGAACTGGCGCGCTCAATGGGCCGGCGCTACATCTTCGCCGAGAAGGTCAACAACGCGCTGGAGCTGCGCCGGTTCGCGATCACACCCGGCGAGCGCTTCCTGGTTGCGGAGGACGTGATGACGCGCGGGGGACGCATCCAGGAAACAATTGACATCGTGCGCGCCAACGGCGGCATCGTGGATGCCGTCTGCGTGCTCGTGGACCGGAGCGGCGGAAAGGCCGCCTTCGATGTGCCGGTCGTCAGTCTTCTGCAATGGGAGCCGGTGACGTGGAAGCCGGCCGAATGCCCGCTGTGCAAGCAGGGCATTCCGTTGGCGCATCCGGGGAGCAAGTAGGAAGGAATCGGTGTTCAGTGTTCAGCCCCGTCCGGGCTGCTGAAAACTGAACACGGATGACGGGTCGCTTCCGATCAGGGCGCCGCGGCGACGTCCTCGGCAAGCTCTTCCGCCATTTCGATGGCGGCCTGTTTGCGCTCGGCGCCGTCGCTGTGGAAGTGTGCGTCCTGCCCGTCGGCCCAGGCGACTTCGATGTCGGTGACTCCGACAAATCCGAACGTGTTCCGGATGGTCGGCGTCAGCCCGTCTCGATCGTCGCCCTCTTTGTACACATCGCCCGATGCGACCAGCAGGATGATCTTGCGGAGCTGGTGAAGGGGCTTCACCCCGTCTGATCCCAGCTCGTACGCCAGGCCGGGTTGTACGACCTGGTCCAGCCACGCCTTCAAGATCGCCGGCGGACCGCCGGCCCACATGGGCATGGTGAGGACCAAAATATCGGCCTGGCAGAGCATCTCCGCCTGCGTCTTGGCGTAGCCGATGGCCGCTTCCTCCGCCTTGGAGGGGACGTAGGAGGGGTTGGTCAACGGATTGTATATCCGGTGGTAGGCGTCCAGCGAGATGTAGGGCGGCGGATCCTGATAGAGGTCTACGTTGTTGACCGTCACATCCGGGTTGCGGTCCAACAGCTTGGACAAAAAGGCGGTGGCCAGTTGCTTGGACACGGATTCTTCGATGGGGCGCGGGTTGCCGATGACATGCAGTACGTTCATTCGTCTTCCTTCTTCTACAACTCGTTAGTGTTCTTGCGGATCGGAAAGAGTCGCCTCCATCTCGACCTGCCCGGTGCGAGGATCCACCAGTTTGGTCAGGTAGTCCTCCAATTCGCGCCCATATTCCGTATCTTGACCCAATAACGCAAGCTGCTTATGCACCAGAATCAATCCGCCGGACCCGGATTCCGCTTCCTGGGCGGTTTGGAAGCGCTTCCGCGGGTCCGGGTCGAGAAACCGGCGCATCATCTGGACAAATTCTGAATTGCGGCGGACATGGTCGGGCAGCAGTTGCGGCAGCCGCTCGCAAAGGGAGAGTTTGAATTGGAGCAAGTCGCTTTCGCTGACTCCGGATCCCGTCATGAGCGGCTGGCCGCGGAGCATTTCGAGCCCGACCAGGCCGACCGCGTAAATATCGGACTGGATCAGGGCTGTTTCGCGGCGATGCATCTCAGGCGCCATGAACAGCGGCGTGCCCAGCAGAAACGACAGCTTCTCGTTGACCACGTTGGCCCGGCCATAGTCTATGAGTTTCACGTATCCGAGCCGGTCAATCATGATGTTGGACGGTTTGATGTCGCAGTGAACGAACCCGAGATCGTGCAGGGATTCGAGGGCGCGCAGCACGCGGCGCATGATGTAGATGGCGACCCCGGGCTGGATCGAAAGCCGGCGCTCCTGGATCCGGAATATGACGTCCGTGTAGCCGTTCCATTCCTTCGCATTGCTCAATTGCTGGACGCGCGGAAGGTGTTGACCGTCGAGCAGATAGCGCAGTCCGACCCCGTCCACGCGCTCCATCTGCACATAGCCGATGCCGTTGTATTCCTCGTAAATGTCGGGTGCGACCAGGTTCGGGCTCTTGAGCGTTTGCAGCTTCGAGGTCTGCGCGGCGATGCGGCCCATGTCCGTCCAATACTTCTTGGCGGACGGGTAGATGCCCGGGTCGAAGACCTTGATCGCGTGCCGGGTGATGCATCCGCGCGCGCCCTGGCGCAGGCCCAGGAAGACGACGCCCTGCCGGCCCCGGCCCAATTCCGTGGTAAAGCGGTAGGCCACGGGATAGTATATCGCCCGCGCCTGGACGATGGCCCGGTAGTTGGCGGACAACTGGGCCATCCCCTTGCCCGACGGGGCACGCGGGGCCTGCGTGGCCCCGCCCTCCAGCGGGGCAGTGGTGGCGCGTTGCGCGGACGCGGATATCGTGGTCCTCTCGTGCGAGAGACGTGTTTCCATGGTTTGAGTGTACGCGCGGCGGTGGGCTTGGCAATATCGGAACCGTCCCGCGATGAATCCATACCGAACTTCCATGAGCTGGAACGGAACAACCCCGTGAGCACGGTCCTGATTGTCGGGGGCGGAATTGTCGGGCTCGCCACGGGATTGGCGCTTTCCGCGCGTGCCGGGTTGCGCGTGATCGTCCTGGAGGCGGAAGCCGAGGTCGGCGCCCATCAGACCGGCCACAACAGCGGGGTGATCCATTCGGGTCTCTACTACAAGCCCGGCTCTTTAAAGGCGCGGAATTGCGCGGAGGGCCGGGAGGCCATGTTCCGGTTCTGCGCGGAGCACGGCATCGCCCACGAGCGCTGCGGCAAGGTCGTTGTCGCCGTGGACCACACCGAGCTGCCCGCGCTCGAGGAGCTGGAGCGCCGCGGCCGCGCGAACGGGTTGGAGGGGTTGCGCCGGATCGGGCCGGAACCGCTGGCCGAACTGGAGCCTGAAGCCCGGGGCGTGGCGGCGCTGTATGTCCCGCAGACCGGCATCGTCAGGTTCGGGGATGTGGCGCGGACGTATGCCCGGATCATCCGGGAGCGGCAGGGCGAAATCCGCCTATCGAACCGGCTGGTGGGCCTGGCCCGCGAGGGTACCCGGTGGGTCGCCGAAACCAGCGCCGGCCCGCAGCGCGTGGACCTGCTCATCAATTGCGCCGGTCTCCAATCCGACCGGGTCGCGCGCCTGTGCGGCGTGGATCCCGGGGTCCGGATCGTGCCGTTCCGCGGCGAATATTACGAACTGCGCGCGGCGCGTCGGGCGCTCGTTAGGAACCTCATCTATCCCGTCCCCGATCCCCGGTTTCCCTTCCTGGGTGTGCATTTCACGCGAATGATCGGAGGGGGCGTCGAGGCGGGGCCCAATGCCGTCCTGGCTTTCAGGCGCGAGGGGTACCACCGGCTCGATTTTTCGCTCCGCGACATCGCGGATCTTGCGACATATCCGGGCTTCTGGCGGATGGCCTCCCGCCACTGGCGCACCGGCGCGGGCGAGTTTCGCCGGTCGTTCAGCAAGACCGCCTTCGTGCGGGCCCTCCAGCGGCTGATGCCGGCGATCCGGGCTGACGACCTCGACCCCGCCGGCGCGGGGGTGCGCGCCCAGGCCGTCGCGCCGGACGGCCGGCTCGTGGATGATTTCTTCATCAAGGAAGCGCCGGGCATGATCCATGTGCTGAACGCCCCGTCGCCGGCGGCCACCTCGTCCCTGAGCATCGGCGAAAGCGTGGCCCGCATGGCGCTTGCGCACGCGGGGAGGATGGACGCATGAAGCCCGCCTCGAGCGCGGCGTTCCGCCGCCGGTTCTATCCCGGGACCACGAAACGGGAGTGGGACGACTGGCGCTGGCAGTTGCGCCATCGCATCACGGACCTCGACGGCCTTGAACGGATCCTGCGGCTTTCCGACGGGGAACGGGAGGCCGTCCGCCGCTTGGACCGCCTGCCGCTCGGCCTCACACCCTATTACGCCGGCCTCCTCGACCCGGACGATCCGCGCCAGCCCCTGCGCCGCACGAAGGTGCCGGTCCCCGCAGAATTCGAACGGGCCCCGGGCGAATACGAGGATCCGCTCGGCGAGGAGTCGCATCGCGTCGCGCCGGGGCTGATTCACACCTACCCCGACAAGGCCCTTTTTCTCGCCACGGATTTATGCGCGACGTATTGCCGGTACTGCATGCGCTCCCGCCTGGTGGGGCGGGGGACCTACCTGCCGGATCGCGCGATGTGGGAACAGGCGCTCGACTACATCCGCGGCCACGCGGAGATACGCGATGTGCTCCTTTCCGGCGGCGACCCGCTGATCCTGGGCGATGACCGGATCGCGTGGTTGCTCGAACGGCTCCGCGCGATACCTCACGTGGAGATTCTTCGCATCGGCACCAAGGCGCCGGCCACGCTGCCGCAGCGGATCACGCCGTCGCTTTGCGCAATGCTGAAAAAATTCCAGCCGCTTTTCATGAGCCTGCATTTCGTGCACCCCGACGAATTCACGCCGGAGACGGCGCGCGCGTGCGGCCGCCTGGCCGACGCCGGCATTCCGTTGGGCGGGCAGATGGTCCTCCTGAAGGGCGTCAACGATGATCCCGACACCCTCCGGCGGCTCTGCCAAGGGCAATTGCGCATGCGGGTAAAGCCCTACTACCTGCACCAATGCGACGCGATCGTCGGCTCGAGCCCGTTCCGGACCGCCCTCTCGACGGGGTTCGACCTCATTCGCGGCCTGCACGGCCACACCACCGGATACGCCGTGCCCACCTACATGGTGGACGCCCCGGGCGGGGGCGGAAAGGTGCCGCTCACGCCTTCGTACATCATCGGGCGCCAGGGGGACGATGTTGTCATTCGCAACCATGCCGGGCGGCTGTACCGGTACCGCGATCCGGCCCCCCCCGTGTCGCCGTGTGAGTCAAAAAACTTGCCGCCCGCCACGCCGCCTGTTAGCTTGGCCCCTCTTGATTCCGATCCCTGTCCGGAGTCTTGAGCGGGGCGGTAGCTCATTTGGTAGAGCACCACGTTCGCAACGTGGGGGTAGTGGGTTCGAGTCCCATCCGCTCCACCATCCCCGGCAAAGACGGGTCCGAATGCGCGTCGCGCATGGGGCCGGGCCGCGAGGGCAACCGTGAGGATCGCTTTTCCAGCCGATCGAACCGTGTCCCCAAAGGATGCCCGCGGGCGTGAATAACGAGTCATCATCGGCGTCCTACCCCGGGGAAGGCCCCATGACCCGGGAGGCGGTGGCCCATCTGGTCGCGCGGGCGCGCGGCGGTGACGAGGAGGCCTTCGGCGAACTGGTGCGGGCCTTCCACGGGAGGGTGTACGGGGTGATCTACCGGATGGTCAACCACGCCGAAGACGCGCGCGAGCTGGCGCAGCAGACCTGGGTCAAGGCGTGGCAGCGGCTCGATACCTACAAGGGCGACGCGCAGTTCTTCACCTGGTTGTACCGGATCGCGATGAACGCGGTGTTCGACCAGGCGCGCCGCACGGCGCGCCGCAAGGAGGTGTCGCTGGACGAAACGCCGGAGCGCGATCCGGCGCCCGCGGCCGAGTGGAACGCCCCGGATGACGGGCGGCCCGACCGCGGCCTGGAGCGCGAAGAGGTGCGCCGCGCGTTCGACGCGGCGCTGGCCAGTTTGAGCCCGGAGCACCGCATGGCCCTGATCCTGCGGGAGGTCGAGGGACTGTCGTACCGCGAAATCGCCGGGGCGATGAAGTGCCGGACGGGCACCGTGATGTCGCGTATTTTCTATGCGCGGCGCCAGGTGCAGACCATGATGAAGGATGTGCGATGAGCCTGGAGCGAAAACTCAAGTGGGCAAGCCGGCGGCGCGACGGCGAACTCGATCCGGCGCGCGCCGGGGGCCCGGCCCCGGGGCATGCGTCCCCGGCCTACCTCGACGAGTCCGAGCGGGCCTGGCGGGCGCTCGGCGATCACTTGCGCGCGCAGGCCGTCCCGACGCCACCCGCGGAGGTCATGTGGAACGACGTGCGGCGCGAGATCCACCGCGAAGCCCAGGACCATTGGGTGCACCAGCACCTGCGTCGGCGCTGGGATTGGACGGCCGTCGCCGCATCGGTGGTCTTTATCGTCGCACTGGGTTATTTCGGAATCAAGATCACCAACCCGGTCCCGGCCCACGCGAATCCGGCGCGGGTGGAGTGGGTGCGGGCGGAATTGCCGGGCGCCAGCGCCCTGGTGTATGAGGACGGATCAACCGGCGTCGTGGTGATCTGGTTGATGACGGCGGATGCAGACACCGCGCCGGGAGGACAGCCATGAAAACGCTGCTGGCGATAGCCGTGGGATTGATGATCGGGGGCGCGGCGCCGGCCGCGCGCGGGCAGGTGGAAATCGAGGCGATGCTGATCCTCGCGTCGAACGACCCGGCCCCGCTGGACCGGCGCCTTGAGCGCGTGGATTATCTGTTGCGGCCGGTGCTGCGCTTCGAGACGTATCGGCTGCTCGGCCAGTCGTCCGTCCTGCTCCAGGCGTCCGCCTCCACCACCCTCGCCCTGGGCGACGGGCACGTGCTGAATCTCGCCGCCGATCGCGACCGGCGGAACCGCGTGGAGGTGACCTGGCTGCGCGGGGATACGCGGTTGTTGAGCACGGCGGTCCATTTGCAGCGGGGCAAACCGGTCGTTCTCGGCGGAGTGCCGCAGGGCGACGGCCGGTTGATTGTCACGCTGACGTTGAAGTGACGCCCTGCCGCCCCCGCGCGGCCGGGGCGGGGACGATCAGCACCGGGCAGTCGGCCTTGCGCAGAACCCCTTCGCTCACGCTGCCGAGCAGCAGATGGTGCAGCGCGCCGTGCCCGTGTGACCCCATGACAATCAGGTCGCTCCCCAGCCTGCCCGCCTCCTGCAGGATTTTCTCCACCGTGTAGCCCTGGATGAGCAGCGGCGTGCATCGGAGCCCCGGGGCCTCCAGCGTCCGGGCGAGCGCGTGCAGGCGATGGTGTTCCTCCGAAATCTCGCGGGCCACGGCGCTCCGCACGGAAGGGGGGCCGGGCTCATAGGTCATAAACTCCGGTTCAGGCTTCGCCACGTGAAGCAGGATCAATTCCGCCTGGAACGCGCGCGCCAGACCGGCCGCCGCGCCGACCACGGCGTCCGTTACGCCGGAGAAGTCAACCGGGACAAGAATCCTTTTCACGATCGTCGCCCTCCTGGGCGGAAGGATAGCGAAGACCGGGATTCGCCACAACCACGCGGTGGGGAAAAGGTAGGGCGCGTAAAGCGGACCCGGGCGCGATCCCATCCGCGGGGCGCGCCGCGGTCGGAGGAGCCGGAAGGTCAGACGCCCAGGCGTTGCCGGCGCGCGTGATCGTTCAGCGTCTGGTTGGTCTCCACCGCGTGTCCCTTCAGCGGAAGGATGCGCTCGTGGACGGCATCCACGATCCAACCCGCCTGCGGGAAGAACACGTCTTCCATTTCGGCGCAGGGCGTGATCCAGTTGCGGGAGCCCACCACCACCGGCGGGGCGTCCAGATCGTCGAAACAGAACTGGCTAAGATTCGCCGCGATCGTTTGCATCACGCTGCCGCGCTCGCTGGCGTCGCCGGCGATCAGGACACGGCCAGTCCTCTTGACCGATTCCACCAGCGGGCCGTAGTCCAGCGGGTTCAAGGTGCGGCAGTCCCAGACCTCGCAACCCAGGCCATGCTTTTGTTGCAGGATGTCCGCCGCCTCGATCGCCCGGTAGAGGGTGGCGCCGATGGTGACCAGGGTCAGGTCCTTGCCTTCGCGCCGGCGGGCCGGCGGGCCAAAGGGAATTTCGTAGTAGCCCTCGGGCACTTCCTTCTCGAACCACTCGCCGATGTCGTAGAGGCGCTGGCTTTCGAAGAACACCACCGGATCGCTGCCCGCGAGCGCGGTGTTGAGCAGGCCCTTGGCGTCGTACGGCGTGGCCGGGAACACCACCTTCAGGCCGGGGATGTGATTCACGATGGCGGTCCAGTCCTGCGAGTGCTGGGCCCCGTACTTGGAGCCCACGGATACGCGCAGCACCACCGGCATCTCCAGCACGCCGGCGGACATGCTCTGCCATTTTGCCAGCTGGTTGAAGATTTCGTCGCCCGCCCGGCCCATGAAGTCGCAATACATCAGTTCCACCAGGGCGCGGCCGCCTTCCAGCGCGTAGCCGACCGCGGTGCCTACAATCGCCGCCTCGGAAATCGGGGAATTGAACAGGCGGTGATAGGGCAGGGCTTCGGTCAGCCCGCGGTAGCAGGCGAAGGCGCCACCCCAGTCGCGATTTTCCTCGCCGTAAATCACCAGGGTCGGATCAATTTTGGCCCGGTGCAGCACGGCCTCGAAAATGCCGTCGCGCAGCTGGTAGGCCTTGTTCTTGGGCGTGGGCTTCCCATCCATGAATCCGGAGCGGATCTTCTTGGCCAGCGCGGCCACGCGCGGATTGTCGTCGCCCGCCTGCAGCAGCTCGGGCTCGCGGTCGTCGTACTTCTCCACCTTGCGGTTGGAGAACATGAAGTCCTCGATGCGCTCGCCGGCGAGCCGCGGGGAGATGACCGGGTCCGACGCCAGCTTCAGGGCCTGCGTGACCAATCCCTTCATGCGGGCCAGCAGAGCCTGCTGGGCGGCCTCGTCCAGCACCTTCGCGCGCTTCAAGTCCTCCGCGTAAGCGACGATGGGATCCACCTTGGCCCAGAGGTCCATTTCCTCCTTGGTGCGGTAGGAGGAGGCGTCGGACGGCGAGTGCCCCGAAAAACGGTAGGTCAGCGTGTCGAGCAGGATGGGACCGCGCCCCTCCTCGATCAGCTTCCGCTTGCGGATCACGGCGTCGGCCACGGCCAGCGGGTTGTAGCCGTCCACGCGCTCCGCGTGCATGCCGTCCGCGTTAACGCCCAGGCCGAAGCGGGCCACCACGTCATAGCCCATCGTCTCGCCCGAGGTCTGCCCGCCCATGCCATAGAAGTTGTTCATGATGTTGAAGATGATGGGCAGGCCGCCGCGATGGGACTTTTCCCACAGGTGATGGAACTGTCCCATGGCCGCGAAGTTCATGCCTTCCCACACCGGGCCGCAGCCCATGGAGGCGTCGCCCACATTGGCGATGACGAGGCCCTTGCGCGCGTTCACTTTCTTGAACAGCGCCGCGCCCGCCGCGATGTCGCCCGAGCCGCCGACCAGCGCATTGTTCGGATATACGCCGAACGGGGTGAAGAAGGCGTGCATCGAGCCGCCGAGTCCGCGATTGAATCCCGGCTTGCGCCCGAAGATCTCGGCCAGCGCGCCATACACCAGATAGTGCGTGGCCATCTCCTTCACCGTCCCGCCCGGAAAATCCTTCTCCACAATGGCGAGGCACTCGCCGCCCATGAATCCGCTCATGATCTTCTGGAGGGCCGCGTCATCCAGCTTGCGGATGGCCGACATGCCTTTGGCCAGGATTTCACCGTGCGAGCGGTGCGACCCGTAGAGGTGGTCATCCACCGTCAGGTGGATGGCCTGACCGACCGCCGCCGCCTCCTG
Organism: uncultured Verrucomicrobiota bacterium; assembly: GCA_964388845.1. Lineage (GTDB taxonomy): Bacteria > Verrucomicrobiota > Kiritimatiellia > CAIVKH01 > CAIVKH01 > JAMLJG01. Next base: position 23,074 of record CAYMCD010000036.1, read on the forward strand.
GCCGATGGACAGGTGGGCCGGCCCCTTGTGGTCATACGCGATGCCGTTGTAGGCGCCCTCGGTCTTGATGGTGTGCAGCATGCCCTCGAATTCGCGGATCAGCAGCATGTCCTCGTACAGGCCCAGCAGGGCGGGCGCGCCCAGGCGTTCGATTTCGGAGGCCAGGGGCGTGGCGTACCGGCAGAGCGGAATCTCCGGCGCCTTCAAGGTGGACGGGCGGCGTTCCTTGGCGGGATCAACGATCAGGTGCTTGGGCATGGGGATTTCCTTGAGGGGTTCAAACGTCAGGTTCCGGTATCTCTCCCGACAGACGGAATCCGATCCGCGTTAGTGCAGGTGGATGACGGCCTCTCGAATGACTTCCGATACGGTGGGATGCGGGAACACGAGATCTTCGATTTCCCGGGCACGGAACTCGGACTCGATCATGGCCGCCGCGCCGTAGATCATCTCCGAGCAGGCGCCGCCGATCATGTGAACCCCCAGCAGCCGGCGCGACTCCGCGTGGATCACCACGTTGACCTGGCCGCGTTCGTCCGTGTGTTCGGCCAGATAGCGCCCGCTGACGCCCATCGGAAGTTTGGCCGTTTTGACGGGGATGCCCCGCTTCCGGGCGTCGCTCTCCGTGAGTCCGACGGTGGCCACTTCGGGGGACGTATACACCACGCCCGGAATCGCGTTCCATCGCATGTGATCGGGGCGGCCGGTCAGGTTGTTCACCACGATCTCGCCCATGCGGCTGGCCGTGTGCGCGAGCCAGGCCCGGCCCGTGCAATCGCCGATGGCGAAGACGCCCGGCTGATTGGTGGCGCAGCGATCATCCACCTTGATGCCGCGTCTGTCGAATTCGACGCGGGCGTCCTCCAGCCCCAGGTCCTGCACGTTGGGCGCGCGGCCCGTGGAAACCAGGACCACGTCGCGCGGCACGGAGGCTTCCTGGCCGTCCTTGCTGAACCGGACCGCAGTCCGGGTGATCTCCAGCACCTTCGCGCCGGTATGAAACGTGATGTTCTTCTTGCCGAGCTCCGCGCGCAGCATCTTGGCAAGATCGGCATCCACCTGCGGGCAAATTTCCGGAAGCATCTCGATCACGGTCACCGGGACCCCGACGGAGCCGAAAAAACAGGCGAATTCACAGCCGATCACGCCGCCGCCGATGATGACGAGCGAGGCCGGCAGGCGGTCGAGATTCAACAGCCCGGTGGAATCCACGACGCCCGGCAACTCAAGCCCCGGAATCAGCGGACGGGCGGGGGCGGATCCGGTGGCGATCAGGATGTTGGCGCCTTCGCGGGCCTGCCCGTTGACGATGACGGTGCGCCGGTCTTTCAACGTGGCCCGGCCCGGGATCACCTCGACCCGGTGTTTCTTCATCAGTCCGGCCACGCCCTTGCGCAAGGTGTCCATCACCTGGCCCTTGCGCGCCTGCGCGGCAGTGAAGTCGAAGGCCACCTGGCCGGCTCGAACGCCGTAGGCCGCGCCGTGGGCGGCATAGTGGTAGATTTTTGCGGAGTTCAGCAGCGTCTTGGAGGGAATACAGCCCTCGTTCAGGCAGACGCCGCCCAGTTGCCGGTGCTCCGCCAGCAGTACCTTGAGCCCGCGCGCCGCCGCCCGCTCCGCCGCCACATAGCCGCCCGGCCCGCCGCCGATGATGATGAGATCGTGCATAGTAGGTATCCAGCAACGAGTGTCCAGCGACCAGTAGGACCGTATACCGGTCACCGGTCACCGCTTGCGTTCAAGTCGCGCTAAGTAATTGGTCAATCGTTTCCAATGCTTCACACAGATCCTTGAGGAAGCGCGCCGCCGGCGCGCCGTCCACCGCCTGGTGGTCAATGGTGAGACTCAGCGTGATCGCCTCCACGAACGCCAAGCCGCCGCCCGCCTTCAACGGTTTCAATTGCAAGCCGCCAACCCCCAGGATGGCCACCTCCGGCGCGTTCAGCACCGGGGTGAAGGTCTCCACCCCGAGCGAACCGAGGTTGGTGATGGTGAAGGTGCCGCCCGCCAGTAAATCCGGATTGATGCTGCCGGCCAGACACGCTTCGGCGAGGGGGCGCACCTGGGCCGCGATCTGCGCCGCGGAAAGCGTCTCCGCATGTTTCAGCACCGGCACCATCAGCCCTCGCGGAGTGTCCACGGCGATGCCGATATGGATCTCGGCGAACTGCGCGATGCGGTCGCCGAGAAAATGGGCATTCAGGGCCGGATGCTTCTTCAAGGTTTGCGCCGCGGCGTACACGATCAGGTCGTTGATGGTGACGCGACCTCCCTTTTCCCTGGCCGCGGCCCGGTGGCGCTGCACCGCCGCGACGTCGAAACTCATGGTCAGCGTGAGTTGGGCCGTGGATTGAAGCGACTGGCGCATGCGCTCCGCGATGATCTTTCGCACGCCCTTCACGGGCACATCCGTTTTTTCGCCCGGGGCCGATCCGATGGGGTGGCCGGGTTTAAGATCCTCCTCCAGGACCAGCCCGCCGGGCCCGCCGCCGCGCGGCAGCGCACGGCCGGCGCCCGCCCGAAGGGCGTCGCGC
>CAYMCD010000037.1:0-25039 GCA_964388845.1 uncultured Verrucomicrobiota bacterium
ACTAACATCACCAAAAACACCACCCCCGGGTGTCCACTAATTCGGGGGAACTCCAGAGACTTCGCCACGGTGCAGGGCAAGCTTGTGGGCAGAAACATCGATGATCTCGACGGCCTTGCCAGCGGCCTGGGCCGTCTCGGCCGCTTGCTTGTCCCGCTGGCCCCGCATCTTGTTCGAGTACCAGCCGTAGTAGCGGACGAGTTGGAAGCTCTTGTCGGGGATGTGCTGGGTAATGGCGGCGATGAAGTCGCAGGGAGTGAAGACCTCGAAGTTGCGCTGGATTTTGGGGTTAATCTCGGAGCGATAGATGATGGTGCCGCCGGTGGTGTTGACCTGCATCTTTTCGACGGAGAACGGGTTCCGGATGATGTACTGGGCCAGGCGCTCCAGGTCCTCGCGCTCGTTCGGCTGCACGCGTCGGCTGCGGTGCACGTTGAATCCGGAATGCACCCAGCCGCGCAGCATGTTCGCCCGTTCCGTCGGCAAGAGGCCCTTGTCCCCCAGGAACGTGATGACCCGCGCCCGGAACAGTTCCTCCAGGGGCTTGAGGCTCACCTCCGGCAGCACATGAAACAGGCCCTCGCGCACGAACAGGCCGTCGGCAACGAGCGCGTGCAGGTGCGGGTGGAAGTCGAGGTACTCTCCGAAGGTGTGGATGGCCATGACGAGACCGGGCAGCCCTTCGGGCAGGCCGAGGGTGGCGCGCATGAAGTCCAGCAGGCATTCGTGGGCGATGCGGCAGAGCGCCTTGAGCAGGTCGCGGTCGAAGCGGAAGTAGGGGCGCAGCATCTTGGGGATGGTGAAGGTGAAATGCCGGTGCGGGACCGGGAACAGGATGGTCTCGGTGACAAGCGCACCGAAGAGCTGAACCTTCTTCTGGTGGCAGGAGGGGCAGAACCACCGCCCCTTGCAGGAGAAAGCCAGCAGGTACTCGTGCTTGCAGTGTTCGCAACGGACGCGGGCGAAACCGCGTTCCAGATCGCCGCAGTCGAGGAACTTGTTGACGACTTCGGGAATGATGGGGCGCAGGAAGCCGTAGCGGGGCTGGTAGCGCTCCTCGTAGCCGGCCAGGAATGCGTCGAAATGGCGGGACAGGCACTGCCAGAGCGGCGAGGCCTTCGGCTTCCGGGCGCGGTACGCTTGCGCAACCATGCCGCCCAGCGTAGAAGAGAGGGTGTGTCATCTAACGGCACACCCCCGAAGAAAGTTTCGACACGATGAAGGCAGGTTCCCGGCCGCAATACTACCGCATCCGGCGCATGGTCCAGATGGTGCGCGAAGGCGCCGCGACTGGCTACATGCCCAACAGCAGCGATTTCATGAAGGAGTTCGAGGTGTCCCGTCGCACCGTGGCGCGGGACCTGGACTTCCTGCGCGATGAAGAGTGCGCCCCGCTGGCGTACGACGACGCCCGGCACGGATTCACGCTGACCGACGAGACCTTCACCTTGCCGCCGGTGCGCATCAGCCGCAAGGAGGCGTTCAGCCTCGGCCTCGCGCGCAAGCTGCTGGCCCACTACGAAGGCACGCCCCTGCACCTGGACATGCGCTCGGTGCTGGACAAGATCGCCGAGTCGCTGGAGGGCGACATCACGATCGAGCCGGGATGGCTCAGCGAGCACGTCGGCGTCCTGCCGGAGGACCGGGTGCGGATCGATCCCGAGGTGTGGGCACGGTTGGCGGGTTGCGTGGAGCGCCGCGAGGCGATCCGGGCGTCGTACCAGACCTTCGACGGGCGCGTCTCCGCGTACGAGTTGCACCCCTACCACCTGCTCGCCTACCACGGGAACTGGTACGCGCTGGCGCTGAACACCGCCAAGGCCCGGATCGAGACCTTCGCCCTGTCGCGGTTCAGGCAGGTCGCGGCCACGGGGCAGACCTTCACGCGCCCGGCCGAGTTCAGCCCCGAGACATACGCCCGGCAGGCGTTTGGCATCGTGGGTGGCGAGGAAGCGATCAAGGTCCGGCTCCTCTTCGAGCCGAAACTGGCGGTCTACATCACCGAGCGGCAGTGGCACCCATCGCAGGAGTTCCGGACACGACCCGATGGGCGGGTCGAAATGCGGATGGAGACGACCGGCCGCAAGGAACTGGTGCGCTGGGCCCTATCCTGGATGCCGGACGTGAAGGTGCTCGCCCCGAAGAGCCTGCGGGATCGGATCACGGAGAAGCTACGGGATGGACTCCGGGCACAACAAGAAGGATACTGACAGCCCAACCACGCGCTTCTCGCGTACGGCCACCCGCGGCGGGTGTCCGCCGGAGAGCGCGGACGTTCGCTGTCAGAAACTTGACGAGCACCAGACGATAGTGTACGTGTTCACGTACACAACAAGAGGTAGACTCGATGACAACGATTCCTGCTACAGCGGCACGGCGCGACTTCTTCGACCTCGTAAAGGGTGCCGCCGAGGGGCACCAGACGTACAGAATCCATCACCGCAAGGGAACAGCCGTTCTTCTCTCTGAGGATGATTACGAGGGCCTTCTGGAAACACTCGATCTGCTTTCCGTTCCGGGCTTCCGTACGAGTATCAAGCGATCCCTTCGGCAGGCACGTACTGGGCAGACTGCTTCAATGGACGAGATGTTTGGGGCAAAGAAGTGAGTCAGTACGAGATTCGCTTCACGCGAGAGGCTCAGAAGGATTTCGAGAAGCTGACACCGAAACTCAAAGAGCGACTGCGAGAGATCCTACTCAACACGATCTCGAAGACTCCATACGTCGGCAAGCGATTGGTCGGCGACCTGGACGGTCTCTATTCTTTTCGGCTCACCTACAAGGATCGCATCGTCTACACAATCGAAGAGGAAGAGCGGCGAATTATAGTGCACAGAACAAGGACGCATTACGGAGAATAGGCAGCGAAGCGGGTCGCCGGGACTGACCCGTGAGGGTCAGTCCCAGCTCCCACACCACCGGGCATGCGGGTCCGCATCCGGCGTTGCCCCCCGCTGAGCCTTGTATGCGGTTTGTGTTCCTCGCCCCGCGACTTTGCTCTCCGGCTTCCTTCAGACGGTCCCTCGCGGTTCCGCCTTTGCCTTCGGCTACTTGTTCGCTATCCTGATCCTCCAAGCGGGGACTTGAACCCCTTCAGTTCACATGCATGCTGGGCGTACACAAGCGCTTCCACGCCGTACGGCTCATGGCTGGCACGCCGGATGCGGAGCATCCGTCCCGCCACCCACTCGCCGCCGGGTGAAACGTGACGTTGTGCTCGGGCGTCCGGCCGAGGCCGGCATCATCTACCGCACCACGCGCAAGAGCGTCGAGGAGACCGCGGACTACCTGCGCGAGCACAAGGTCCGCGCGCTGCCGTATCACGCCGGGCTGGAGGACGCCGTCCGCGCCGCGAACCAGGAGGCGTTCAACCGCGACGAGGTGAACGTGATCGTCGCCACGATCGCCTTCGGCATGGGCATCGACAAATCGAACGTCCGCTACGTGGTGCACGCCGACCTGCCGAAGAATATCGAGGGCTACTACCAGGAAACCGGCCGCAGCGGGCGCGACGGCGATCCCGCGCACTGCCTGCTGCTGTTCGGCTACGGGGACATCCCGAAAATCCGGCACTTTTTCGACCAGATCGAGGACCCCGACGAAAAGCGGCGCGCCGAGCGGAGCCTGTACGACGTGGTGAACTACGCCTCCACGCACGCCTGCCGCCGTCGCCGCCTGCTCGGCTATTTCGGCGAGGCGTGGCCCGATGAGGCGTGCGGCGCGTGCGATGTGTGCACGGGGCGCGTGGCCCGCGTCGACGCCACGCGCGACGCGCAGATCGCGCTGTCCGCCATCGCGCGCACCGGCCAGCGCTTCGGCGTGAACCACATCATCGACGTCATCACCGGCGCGCAGACGGACCGCATTCGCGCACTCGGCCACGACCAGGTCAAGACCTACGGCATCGGAGCGGACCGCGACAAGCGGCACTGGCGGCGCGTGCTCGACACCCTGCTTGCGCAGGAACTCGCCGCGCAATCGGACGGCGAATATCCGACGCTCCAGTTGACGGAGCGCGCCCGCCCGGTCCTGCGTGGCGAACAGGTCTTCTTCATGAATGAAACCGTGGTCGAACCGCGCAAGCGGCGGCGGAAAGGCGCTGCCGTCGCGCCCGACGCATCCGACGATCCGCTGTTCGACCACCTGCGCGCATTGCGCGCCCAGCTCGCCCGCGAACTCGGCGTGCCCGCGTATGTCGTGTTCACCGACCGCACCCTGCACGAACTCGCCGCGCGCAAGCCGGAGACCGAGGCGGACCTCATCGGCATCACCGGCATCGGCGACCGCAAACGCGCCCAATTCGGGGAGGCGTTTACCCGCGCCATTGCGGATTATCTCTCGGCGTTCAAACCACCTTCACCTTGAACCGCTCTATTTATTCAGGCGGTCGAGGGTGGCCTTTGCCGCCAAACGAACGATGGGGTCGGCGTCGTTCTGCGCGACGCGCTCGATATCCGGTTTCGCGGTTGTATACCGCAATTCGCCCAGTGCCCAACAGGCCGATTGTCGAATCTCCGGTCGTACGCTTTGAAGCGCCTTGATCAGTCCGGGGCCCGCAGACTCGCCCGCCATGACCAGCGCCCGAACGGCCACCATCCGCCTGCTCGGGTCGGCATTGGCCAGCAATTGAAACAAAGGTGGCAACCCCGGCCCTTTCATACGGGCGAGGACTTTCGCCGTCTGCTCAATCACCTGGGGCGTCGCGCCCTGAAGTTTGGCCCGTAATGGCTCAATCGCCGTGGAGCCCAGTTGTTGAAAAGCTTCGTGGACAGCCGACTGAACTGCGGTGTCCATCGTGATGCTCAGAGTGAGCAAGGGCTCAACGGCCCCGGATTCACCGAGCTTGCCCATTGCTCGAATGGCCGTAATGCGAATGTCCGCCGGTCCCTGGTTCGCCGCTTTGGACAAGGCCTCCAGCACGTGCGGGCCGCCACCTATCCGGCCCAGCGCCTGGAGTGCCGCCTTCTGGCGCGGCTGTTCGCGCGAGGTTGTTTCGGCGATCAGCAATCCCGTCGCTCGTTTCTCCTTTAAATGCCCTAGAGCCTCTGCCGCGCGCGGTGCGGACAGCGGTTGCCGGCTCGCGATACAGGCCATGAGGTAGTTCACGACCCGCTCGCGATCTTGTTCCAGTTCCGCCCATTTATCGGCCGCCAGCATCCAGTGAATGCGGTCCGGCATTCCCGTTGGAGCGTTACCACGCTCGGCCAACTGTTTGGCTGCCACGACACGAACCTGTTCATTCGTGTCGAGCAGGTGGTTGACCATGACGGCGGATAGGCCGGGAATCTCCAAGCCGCCCGCGATTTCCAAAAGCCGGGCCTTGTCCGCACCCTCCGTGTTGGAGAGCGTCCTCGCCACCCACACAGCGCCGGTCGCGTCGAGTGCCGTCAGGGCATCCCGGGCGGTCTTATTGACCGACGCATCCCCATCGGCGGCGGCTTCCATCAGGCGGCGGGTATCCGCCGGCCGTCGCAGACTGGCTAGGTAGGCGATGGCGGCCTGCCGAACGGCAGGGTCGGAGTCCTTTATCATTGGCAGGATATCATCGACGGCATTCGTGCCCGCCAGGCGGCCATAGACCACCACGCAGCCGCGGCGCAGCGCGCGGTCTTCGTGGCGGAGATCCTGTTGGAGCATCAAGAGTGCATTCGTTCCCTCCGCCAGAACGCCGTTCCAGTTTTGCCCGGCGATGGCCATGGCCACGCGTTCTGTGTCGGTGGTCGGGCTGTGCCCATACTTCATCAGCAGTTGCGCGGACTCCGCGCGGGTGTCTACGCTCGGGTGCCGCAACAGCGGGCGCAAGGCCGATATGGCGTTGGTCCCGGCCTCGCGCACGACGTCCCATTCGCCGTTCGAGATCGCCCGGAACATGCGAAGTTCGGCTTCCGTCCAATATGCCGGTGGAGAGGTGCCGCTTGCCCACTTCGACCGTTTCGCGTCGATTGACGAGAGGGCGCTGATGGCGCGCTCCCGAATTCGGATATCATCTGAAAGCACGGCATCGCGAAGGGCGGGAATGGCCGGTTCGCCGATCCTTCCGAGCGAGTGGGTGATCCGCCAGCCGACATCCTGGACGGCAAGCGCATCCATCAAAACCGGCACCACGCTGGGGTGGGAAATCCTCTCCAGGGAGGTAATGGCTGCGCCAGAGATTCGCGAGTCCTGATCCCGGATCAGGGACTGCAACTCCGAAATGGCCGCCGGATCGCCGAATGCGCCCAATCCTTCCGCGGCGGCGAGGCGAACATCGTGATATGGGTCGCGGGCCGCGGCGCGCACCTGCTCGAAAGCGGTCGAGGTTCGTAGCTGCGCGATTTTGGATACCGCGAGGGCGCGCACCGTGCCATTCGAGTCGGCAAAACCCTTCTCCAGCGCGGCGGTGAAAAGAGTCGGATTGTTCGTGGGGATAACGAGAATGATTTCCCTCCGCACCGACCATGGGAAGTTTGGATAGGCGTCCAGCGCACGCGCCATAGCGTTGCCTTCCAGTTTGGCCAGCGCCTGCACGGCGGCCTCCGGCAGCTTCATGTAGTTCGTGAAGAGGAGTCCCCACAGCGGTTCGGTTGCGCGCGGATCCCCCAAATCGCCGAGGGCGGCCACCACGGCGAAGCGCTCGTCACCGCGCGCGGTTTGCAGCATGGTCACCAAGGGATCGAGCGCCCGCCGATCACCGAGTATGCCCAGCGCCTTGATGGCGGCGCTACGCCCCCTCGCGTCATGGTTTTGGGCGACGGCCAGCAGTTCCTCGAACGCGCCCGGTCCGCCCCATCCGCCCAGCGCTTCGCACGCCGACCCTGCGACGGAATATTCCGCGTCCAGCATGCGCTTAATTACAGCGGATCGACCGCGTTCATCCTTGATTCGTCCCAGCGCGGTAACCGCCGCCCCTCGCACCTGCCAGAATTCATGGTCGGCCTTCTTCATCACCGCAGGGGTTGCCCGCGGGTCTCCAGTCAATCCGATGGCATCGAGCGTCGTCACGAGCAGCATGCGGTTGTTTTCCGCCAGCAGGGGCAGCAGGAGATCGGTGGCCGGTGGACGGATCGATCCGAGCGCCCTGCTGTACTCGCTCATATCATTGACAACCACCCGGGACCGCTCCCGCAGTTTTTCGATCAAGGGTCGGGCCGTGAACGGGTGCGCCAATTGCGCCAAAGCCGCCATGAGTTTAGCGGGCGTGCTTTCCCGACGCTGGAGTTCTTCCGCCAGCACCTGCGCGGCATCATTCCCGCCGAAATCGACGATCCGATCCCATGCTTCCGTCGCGGCCCACAGGGCGAGTTGGTCGTCCGGTGTGCCGGGTGTCCAACCCAGCGCTTCGAGCGAACGCGCGGCGGTGGCGCGGACGGAGGGTCGTTCGTCCTCCTTCATCAGCCGCAGAATCCGCGCGACCTGTTGTTTGGCGCCCAATTCGCCCAGCGCGAAACAGGCGGCATCGCGAATGCTGTGTTCCTTGTCGTCGAGCAGGCGGACAAATTCAGGAATGCGCTCCCGATCTCCGGCGCGGGCCAGCGCGCGTATGGCGTCGTCGCGATGGTCGAAAACCGTGCCGTCCATGAAGCGGCGAAGAGTAGGGATCGCCGTTGGATCGCCCAGCATGCCCAGGCCGCCAATCGCCCAGAATTCATTTTGATCGGGCTTGTTCTGTTCGAGATGGCGGATCAAGGCGTCCCGTGCCTCGGCACTGCCCTTGAATTCGCCCAAATAGCGTGCAGCATGCGAGCGGACTCGATTGTCGCGGGCTTCATTCATCAGTTGGATCAGACGCGGGATGGCCTCGGTAATGCCAGCTTGCGCGAGGTTTTCCACCGCGGACCGCTGGCGTGCCCAATCGGTACTGTCGAGATCCTTCATGTATGATCGTTTCGCCGCTTCGGACATGGGCCAGACCGGGTCGTCGGCGCGCAGGGAAGCGGAAGCGGCGGACAGGATGACGAACCCAAGGCACAGGATCAGAATTCTATTCATGTGAATCTCTTTTCATCGCGCGCCCAGCAGGTCGCGGGCACGGGCCCATTCCACGAAGTGCATGACATCCTCCCGCACGGCGACCGGGTCGCGCTGGAATTCGCGGGCGAATTCCGCGACGATTTCGCGCAGGGTGCGTTCGCCATCCAGCGCGCGTGAGATCCGCGCGTCGGCCTCGGTGCGGGGCGTGTAGTGGTGGATGACGCCATCCCTGGAGGCCTCGATGCCGGTCTGATCGCCGCGCCACTGCGAGCCGGGCACGGGATGGAATCGCCAGTCCATCAGGTCGGCGGGCATTGGTGCGTCCTCCGGAGGCAGCCAGCCGAGCGTCACGAATTGCCGCCGCGTGATCATGGCGTTCCGCCCGCAGATTCGTGTTGGGGAAATTGGCCGGTCCACACGCCGCCGGATTGCGCGATGTAGCCGGCGAGCAGTTCGGCGGTGATGGCCTGATTCGCCTCGCACCGTGCGCGCCTCGGCTCGGGCGACGCCATGCAGCGGGAGGCACAATCGCCGCCGCAGTGCCAGTAGCAGAAGCAATCGGTGCAGGTGGCGCGGCGCTCAGCCTGGCACGCGGCGAAGTCGCGGATGCGCGAGGGATCGACCTCCACGCCATCGGCCTCCGCGCGTCCGATGGCGAATTTTTCGAGCAGCGGATGCCGCTTGTCGTGGGTTTCAAAACAGGTCACCACGTCGCCCTCCGGCGTCACCACGAGGGAGGATTCGGGAGCGGAACAGAATGCGCTGGCGATCACCCAGGGACGCGCGCCAGAGTAGAACAGCGTGCGGCCCGCGGCGGCGGCGGCGCGGTGGGCCGCGATAAACGCATCGGCGAACGAGCGGGCCTGTTCGGGCGAGGGATCGGCATACTGGCCGCGGCGATCGGTGTAGGTCGGTTCCACCTGAAAGATGGAGCACCGGGTCTGCGCGCACAGGAATTGGATACCCTCCGTCAGGCGCGGCCACGAGGCCGGGGTGACGGTGATCCGGACGCCGTAGGCGCGCCCCGCTTCGTCCAGGGCGGCGATGGTGCGCAGCACGGCCGCGGCCGAGCCGCCGCCGCCGACCCGGGGCCGCTGGCTGTCGTGGATGGCGGGGAGGCCATCCAGCGAGATGCTCATTTCGTCAATTTCGCGCAGCAGGAAGCGCGTCTGTTCCTCCGTCCACACGCCATTGCTGGCGAGGGAAATCCGGCAGGGCAGATCCCTGGCCCGCGCATGGGTGACGGCGGCCACGAGGGTGGGCCAGTGGAGCGTCGGCTCGCCGCCGCCGTGGAATGAAAGTTCGAATTCCGGTGCGCCGGCCGCGCGGGCGTTGGCGTGCACTTCATCAATGACCCGCAGCGCGCGATCCAGCGGCATCGCGACGGGCGGCGTGGAACCGGCGGCCGCATAGCAATAGGTGCAACGCAGGTTGCAGGCGCTGGTCATCAGCAGGACCGCGGAGGTCGGGCGATGCGCGCCCGAGGGGCGCCACTCCGGGGGCGGTTCCGGGTCGGGCGCCCAGAAGTCGATGGCCTCGAGAAAATCTATGGCCTGTTTTTCCGCAGCGGAGCGCGCCGGGCCGGGGCCGCGGCGTGCCAGCCCCGCCATCGCTTCGTTGGCGAGAAAGGCCAGGCGTAGGAGCGGGCGGTAGACGATGACGTGTTCGCCGAATGGAATGCAGTGCAGGTTCATGGCGACACTCCGATTTCTTGCAGCAAGTCGGCGATCCACCAGGATCCATTGGCCGTCAGCGTGAACGTGTCCCGGCCTGATCCTGTCTCCACGAGGTCTTGGGTCAGCCAGTCCGCCCATACCCCGTCGGTCATTCCCCCGCCCAGTTCCGGCCGCGTGCCGTATCCACCGCTCAGCACCGCCGCCGCGTGGGCAGCGCGGCGTTCGGCCACCGTTTCCGCCCGTCCGCCCTCCAGCCCGATCCGTCCGCGATTCACGTCCTCAAGATACGGGAGGAATTCCCGGTGCCGGTAGTGGTAGCCGTCGAACTCGCCGTTCGCGATCGGCCCCAGGGAGAGCAGATCTTCGCCGCGCCGCGGATAGGTGTAGTAAAGGTTGCGATCCGCGGGTTGCGCGAAGTGGGTGTAGTGGTTCTTGGCGAAGCCGCGTGCGCGCAGCGCCTGTTCCGCCGCATGCAGCGCCACGAAATCCGCCATTGCGTCGCGGCCACCCGGACAGCGGCGCTCCACGAAACGGCGGTTCCGCGCCGTGTGCTGGAATTGGTAGAGCGAGAGCCCGGGCAGCCCGAGGTCCGCGAGCGTCTCGACGGATCGGACCCAGCCCGCGAGTGTCTGGCCCGGCAGTCCGTACACGGCGTCGGCCGTTGTCAGGAAGCCGCGTTCGCGGGCGGCCCGGATTCGCGCGCATACCGTTTCCGTCACCTCGCGCCGGCCGATTCCGCGGCGCACGTCGTCTTCCAGCGTTTGTACGCCGACGTGCAGGCGACGGAACCCCATTGCGAACAGCGCGTCGAGCCCGGGTGCGTCGAGTGCGCGGCTGGTGGATTCGAGCGCCCACTCCGTGTCGGGCGTGATTCCGAGGTGACGGCGCAGCGTCGCCGTCACGCGCGAAAGCGCGTCCACGCCCAGGCTCATGGGGGAGCCGCCGCCGAAATGCACGGTCGTGACCGGGCGCGCGGCCAATCCGCGCCATGCGCTCCACTGTTCAATCTCGCGCACCAGGGCATCGGTCAGGGCCGCCGCGTGGCGGCCCGCGCGGTCGCTCGCAAGGCTGTAGCAGTCGCAAAACGCGCAGCGGGTGTCGCAGAGCGGCACGTGCAGGTAGACGGAGATTGGGGCTTCAGGCGCCGCCGCTCCTACCGCGCGTCCGATATGCTGCCAGGCCGTCGGCGGGTCGTCGCAAAAGGCGCGTCGGTCCCACGGCGGAGACGGCATCCGGCGTGCGCCGTCGCGCCACCGTGTTCGCGCCTTGCGCCAGGCCGAATGGATCAAATCCGCGTCGAGGTGCGCCGGCAGATTCGCCAGGTGTTTGGTCATCGCACGATTCGCGTCCGTCTTTTCCACGCGGTGTGGAAGCTGGTCGATCCATTCGGCGATCCAGTGCTCGACGAGCCCGCGTTGGACCATGCATCGGAATCCGGGCGGCGCCGTCTCCCAATCGTTGTCGGCGACGCAACGGTCGGGGCAATCGCCGGCGCAGTGCTCGACGGCCGGGCAACCGGCGCAACGCGGGGGACGCCGCATGCCGGCCCGTTGGAAGTCCGCGATGCGGGCCGCATCGAGTTCGCAGCGGGCGGTTGCACGGTTCCAGCTCCCGATGCGCCACGGTTTGGACACCGGCGCCAGCGCGCGGCTGCAACGGAAACAGGCGGAGAATCCGCCGTCGGGCGTCATTTGGAGCGAAGCGCGCAGGGGATTGCAGAACGGGCCGTGCGGGTCGTCCGGACGAACGCCCGCGAGATGCAGGGGGATGCCGCGCGCGCGCGCGACACGCTCCGCCGCGAGCACCTGCGCAATAAATTCCCGGGCCGCCCGTTCCGTCGCCGGAAAGGCGAGCGGATCATCCGCCCCGAGTCCGTAGACCGGTTCCAGCCGGATTTCGGACGCGCCCAGCGCCCCCGCGAGATACTCCGCGATTTCCGGCAGGCGCGGCGCGCTTTCCCGCGTGATCGTGGCGCGAGTGGTCAGCCGTACGCCGGCGTCGCGCAGCAAGCGCGCCGTGCGCTCGACGAAGCGCGAGGTGGGGCGTCCGCCGCCCGTGCTGCGCTGGAGGTCGTGGATGTCGGGCGGGCCGTCGCACGAAATCCCGACGTGGTCGATGTGCGCCGCGATCCAGCGCACGCGCGCCTCCGGAATGCGGCCATTCGTGGCGAGATAGCAACGCCACGGCAGGTGGCGTTGGCCGGCCACCTCGCGCGTTACGGCGCATGCCGTCTGGAGCAGCGGCCATGCGGATGTCGGTTCACCTCCGCCGTGCAGCGCAAGTTGAAACGGCCGCCCCGCCGCCGCGCATCCGTCCGCGACGAGTTCAGCGGCCGCGCGGATCGCTTCGACGGGCGGGGCTTCGTCCGCCGCGGGCCGATCCCCGGACGAGAAGCAATAGCGGCAGGCCAGCGCGCAGCGGTTCGTCAGGTAGAGCGTCAGGCATTCGGGCCGGAATTCGCCCGCCCCGATGCGCGCCGCGCCGATCGCGTTCCACATCCGTTCCGCGTCCGCCCGCTCGTCGGAGTCCGCGTGCTGGGCGGCGAGGTGTCCGCGTGCATACAGCGCGCGGCGTCCGTTCCCTTCCACCGCGAAGACCGGCCACTCCGCGCGGATGCGGGTGATCCGGTCCAGGCGGCGCGGGTCGAATCCGGTTGTGGCGGCGGCGATCATCAGTTGGGGTGCCAATAGTGATAGGTGTGCGAACGCGTCGCAGAGGGCCGCACCACATGCCCGACGCACGAACAGGCCGGTCCGGCCCGGCCGGGCACGCAGTTACACACGCACACGGCGCCTGTTGGAATGGGGGAGCCGCACGGCAGGGTGGAGGTCACGCGCTGGCCCACCGTGTTGACCGTTTCAACCTGGATGCCCTGCACCGTTTTGGGCGCCGCCTCCAGATCCAGCAGGCAGGCGCGAAGCGAGCCGCCCGGCCAGTTCCACACGCGTATGGTTTTATCGTCGCCCGCCGATGCGAGCAGGGTTCCATCCGCGTTGGCAGCCAGCGCGCGAATCGCTCCCGTATGGCCGGTCAGCGTCGTGGCCTCCGCGCCGTCACCCGTGTTCCAAATGCGGATGCCGTGGTCCTCGCCCGCCCCGGCCAGTTTTGCGCCTTTTTCGAGGAAGGCCAGCGCCCGAAGGGGTTTTCCCGTGAAGGCCATCGCGCGGATTTCCGCGCCGCCTTCGGTTTCCCAGAGACGCACCTTCCGGTCGTCCGCGGCCGTGGCCAGCAGGCCGCCATCCGGGTGGAAGGCCATGGCTGTAATCGCGCCACCGTGCCGGGCGGTGATGCAGGCGAGGCTGCCGTCGTTGATGAGGCGAACGTTGGCGAATGAATTCCATGCGTCGACGGCGAAGCGCAAACCTGTGGGATCCAACGCCAGTTGGGACATATCCGCGAAGGGGTTCGTCTCGTTCGCAAGCGCCGCCTCGGGCAGGGTCCAGATGCGAATGCGCTGGTCCGCGGCCACCGTGATCAGCCGGTGTTCCTCGCGGGTGAGCGCCATCGCCAGGACATCCTTTTCGTGGCCTTCAATAACCGTGCGGGCTTCGCCGCTCGCAAGATCCCACGACCGGACGCGCGGCTCGCCGCCGGCCGTATAGATCAGGCCCGCGCGAACGGCGAGCGCCACCGCCCGCGCGCTGTAGTCGAGGTTGAGGGTCAACACGTGGCTTCCTTCGGTCAGCCGCCACACCTTGACGCGCTTGTCTTCGCCCGCCGAAACCAGCAGTTCGCCCGCGGGATCCATCGCGAGGGCGCGAATGGCGGCGGTATGGGCCGGAATATTCGTGCAATCCGTCGCCGCGCCCGCCTGCGCCGCACTCGTTTGCGCACCCGCCGGGGCGGGCAGCCCGATCACCGCGGCGCCGCTGGCAAGCGTGGATGCGGCGATGAAATCCCGCCGGGTCACCGCCCACCCCCGTGGGCCGCGCTGCAGCGCGAAGATTTCAGGTTGTTCCGAGGAATGTTCGTCCGGCTTCATGTGCGGGCTCCTCAATCAGCTGGGGTACCAGTAGTGGACGGGGACGCAGGTGCAGCGCGATCCTGAGCCTCGCGACACGTGGCTGACGCAACTGCACGGCGCCGCCATCGTGCCGGGCACGCAATTGCACGTGCATACCGCTCCCGGTGGAATCGGTGAGCCGCAGGGCAAGGTATAGGTGACCGTCTGGCCCCGGGTGTTCACGCCCTTGTACTGAAGGCCGCGCGACGATTTCAGGCTCGCGTCGAGATCCATCAGGTTTGTTCGCATCAGACCGTCGGACAGCGACCACAGATGGATTCGCCCGCCGTTATCGCCCGAGGCCAGCAGTGTGCCGTCTGGAGTCGTTGCGAGGCTCATGACGCTGCCTTCGTGCCCCTCAAACGTTTTGAGCGGATCCCCGTTGGGGAGCGACCACAGTTTGATGTGTTTGTCGCCGCAACTGATCAGGGTCTGCCCGTCGGGCGTGAGCGTCAGTCCGTTGACGCCGCTGCCATGCGCCTGGAGCGTCAGGACATCCGCCAGCTCGGGGATCGTCAGCAGTTTAATCTTCCCGCTCGCCAGTCCGAGGATCACCAGGCGTCCGTCGCGACTGAAGACCGCGGAAACGATCGTCGGGGTGGATGGGTAGGTTTGCAGAACGTTGGACGCGCCGGTGGACCAGAGATGCGCTTTGGTGCCCGGCGTCGTGATGCCGAGCAGCATCCGGCCCGCATCATCGCTCACCAAGGCCTTCAAGTTGTCCTCCGTCTGAAACTCGACACGCTTTTCGCCCGACGCGCGGTCCCACGCAATCGGGTTCTTCTGGAGCATCTCGATCATGACGGGTCCGGCCATGCAGAGGAGGGGCGTTCCCTTCGGAGTCACCTCTCGTGAACCCGCCGCGGTTTCGTCGGCTTTCAACTCGGGAATCGTCCAAGATGCTACTTTTTGCCCATTGGCCGAACGCCACAGGCGCGGCGGTTTCGCCGTGGCCGCGAGGATCGCGGTTTTGCCCGGCAATCCCTCCAGTTTTTGAATGAGCCCGCCCTGCGGAAGACTCCATGCCTTCGTAACCCCGCCGTCATCCAGCGAAAACAGCAAGGCGCCGTCGTGCGAGACGCGGAGCTGGATTACGGATTGCGCGTGCGCCCGGCCCGCCGCCGGCTTTGCGCCGATGCCCGTGGTGGCGCAGCCCGTGGCGGACGCCGCCGCAGCCGCGGCGCCGGCGGCCAGGAAATCGCGGCGGCTCAAGCGCCAGCTCCCGCCCTCCTGTTTGAGCGCATAGATTTCGGGCGCATTCGGCTCGCGTGGCTCCTGGTTCATGGCGGCTCCTGATGGGTGGTCGTTCGTTCAAACAGATCCCGGCAGATCGTGCATTGCTCGCAGCGGTGTCCACAGGTGCAGGTGTGCAAGAACCACTCGCGGGACAAGGGGACGGATTGCATCAGGCCCGCCGGGCCCGTGCCCAACTCTTCGGGCGGCAACCAGGTGCGGTTCACATAGGCCGAAAGGACGCGTCGATAGCGCGCCGGATCGCGCAACGTCACCCGTCCGTCGAGCTTCAGCTCATCATACAAACCCGCATAGATGTCGAGGAACGGCGGCGGAATCCATGCACCGGTCAGGCGCAGCCAGGGCTGTTCGGCCAGCAGCTTTTCGCAGAGCGAGGCCGGCTGCGGATGGCCGGAGGCCATCTCGGCAAAATGCTGCGTGCGAAACGGGCAGCCCGGCAGGCAGCCTTCGTTGACCATCAGGCGAATCCGTCCAGGAAACGCGGCGCGCAACTCGCGCAATCCCGCCAGGTCCCGCGTCAAACGGCTGGCTGGCACCAGCGTGTCGCAGATGCCCGCCAGCAGCCGCGCCTGGTACGGCGTGGCAATCTCCATCAACGTGGATGCGGTCAGCGAAAAATCCGGCAGCGCCTCGCGCAGCCTGCGTGCCAGCAACAGACTCGAAATCGTGGCCGACGCCACGCCGTATTCGCCGTTCAACCGGCGAAGCGCCTCCACCAGGCGCGGCGCCAGTTCGTCCACGGGCGCGGGCAGGATGACCGGATTCAGCAGGGCCGACCCGCGCACGATCCGGCTCGCCAGCAATTCCTCAAGCCGCTCGGACGGTTGCGGCGGACGCCCCGAGGCCAGCAGTTCCGGCGCCAGTGGAAAATACACCTCCGCAAGCGCGTCCCCGTGCGCATTGCGCAGTGAAGCCCAAAACTCGACAGGTTGATCGATGTACGGGAGCACCCACCGATTGGTTGCGGGCGCGGACCGGGGCGTCTTGTGCGGCGGCGCCACCGCGCACTCCGACGCGGGGCCGGCCGATTCCAACCGGTTCATCGCGCGAGCCAGGCACCCGCCCAGGCAGGTTCCGTCGGCCTTCCACTTGCACGTCTCGCATCGGGCCTCAATGCCCAGCGCGCGGTAAGGCGCAAAGGCGCGATCCGCATCCCGGCGGAACGTTTCCAGCGAGTCCGCCGAATGGACGGACGCGCGGTAGGCGCCCGACAGGGGATAGCAGGCGATCAGCGTGCCGTCATCCAATACGTCGGGAATCGTCCCGCAGCGCCGGCCGAGCTCGCGTCCTTCATCGCCCAGCCATTCGAGAAAACCTTCCGGAAACATGCATGGCACGAAACCGCAATCGAACTCCAGCTTCACGCCCTGCGCGCGCGCGGTCACCGCAAGGTCCGCGATCTCCTCGCCAATCGCCTCGAAATCCGCCGGGTGAAGACATCGGTTCTCCGTCTGTAGCGCCGGGTGCGCCAGGCCGAGACGCAGCACCGGATTCAAGTCGTATTGCGCGATCCACGCCAGTGCGCGGCCCAATTCCTGACCGCGCCGGTGCAGGTTGATGCCAAGGGTGGCGCGTCGGCCCAGCGCCCGCAGCGCCGGTTCGGGCGATCCGCCGCCCTCGGCCTCTGCGTTGATCAATACGCTGATCTTCTCTTCGGGGGCGCTCCGCAGCGCGGCCAGCGCGCTTCCCGGCATGCGCCCGTTGGAAAACACAAGGATGCGGAACCCGCGATCGAGCGCTTCCCGGACCAGGCCGGGAAACTCCGGATGCAGGGTGGGCTCGCCGCCGAGCAGACGGACCTGGTCGCACCCCGCGCGCTTAAGCAGATCCAGCGCCCGCCGGAACGTTGCCCGGTCCATTGCATGATTCCTGTCCCGGTTCGCGCCCCGCGCGAAACAGTACCGGCACGTGCAGGAACAGGCGGAGGTGAGGGATAGGTTCGCCATGTCAGGGCTCCGCCACCCAACCCAGTTCGCGCCAGCGCTTCCACACTCCGGTCCGCCACGCGCCGAGACGGGCAGGCGCCATATCCGTGATCGGCGCGAGCCGCGCCTCCAGTTGAGGGATGGCGAGGCCGCGGCAGGTGAAATCCCAAAGCGCGGCCTCGGGATATGCGACGAAAACGGGCGGGGCCGAGCCCGCCGGAAACAGGCGAACGCCCGTGGCCTCCACCGCCCATCGGATACCCGCCGCCGGCCGCGGAGTTGTGTGTTCCTCAAGCATGCGCGAGTGCCTCCCTCGCCGCGAGGCGGTCGTCCGGAAAGTCCGCCAGCGCGCGAAGCGCCGCCTCATCGGAGAACAGCGCCTCGGCGGAGTCCGAGGCTCCCATCGTATCGAGCAGCCGGTGCGCCGCGATGACGCGGGTCTGTCGGCAGAAATCCGGGCGCACTGCGGGCGGCGTATCCGCTGCGTTCAGGTGGCACCCGCCCGCACAGTACCACCGCGCGAAACACGCGGTGCATTCCGGGCGCGGCCGGGTCAGCGCGCGCACGCGATCAACGGCCTCCGCGTCCAGCCGCATACCCGTTGTGCGCGCGAAGCGGCCCAGGGTCAGGTTCATGCCGCGAACCTCCCAATCGCGAGCCGGGCGATAGCACGCCACCACCGCTCCGTCCGGCGCCACGATCAGGCTGTCCCGGCCCACCGGGCAGAAGCTGTGCCGAAGCTGATCGATGGCGGCTGCCGCGTAGAGCGGTTCCATGCCCAGCGCACGCGCGAGGCGGGCCGCCGCCACCCATTCGCGCGCGAAACGCAGCGGCTCCGGCGGGGCCAGTCCGGCCGCATCGCTTTCCGGCGTGGCTTGCAGCGTCTCGTAGATCAACCGCGCGGGGGCGATGTGCTCCCCGACCCACCGGGTGATCGCCTCCATGCGGCCCACCGTCTCCGCGGTCACGCACATCCGGATGATCAGCTCCGCGGGCGAGCGGGCCAGCGCGCGCGCATTCTCCCATACCGTGGCGAAGCTCCCCCCGCCGCTGTGCAGCGGGCGGTGCCGTTCGTGCACCTCTTCCGGGCCGTCGAGCGAGAGCACCACCGTGTGAAAATGCGAGGCGATGAACCGGCGGCGATCCCCGTCGAAAAATCCGTTGGTCGCCGCTTCAAAACGCGGCGAGACGCCCAGCCGTGCGCCCGTGGCGCGGGCCCGATGCACCACGATGTCGATGAGCTCGCCGGCGACGAACGGCTCGCCGCCGAAGAAATGGATATCCGCCGTGCGGCGTCCGCGCGCGTGCCGGTCCTCCATGAACCAGTCCACGCATTCAGCCGCGAGCTTCGCGTCCATGCGCGAATGGACGCCCGCCGCGCCGAACCCGCAGTAGCGGCAGGCCATGTTGCACGCACGCGTCGGGATCAGGCCCAGAAACTCCGGATCCGCCGGCCCCTCGGCCGGCGCGGGCGCCGGCTGCGGCAACCGGCAAAATACATCGGCCCAATCAGCGGCCGGGCCGGCGCCGTTCACGCCGCGCTCGCCCAGAATATCGCACGCGGCCTGGTTGACCAGCGCGCTGGCCGGACCACGCGGCGCGTGGATCAACCACCGATCCAAAACGGGCACCGCGAAAATATCGCGGTTTCTGTCATCATCCACCAAGGTGGCCCCCTTTTTTCTGATAGGAAATCGCTTTTCGGCTGGTGCGGGCACCCGCCCGGCCTCGGCAGCCTGAATGCGCGATTTCATGGTGGAGACACTGCCAGAACGGGCGTGGGAAGACAAGATCGAGGGCGAAACGCTCCGGGCCGTCCGGGGCATGCCCCGGACGGCCCGGAGCGACGGCGTTTGGCGGGTCCAGGCGCGAAGGAGAGGCAGTCCGGTCCCGCCGCGATGGGTCAGTTGCTCGCGTACATCGTCAGAGAGCGAGGGGTCAGTCCTTGCATATTTGCAGCGCTTGCTTGATTCACCGCAGCGTCGCGTTTGATGCCGACCGAGAGGCGCTCACCGCTTTTGCCCTCCGCTCTTGTTCGCTATCCTGATCCTCCGAGTGGGGACCTCAACTCCACCAGTTCACATGCAAGCTGGGCGCACACAACCGCATGCATCGAACAGACGCGTCGGCACGTTGGCCTTCAGAACGAATTTGACAAATCTTGTCGCATGTCATACTCTGTATGACATGAAGACAACAATGCTCAGCATTCGACTGGACCGCGATATGGAGCGCCTCTTGGCGCGTGTCAGCAAAGAAGCGGGCAAGACTCGCAGCGAGGTTGCGCGCGATGCTCTTCGACGACAACTACGCATCAAGCAGTTTGAAAATCTGCGGCGACGGGTCATGCCGTTTGCAGAAGCACGCGGATTTCTTACCGATGAAGACGTATTTGCCAAAGTCTCATGAGGGTGTTTCTCGACACAAATGTCCTGGCCAGCGGGCTCGGCACGCGAGGACTCTGCTCCGACGTTATCCGCACTGTTATGGAATTTCATCAACTGATCATCAGCGAAAGGCTTTTGGATGAACTGAAGCGGATATTGAGGGACAGATTTGATTTACCACACGATGCGATTGCAGAAGCAATTTGGTTAATGCGGCAGGACACAGAATGCGCCGAAGAAGGTTCTAATCAACGCATCCCGATAAAGGACCGAGACGATATTCCACTGCTCTCAGCTGCAAGTCATGCGAAGAGTGATGTTTTTGTGACGGGTGACAAAGAACTGCTTAAACTCGGAACACTTGGGAACATGCGAATAATTGGGCCGCGGCAATTCTGGGAAGATATTCGAGGCCATCAAGGGGAGTGAGGGGTCAGTCCTTGCAAACTTGCAGCGCCCGCTTGATTCGCCGCAGCGTCGCGTTCGTTGCTGATCGCGAGTCGTTCACCGCTTTGCTTGGGCGACACATCTCCAGATCGAGCCGTATCCACCCATCGCCTAATACCGGCAGTCTCTTAAACGCCACTCCAGCCCTACAGCTTCAGTCGCTACCAGAATACTCGCCTCACAAACTCATTCTGCCCATATGCACAAACTGACCGCTCACGCTCCCGCCCTCACGCTGCCCGCCAGACACCCCAACCAATCTTAAGCGATTATTACTATTTACGGCCTGACCCCGTTCGGTATGACCCCGTTCGGTAAACGTTCGGTCGTTCGGTTCGTTCGCGTGGAGACCAAGGGGGCCGCCGACCAGTGACGCCAGACCCGTCCGCGTCGCGGTCATGCGCTTCCCCCTCTACCCAAAACGGTAGACCACGATCTTCCAGCAGAGAACCTGCGGCACCGTCACGGTGGCCCTGCCGCCGGCCACATTGACCTTCAACGGCACAGCTTGCGTGCGCGGCGCCTCGCCGGTGGTCCAGGACTCAGCCGTCAGCGCCCACGCGGACACGGCGTGCTTCCCGGCGGGCACCACGGCCGAAACCTGCGCGCCGTCCACCGTCGCCGGCATCCGGCTCATGGGATCGGTTTCCGCCTCTTTCTGCACCGGCGGATTGATTAAATGCACCACCAGGAACTCCTGGTTCCCCTGCTTGAGGCGTCCCACGGTCTTATCCCACCACAGCGGAGCCGGGGCCGTCACCGCCACCAGGCCCTCCGGCTTGTCCATACGGCGAATGGCCGGGTCGAAGACAAACTGTCCGAATCTCACGCAGAACTGCGCGAAGTTGCCGAAGGGGGTGCGTGAGTTGAAGTAGACTGAGTTGGGGTGCCCCTTGCCGGCGATACGGAAGATGCTTTCGTAGAGCCCGTCAACCGGGTACTTGCCGCCGTTGCGGTTGAAGGCAAACGGATGGTAGTGGCCGCCCCGGCGCATCACATGCTCGCCCTGGTCGGCCATGATGCCGTAGTAGGCATCCCAGAAATGGTAAGGGCTCTGCGGCGCATTGTAGCCGTAGCAGAACTCGTCGAGCAGCCAGCCCCCGTCGCGCGCCAGCTCGGCTGTCTGAAGCGGATAGCGGTGCGTCTCATCCCAGGATCCGAAATTTGAACCGATGGCGAATCTCGGGAACTGGGCTCGAATGCGCGCTTTCAGCCGCTTGAGATTCAGGACCGTCGTTGTCTCCAGTTCCGCCGGCGTTCGCGCCTGGGGCTTGCCGCTAAAATCGACGACCGGCGTGAAGGTGCCCCAGATCGGGCCCGGATTCAGGTGCCCGCAGTCCCACCGCAGGCCGTCCCATCCGAACATCTTCACCGATGCGATAACCTGGTCCGCGCAGTAGTCCACGACGTCCGGCAGGGCATAGTTCGGAACGAAGTAGCCGATGATGCTGAGCTTGCGGCACTCCTCGGCGGGCTTTCGCCAGAACTCGCCGTATCGCTTCCACGCCTCGGGCGACGCAACCCACCCCGGCGCGTCCGGGTTACCCTCGGTGGCGTAGGCCGCCCAGTCAAAGCCCTTCCAGAACGCCTGGCGCTTGGTCAGTTCGTTGAGGTTGTAGAACTCGGTGACATCGCCGGTCAGGCGGGAATAGGTGAACCACTCCGGTCTCTCACGCAGGAGTTCGATCGCGCGCTCGCCCATGGCCTGGTAGGCCATGTATGTAATGCACGCCGTGCCATGGCGCCGCAGGGCAGCCACCGCCCGCTGAATCTCGCGCTTGCTGCGCAGCAGGTCGCCGCCGTTGCCGCGAATCCAGAACGGCTTGTCCGGCGCCATATCGAAGCACTCGCCCGGCGACCAGGAGAAGAACTCGGTGCAGGTTGTATACTGGCGTCGCGCCTGCAGGGCCCCCGCCTCGATCTCGGGATCCGTCGCGCCGATACCGTAGTACACGGCCCACCAGGGCGTCTCGTACCGGGCATTCTCCTGGTCCGGTGCGCCGGTCGCCACGGCCCACGGGTTGTCGTGCACAGTGAAGAACTCCTCCTTGCGGTCGAGTTCCTTGCCGCCGACGGACACCACCGCCTGCGCCACATAGCCGAACGGCTGGCCAGGATTCTTGAACGGGAATGTGACCGTCGCCGTCTGCCCGGATGCCACCGTGAAGGGCTGCGCTGCCAGCGGCACCGCGGCCTCGAGATCGTGCGTCAACCGCACCTGCACGGTCCCCGTTACCACCTGCGACGAGAGTCCCTCGATCGTCACCGTGATGTCGCCGTTCTGATCCGCAAGGTAGCGTACGCGGTCCGGCCAGACCCTGCGGATGCGGACCGCAGGCAGATCGCCACGGCGCACGATGTCTATGGCATCGAGCCGGACGGTCGGCTTGCCCTCGGTGGTCTGCGTGCCCGTCGCAGGGGCCTGCGAAGTCCAACGCATGTACAACGCCGGCCGGCGACCCGCGTCGGCCCACTCGAACGGAATAGCGAAGGTTTGATAACCCGCTGGGCCGCGCAGGTAATACCCATAGGCGGCGGCGTACGCCAGGAGGTTCGTGTCCGCGGTGACATCCACACGCAAGGCCTTGCCAATGTCGGCGAGGTTGGTCGCCTGCAAACGCAGGACCGCCTCGTAGCGGCCGGGCGTCATGTCCGCCGGCAGGCCCATGGACACAACATTCCAGTTCGGGACACCCTCGGTTGGGATGTTGATGGCCTTTCCGCCTGACGCGCCGGCGTCGTTGACAATGGTCACGGCCCCCTGCCGCGTCACGCCGGCCGATTCCGCCTCCACACGCCACGTTTGCTCCTCGGCAACCAACCGCGTCGTCTGTGCCAGCAGCAGCAGCCCGGTCCCCGCCAGCACACCAGTGTACTTCATTGCCCGCTCCCCTCCAGCAACCAGTCCATGACCTTACCCGCCATCGTCGGCCAATCATCCGATTCCGTCAGCAGCCCATCGCCTTTGCGCGGCGCCGCGCCGTAGGGCGTCCCGAGAAAGCACGCACAGCGACCGCGCCCGAACGTGCCTGTCACCAGCAGCGGCCGCGCCCCCGCCACCATCCTTACCTGCGCCGATAGGTGCGCAACCGCGTCGTGCACGTACGGGACGGCCATCCGGTTAACCACACTCAGCGCCAGCCCGTCCGGGCAAAGCTTGCACGCCGCGAAAGCAGGATTGGGCACAATGTCAAAGCGCGTGTCCGCCACGCGCACAGGCAGGACATCTTCCAGAAACGAGCCGCGGAGGCCGCCATTGCCGAAGGCCGATTTCCCGCCCAGCAGCAGCAGTCCGCCGCCAATCTCCACGAACCGCCGCAACTGGCACCGCTGTTCGGGGCCGAGCCCCTCCAGGCTCGCGTTGGCCAGAATGACCAACCGGTAACCGATGAGATCCTGCCAGACCGCCGGGAAGTCGTGGATGGCGGCGCCTCCCTGAGGTAGCGCCGTGCGCAGCGCGGTCACGGGCCAGCCTTTCGCACGCGCGACGTCGCTGCACCGATAGCGTTCGCCCGCCAACCCCTCAACCAGCAGGACCCGCGGCGGGCGCGTGGGGGCAAGCGCCGTCGGCGCGTCCAAGGCGCCCGCGAGTCCGGGGTACCACTGCAGCAGGTCGGGATCGCGGAAGCGCATCAACTGCACCACGCGGATGCAGTCGAGCCACGACTCCACATCCTGCCCGGGCGTGGCGATGCGATAGGCGACCCAGCCGGTGGTCGGCTTGACGAAGTCGAACGAGAGTTCCTCGTAGTTTCCGGGCTGCCGAAAGTCCACGGCGCGGATCGGCCGGCGGCCGCGGTAACCGGCACTGCTGTGCAGGGCGTCTGCCATCAGGATTGGCGCATCCGGTTTCACCGCCGGTTGGGGCGGAATCCGGGCGCGCACAAACACCCGGTACAGCCCCGGCGGCTGTTCCACGGTGTAGGCGGTGTGATAGACCATGCCCGGAGGAACGCCCGGCCTGGTATGCAGCGCCGACCCAAACAAGGCCGCGCCGTCTCGCACGCGCTCGGCCTGCACCACGCCGCCCCCCTGCCCCGGTTCCACGCCGGCCAGGTAGCTCCAGGAAGGCGCATCCGGCGTGCGCAGCACGTTGCGGCCGTCGGTCACCGACCACTCGCTGAAGGCCTTGTCACCAATCCCCCGCGGCGGCTCATACGGGCAGACCGCCACATCGTCAAACCATACCGCGGAGGTCAACGGCATCGTGGCGTGCCCGTAGATTTCAAGGGTCACGCGGATGTGGGCCGTGCCGCCTGGCGCTTGAAAGATCTGATCGTGGTAAGCGAGGTCGGCGGTGATGTAGCTCCACGCCACGTAATCGGTGCGCAGCACCCGCTTCCCGGCGTCCAGCCACTGCACGAACATGCCGGCTTGCCCGCCCTCAAACGACTGGCTGCGGCTCAGACCGTCCACGCGCATCATGAATCGGGCCAGGTATGCCCCCTCGCCGGCGGCCACATCGTGCGACACCAGCCGCATGGCGCCCAGCCCAGCCGGAATGCGCAGTTCCGCTGATAGCTGGCCGGTCGCGCGCGACGTGGAACAGGGCACGCAGGACCCCTTGTCGGCGGCAGCGGTCCACCCCACCGGAAAACCGTTGCTCCACGCCTCGAAGTCGCCCTCGGGCAGGAGGTTGGCCCCCAGCGGCGCTGTTGAGTACGCACTCGTCGCCGTGAGGGCAAGAAGACCGGCTGAAAGCGCCGACGGCCAGCGTCTGCTCATTAAGCGGCACAATCCCAAGGACACATGGCGTCCGCAACCTTATTTTCGCCACCTGATCTTCACCTCCCGCAAAATATCACGTGGAGCCGGGTGTCACCGTCAATGCCACCCGTTCGTTCTATCCATTCCCTGTGGCGCGGGCGGCATGGCGCGTGGGCGCCGAGGAGCCTGGCCGAAGCGCTCCGGGAATGCATGCTCAATGCGTGCTCCTGGTGTCGTTGATGATGCAGACAGCCGTGTGCCGTTTACGATAATCAATACCGGCGTACTTTATGGCGGTTATCTCCGGGCTTCGCGGCGGGCCACCTCGGTCGCGCCTCCAAAGCTTGATGGGCATTATGCCGCATCTCCGGAGCTCTGACCGCCTATCATGCTATCTGACCCCTCACGCCCATCCGGCGCCTGGAGTACCTCGCCAATAACGACCGTGAAACCGCCGCGGAGATGAAGTCTTACCGGTCGAAACTTGGGAATATGTACAATGTCAAGACGTGACACCAATTCCAAAAAGACGTGACACCAATTCCAAATGTACAATGTCAAGACGTGACACCAATTCCGCCCCAATGATGACACCAATTCCGCCCCAAAATTCCGCGCGCCCGGGCGCCGGTGGCTAGAGGCTATCCCATAACCCATTTTCGCGCTGGTGCGAGCGTCGCGCCCGCCGG
>CAYMCD010000038.1:0-24130 GCA_964388845.1 uncultured Verrucomicrobiota bacterium
GCGAGCGCGCGCTCCGCCAGGAGGCCGCGCCGGAACGGGACGCCCTCGACGCCGCGCGGGCCCAAAACGAACAGGCGGCCGCCGCGTTCGCCGCGCTTCGGAACGAATTCGATGCCGCCCGCGCGGAGTGGGCGGCGGCCGACGCCGGGCGCCGGCAGCAGCTCGACGCCGAACAGCGACGCCGGGAGCAGGCCGAGGCCGACCAGCGGCGCCTGCAGGCCCGCGTGGAGGAGTTGTCGGGCCCCGATCAACGGGCGCGCGATTCGCTGGCCCGCGCCGAGCAGGAACGAAACGAGCGGGCGCGCGACGCGGACGCCTTGCGGACGGAGCGCGATCAGCTCGCCCGCGAGCTGGCCGATGTGCGCCAGCGGTTGAGCGCCGTGCTCGCCGCGGGCGCGGACCAGAAGGCGGAGCTCGACCGCCTGTCGCTCGATCACCAGGCGGTGGTCCAATCGCTGGCCGAGGCCCGCCGGGCCGCCGAACAGGCCGCGTCGGAGAACGCCGATCTCAAACGCCGGCTGCAGCCGGTCGCGGACGATGCCGCCGGGTCGCGCATTCGCGATCTGGAGACCGCGCTGCGCTCCGCCGAGGAAGCCCGCGCCGCCTCGCAAAAACAGCTCGCGGCGCTGCAGCGCGAACACGACATGCTTCGCAAGCGCTACGATGTCTTTGCCACGGCGCTCAAGCACCGCCGCTGAACGGCACGAGCGCCTGGACTACGGAGTTCACCGCGAATTTTCGCGAATTTGGACGCCCATTCGTATTGGTCATTGGGAAATTGGTCATTGGTCGTTCAGCGCGGGGCGCCTCCGCCGCCGTTCGAATCGAACTGCCGGCCGAACAGCAGGTCGAGTTTGACGCGGATCAGCGGCGCGGCGTCGTAGTCGCGATCGCGGGGCCAGTCAACCCCGGGCTCGATTTCGAGAAAAACCCAGTCGCGGTGGAGGCGCTGGCGCCACACCAGGTGCGCGCTGTAGAGATCCACGCGCGCGGAGGGCTCGACCGGACCGTTCAGGCCCAGCTTCAGGCCGATCGCTCGGCGGTTGCTCAGATACTTGAAGCCCTGGAGGGATAGCGCGCCCTGCGCCCCCTCGCTTTCTTCCGTCCACAGGAGGCTGGTCGTGAAGCGCCGGAGATAGCGGTCCCTTTCATATTGTTCGAGCCCGATGGTGGTGCGACTGCCATAGCCTTCGCCGCGATCCCAGAAAAGCGATTGGGTGAGGCGCGCATCGAGGAGCGCGAAGTGGCGCTTGAGGCGGAGGCGCAACCCGAGGCGCGGAGTGGGCTCGGGTTTGAATTTCAGCCCGGCCTCGATGCTCGGTTTGAATTTCCAATCCTCCGCGAACCGGTAGCGGAGGCTCGCGGTTGAGTCGTCCCCTCGGCGGAGGCCGAGGTCCGCGCCCCGGCTCGATTCCGGGGTCACCGTGCGGTCGTCGTCGTCGCTGTCGAACACGAGCTCGAGGCGCTCGGAAAACCGCGGCAACCGGAGCCGGCCGCGCGCCTGGAGCGAGAACTTAAGGCCGTCGCTCTCGCGGAAAAAGATGCTGGGAGACACCGTGATCTGCGAACCCTCCGAACCCTCTGACTCCTCGCGGGGGATCAGGCGCGCATGGTCCTTTTCCCCGGTGGACGGCGGCTCGCTCAGGCGCCTGGCGAGCCAGCCGTCCATGCCCTCGCCGAAACTGACGACATGGCTCGACGCGGCCTCGTGGTACCGATCGAGTTGCTGGAGCAGCGATTCTTCGGCGGGGGCGGGGGTGGAGGGCGCGATTTGATCCGGACCGGCCGCCGCGCGCTGAGCCACGCATAGCACCAGGACGAGCGGCCACGCGGAGACGAAGTGAAGCCGGGGCGCCATGGGCGGCATCCTGTCGGACCGGGACCGGCGAATCAAGATCGCCGGCGCACCCCCCAGGCCGCGCCGGACGCACCGCGCGCTTGCGCGCGATGCAAAGGGCGGGCTAGGCTCGCGCCCATGAAAGCGCCCGGGTTCGTCATGTGGTCGCTCGGCGCCGCGTTCGCGCTGGCCGGATGCGCGAGCCGGTCGCCGGCGGAATCCCGCTCGGCCCGCGCGCGCTACGAATACAACCGCATCGGGCGCGAGCTTGTGACGCCCGCCGCGGAGGCGACCAACGACTTGCAGCGCGCGCTGTTGTGGCGGCGCGCCGAACGCGCCTATGAGGCGCTCCGGGAGGACTATCCTGACGCCCGACCGTGGGCGGCCGCGGCGCTGCGAAGCCAGGGCCGGCTCTACCGCGAACAGGGGGCCTTTGCCGACGCCCTGGCCGCGTTCACGAAGGTCGGCGCGCTCTATCCCGAACAGGAGTGGGAGGTGGCCCAGGCGTGGAAGGCGGCGGGCGACCTGCTGTGGGAGCGCGGGCTCAAGCTGGAGGCCGAACCCTATTATCGCGGTATCCTCGCGCGATTCGACACGCCGGGTCGGCACCCCATGTACGAGACGCTCGTGCTGATCGCGCGGTCGCGCCTGGCCGAGCTTCCTCCGTGAGGGCGCATGCCTGAACTCCTCCCATTCCCGCGGGCCGCCGACTATCCCGGCGCGATCGCCCGTGCGGGCGGCGTGCGCGAGGCGGCCGCCCGGTTCCGCCGCTTTCCCTGGAGCGAGCGGCATGTGCAGTGCGTCTGGTTCGATCCCGTCCTGCGCCCCGCGGGCCTGGTCACCCGGGAGGGCGAACCGGTGGTGGTGGAGGACCCGGGCCAGTGGAATCTCGACGCCGGACCCGATTTCGTCGGCGCGGCGCTCCGGGTGGGCGAGGGCCGGCGCCGGTTGTGCGGCGATGTGGAAATTCACGTCCACCCCCAGGCGTGGCGCGCGCACGACCACGGCGCCGATCCCCGGTATGCGCGCGTCTGCGCGCACGTGACGTTTTTCGAGGGGGCGCTGGATGAGCGGGACTTGCCGCCCGGCGCGATCCAGATCGCCTTGAGGGGCCCGTTGGGCGCGGACCTCCCCGCGGTGTTCGACGCGGTGGATCTGACCGCCTACCCCTTCGCGTCGCGCGCGCCCGAGCCGCCCTGCCAGCGGGTGCTGCGCGAGTGGCCGGTTCCCGCGAAGGAGGATCTGCTCGATGCGGCGGGGCAGGAGCGGTTGCGGCGCAAGGCGGACCGGCTCGCGCTGCGGATCGAGGAGGTCGGGGCGGGGCAGGCGCTCTACGAGGAAACGCTCGCCGCGCTCGGCTACCAGCACAACAAGCAGGCGTTCCGCGCGCTGGCGCTGCGCGTCCCGCTGGAGGACCTGCGCCGGGTCGGCGGCCAGGATGCGCCGGCCGCCGCGGCGCTGCTGTATGGCGTGGCCGGCCTGCTGCCCGCCCGCCTGTCGCCCCGATGGGACGAGGAGACGCGGGCCTATGTGCGCGCCCTCTGGGACCGCTGGTTCAAAATGCGCGATCGCTGGACTGCCCGGTCGTTCAAACCCGGCGCCTGGCGGCTGGCCGGGCTGCGGCCGGCCAACCAGCCCGCCCGCCGAATGGCCGCCGCCGCGCGTCTGTTCGCGGCGCCCGGCGGTCTGCCCGCCCTGCTCGACGACCCGTCGGGCGCGGCCGACTGGGTGCGCAAGGCCGGGCGCCTCTTCGCGTCCGTGGGGGATCCCTACTGGGATCGCCGCTACGGATGGGGCGGAAACCGGACCCCCCGCGCGGTGGCGCTGGCAGGGGCCGGCCGGGCGCGGTTGTGGACGGTGAATGTCCTCCTCCCGTTCCTTGCCGCGCGCGGCCGGGCGGGGCCCTTCCCGCCCGCGCTCCTGGACGCCCTCCCGCCCGAGGGCGATAACCAGATCGCCCGGCAGGCCGCGGCCAATCTGTTCGGCCCGCATCATCCCGTCGCGTGGCATCGGACCGGGATGCGGCGCCAGGGCTTGATCCAGATTTTCCACGACTACTGCCTCAACGACCGGTCCCGCTGCGCTTCGTGTCCCTTCCCGGGCCTGTTGCGCGACCACCGGCCGCCCGCCTGATCGGTTGCTATGCTCCCGGCGCCGGCCCCGTATTCTTCGTTCCTTCGCCCCTTTCCGTTCCCTATAGTCTGCCCGTGCGCGCAACCGTGCAGCAGATCCTGGATCCGGACTCCCCCTTCTGGCGGCGGGTGGCGGAGCGCCGGGCGCTGGGCCGGCTGTTGCTCCGCCTGGCCCTCTTTATTGTCGTCGCCAGCGCGCTGTATGGCGCGGTCATGGCCGGCTGGCGCTCGCCGAAGCTGGCGCTGTATGTGGCGCTGAAGATGCCGGTGCTGCTGCTGGGCACGACGGCGATCGTGATGACGTTGAACTGGATGCTGGCCGGAATCTTCGGCGCCGGCCTTTCGTTTGCGCAGGTGGTCGCGCTGACATGGGGCGCGATGGCGGTCGCCGCGCTGCTCCTGTTGTCGCTGACCCCGGTGGCGCTGTTCTTCACACTCTCGGCCGCGGCCGCCTCCGGCCCCCCGGCGGAACTGCGCTTCACCCACAACTGCCTGCTCGTGACGCATATCGCGCTGATCGCGATCGCCGGGTCGGCGGGAAACCTCGCCCTCGTGCGGGGCCTGCGCCGGCTCGTGCCGCCCAGCTGCCGGCTCGCGCCGGTCTACACCGCCTGGGTGCTCGCGTTCGCCGCGGTGGGCTGCCAGCTCTCGTGGATGCTGCGCCCGTTTGTCGGCAGCCCCTTTTTCCCCGTCGCGTTCATGCGGCCCGACGCGTTGGAGCGAAACTTTTACGAGTTTGTGTTCGCCGAGGTAATCCCGTACATCCTGTTTGGAGGACGCTGACATGAACGATGCCGCCACGCCGCCGCCCGTCCCGCCCGCCGCCGCGCCGGAACCGGCGGAGCCCCCCTGCCGGAACGAACTCGGTTCGCTGCTCAAGGCGCCGGGCCGGCTGGTGGCGCAGATTGACGCGGACCGCGACCTGCTCCCGAGCGCGCTGCGGATGGCGTTCTGGGGCCTGGTCTTCCACGCGGTGTTCGGCCTCGCGCTCGGCCTGTTCGGCGGGTGGGCCACGGCGCGGATGGCCGCGGCCAAGACGCCGATGATCGCGCTCTGCTCGGTCCTGCTGTGTTTCCCCAGCATGTATGTGTTCGCGTGCGTCGGCGGCATGCCGCTTTCGCTCACCCAGGCGACCCTGCTCGCCGGCGCCGTGCTGGCCGTGACGGGCCTGCTGCTGCTCGCGCTCGCGCCCGTCGCCTGGCTCTTCGCCGTCTCCACGAACAACCTCGCCTTCGTCGTCCTGTTGACGCTGCTCGTGTGGCTGGTTGCCTCCGGCTTCGCGCGGGGCTTTCTCGGACGCCTCAGGGACAGCGCGCGGCTGAACCGGCTGTCCGGGCTGAACTGGTGGATGCTGGTCTACATGCTGGTGAGCTGGCAGATGACCACCTTCCTGCGCCCGCTGCTGCGCGCGCCGGATGGCGGCTGGTGGACCGGCGAGAAAATGTTCTTCCTCGTCCACTTCGGCCGGAGCCTCTTCGGCCACCCGCACTGAACGGAATCTCCGCGCCGGTCACTTCAACGCGACGCGTTCCACTTCGAGCCGGAAGGACTCCGCTTTCCCGTTCGCGATCAGGAAACGGATTTGAGCCAGTGTCTCGGCCGGAAAATCCGGGATGTCCAGCCGGTCGCCTCGTCGCTCCGGGTACATTCCGCGCAGGGGAATCTCCACCGTTTGCCATGCACCGCTCGTCTGGAATTCATGCACGTAGTAGTGCCCCGCCTTTTCTGTCGCCTCGACGAGGAACCGGTAGTTGCGCCCATCGCCTTTCAGCCGGATGACCGCGGTCGTGTAGCCTCGGATGTCCACAGGGCCGAAGAAATACTGCACCGAGGAAAATCCCCCGTTGTTTTCCAGCGATACCTCGCCCGAAAACACCCCGTTCCCGCGCGGGTTCACGCCAAACGCGCCGCGCGAACGCCCGCCCATCACGACGTCGTCCTCCACCTGCCAGCCCCGCGCCGCGCCGTTCGCCGGGAAATCGAAAATCACGAATTCGGCGGACCGAGCGGGGGGCGGCGCCGTTCCCCCAGTTTCCGCCGCCCGGCGCGGCGCCGTGCAACCCCAACCCACCAGCCCCGCCAAGCCGACCGCCGCCGTTATGCGCGCCGTAGTGTTCATGCAAACAATTCCGCGCGCGCCGCGATTCCTTACATGCCGCGACCGCTATCGGTTCAGGAGCGCGCCGGTCAGCGGCTGGCGCCAGATGTGCCAGATGTCGTCGTAGATCCCGTCGGCGCCGTCGAAGGCCGCGTAGCACCAGGGAATGCCGTTCGCCTCAAGCCCGCGCGCGACCGCGAAGGTCCAGTTGATGCGCGACTGCGGGTCGGCGTGGCCGGTGCTGCCGAACGAACTGCAGAAGATGCGGCGCCCGGTCTGGCGGGACCACGCCGCCGCACGCGCCAGGTCGGCCGCGACCCGCGCGCGCTCTTCCTCCCCGCCGGCCCACGATGTGCCCAGCCAGGCGTCGGACCCGCGCAGGACCGGATCGCCCTGCCGCGTGAAGGCGCGGGGCTCCTCGTAGACGAACGAGACGATGCAGCCCGGGTCGTCCGGCAGGCGAAGCTCGGACAGGCGCGCGGGATCGCCCCGGTGCGGAGCGCCGAGGATCAGGACCTGGTCCGGATCCTCCGCGCGCAGCGCGCGGAGGACCTCGTCCGCGAGGAGGGACCAGTCGTCGGCGGACAGGCGGCTGTCGGGCCCCTCGTGAATTTCATAGTACATCCGGCCGGGCGCGTCCGCGAAATGCGCGGCCACCTGGCGCCAGTCTTCGCGGAAGCGGCGCCGTGCCGCGTCGTCGTCGGTGTCGCCCCGAGGGAAGGCGGCGAGGACCGTGGCGAGGTCCATGCGCTGCGCCATTTTCACCAACCGCTCGATCCGCTGGATCCAGGCCGGATCCAGCGGCGCGCCCGGCGCGTTGCCTTCGCGCTGGGCCGCCGAAAAATCAATGGGAAGGCGCACCGCCGTGAAGCCCGCGTGCCGCATGCGCCGGAACAGGTCGTCCTGCTGGACCTGCAGCCAGGCGCCATCGTCCGGCCCGGCGCCGGAACGGGTCAGCGTGACCCCGCGCGCCAGGTCCGCGCACGCGCGCTCGACTTCGCCGCCGGCGGGTCCGGTCAATCGCGCCATGTGGCAGCCGGCCGCGAAAAACAGGGACGCCAGCGGGAGAGCTATGGTTCGGGGTATCTTCACCGCACGCGCTATACGATAACCCCGCGCGGCGCCCGGCGACACCATAAAAAAGGGCGCGGGACGGTCAGGGTGGGACCGGCTCGTCCAACCGCAACCCGTCCGCCGAGGGATGGACCGGCATCGCGTCGCGGCCCGCGACGCGCCCGGAGACCCGGCCCAGACCGACGGCGCAATCCCCGAGGCCCGACCCGGAAATCTTGGCCCCCCGAATGCCCGGTTCGGCCCGCAGGGCGGCCACGATGGCGTCCAGGTCCGGGGTGCTGACGCCCAGTTGCTCCATCAGCGCCTGGCCCCCGTCCATGGCCGCGCCGAAGGCCCGTTCGTCGCCCGCTTCCAACGCCGTCCAACCCTCCCCGGATACCGCGTCCATGCGCGCGTAGAGCTCGCGCAGCGCATCGCCGCGTCCGGCCCAATGCGCCTCCACGCGGCGGATCACCTCCGGGGTGGGCGTCTTGTGGCCGGAATAGACCGCGCAGAAGGCCGGCGCCGCGCGGAACGGGCGGACCTCGCGCGGTTCCGCCCGGTAGCCGATGATGCCGCCGTGCACGCTGGCCGCCACATCCGCGCCCGACCCGCGGCCCTGCACGGCGCGGACGATGGCGATGGACTCGTCGCGGAGGGCGTCGCGGTCGAAGGGGAGCCCGCCGTGGGCGCGCAGCGCGGCCGCCGTCGCGGCGGTCACGGCGGCGGACGAGCCGAAGCCGATGGTGTGGGAAAAATCAGAGTCCACCCGCAGGTCGAAACCGCGCGCGAGGCGGTCCGCCGCGCGGCGGACC
The DNA here is from genome assembly GCA_964388845.1 of uncultured Verrucomicrobiota bacterium. Lineage (GTDB taxonomy): Bacteria > Verrucomicrobiota > Kiritimatiellia > CAIVKH01 > CAIVKH01 > JAMLJG01. Next base: position 7,936 of record CAYMCD010000038.1, read on the forward strand.
GCCTCCACGATGAAGCGGAATTCGGGGTGCGTCGCGGGGTTCCGGAGCGTGGTCTCGTGCCGGCCCAGCGCGGACTCGATCCCGACGCGCGCATCGCGGCGCGGCGTCAGGGTGACGCGCAGGCGCCGGTCCACGGCCATCGCCACGGCGCGATGACCGTGCAGCACGGCGTGCTCCCCGAGCAGCATCAGGCTGCCGGGCGCGCTGGCGATGATGGATGAAGAAGTTGCAGGCATCCGGATGCATTCGGCCCCCGGCCCGGGCGGCTGTGGCCGCGCGCGGGGCGCGTCACACAATCCGCGCGCCGAGCGGGTCGCCGCGGACGGTGATCAGCTCGTAGCCGAATTGCTTGCACAGCTCGACCGGCGGCTTTTCGGCCAGCACGAGCGCCATCCCCCCGCCGTCGCCGAGCACTGAGCCGGCGCCGCAAATCTTGGCCGCGCCGCCCTGCGCCTCGATTTCGGCCACGAAGCGGCGCACCTTTTCGGGCACGACGCCGATCCGGTCGAGCAGGCGCTGGTTCTCCGCGACCATGCGCTGGAAGGCCTCGCGGTCGTTCGCGCGCAGCGCCTTCTCCAGCTCCAGCGTCACGGCTTCGAAATCGTTCCAGATGGGGTCGCTCGCGAATTTCTGCTTCACCGCGACCACGCACTCGCCGGTCGTCGCGGCGGGCGTCCCGGTGTTGACGAGGTACAGGCGCAGGCGCGGCAGCGGCACGGAATCGGCCGCGCCGTCGCGGAACAGGGCGCACCCGCCGTGCAGCGAGATGTAGGAGTCCACGCCGCTGGGGAATCCGTGCTGCAGCTTCTCGGCCTCGAGGCTGTATTTCAGGAACCAGTCGGGCCGGAACTCGACGCGGAAGTAGTGGCCGATCGCGCGCAGCATGCTCAACACGGTCGCGGCGGAAGAACCCATGCCGCAGCCGATCGGGATGTTCGAATGAGTCCGGATGTCGAGCCCGTCGCCGAATTTCAGGTGCAGCCCGTCGAGGAGCGTGATGAAGGCGAATTCGAACAGCTCGATCGGCTTGAGCAGGACCTCGCGGATGCCGAGATCGCCGTTGAGAAACAGCTGGTAGTTGCGCGCGAGCCGGGTCCGCAGCTCGTTGAGCGCGCGCAGGGTGAAGGAGTCGCTCTGCTTCAGATCCAGCAGGTTGAACGAGACGAGGTCCGCCGGGCCGGGCGCGATGACCGACTGCGCGCAGCGGTCAATCGCCATGGCCAGCGCGGGCCGGCCGTAGACGACGGCGTGTTCGCCGCTCAAGATCAGCTTGCCTGGCGCGATCGCAATCATGACGCCGTCTCGTATAATCGCTTGTGCTCCTTGACGCCCGCCAGGCGGTAGGGACCGGTGCGGTACCGGGAGAACGTATGCGCCCCGCCGTCTATTGGAAAGACCAGATTGTAGATATCCTCATACTGGCGGTACGTCAGTTCCGTCCGGTTTTCCAGCAGCGCGCGGTGCTCCGCGGTGAACAGGCGCGCGCGGTAACCGGGCTGCACGACGCCGCTGAAGTATTCGCCGACGCAGCCGGACCCATAGCTGAACAGGCCGATCCGACGCCCGGCGAGGTCGTCGCCCTGCTCCGCGTCGAGCAGGCAGCAGAGGCCGACATAGAGCGACGCGGCGTAGCTGTTGCCGGTGATCTTGTTGTAGCGCAGCGATCCGCCGACCTGCTCCGCCAGTTGCGCCTCCGACAGCGCGACGCCGCCGTCCCGCGCGAGGCGCTCGTGCGCCTTCTCCGCCATGCGCGTGAAGGGCAGGTGGTAGCAGAACCGGTGCAGGTCCGCGTAATCCCGCCCGGACCGCTCGCGGTACTGTCTCCAGCACTCCTGCAGCGCCTGCAGATACACGCGCGTCGAATATTTTCCGTCCACCAGCGCCTGATCGCGGTAGTTCGGCCGCCAGAAGTCCATCACGTCCGCCGTGTAGAGGCCGGCCTCCGGGTCCAGCGCAAGGATGCGCGGATTGGCGGTGACCAGCATCGCGACGGCGCCGCACCCCTGTGTCGGCTCGCCGGGGCTCGCGAGCTCGTAGCGCGCCACGTCCGACGCGAGCACCAGCGCGCGGGTCTTCGGGTTGCGCGCCACCGCCGCGCACGCGAGCTGCAGCGCCGCCGTGCCCCCGTAGCATGCCTCCTTGAGTTCCACCGTGCGGCAGCGCGCGGGCAGGCCGAGCAGGCCGTGGACAAACACGCCGCCCGCCTTCGACTGGTCAATGCCGGACTCCGTGGCGAACAGCAGCCATTCGATGCCGTCCATGCCGTCGAGGTCCACCAGCGGTTTCGCGGCGGACGCCGCCATCGTGACGATGTCCTCGTCCGGCGGCGGGATCGCCATCTTTTCCTGGCCGATCCCGACCGTGTATTTGTCCGGGTCCACGCCCCGCACCCCGGCCAGCGTGCGCAGGTCCATGTAGTAATTGGACGAATAAAACCGGATCGCATCAATGCCGACATTCATAACGTCCAGCGTCTCCGGCGCGCGGTAGCGCGTACGGAGCACGCTGTTGTTCGCCGCGAATCATGCTCTCTCTGCGAGTTCTTTAGCCAGTCGCTCAAAACCCGCCGTATTCACAAAGTAACTGCGAGGGTACTGAGCCAGCGCCTCGCGTATTTCTCTCTGTTGCAGAGCCACCTTGCCGGTCGCCCCGGCAGAGAAAAGGTGGTTAAAGAGAATGCCATCGAGAAAAGACACGTAAAATGTGTTTTCATCACTCTGCTGTAGGAAATGGCTGATTTCCAATATCTGCTTGTCTTGGCCGCCCCCAAGTTCCTTCATGTGTTTGTGCTCGACAATTACAGTCGTAGCGCGAACGAGAAGGGCATAGTCGGGCATCTTGCCTTTCTCACGACGCGACCACGTAAATGTGATTGCCCTGTCGCGCAATAGTGCACGGAAAGCCTTCTCGTCACCCTTGTCTGGCAGTAGGTATGCAAGTGGCGCGGGAGCCCCCCGCGCGGCAATAGATACATACGGCTCAAAGCCGTTGCGTTCGAGAATAGCAACTGTTTTAGCGCTACCCTGGTCGCCTGTTCGCTTATGCGCAAAGGAGTCTGCCTTCACCTGTAGCGTCGTGAACGTGTACCCGTGTGCCTGATAGAGTGCATGGCGTCTGGCAAGATACTCTTGCGTAATGCGCTCCAAGAACTGTCGCTTCTCCGCAACCCCCAGCTTGCGATAGACGCTGTACGAGACGTCACAGCATTCCCAAAACGATGTGAACTCGGAAGTGTTGATGTTGGCAGTATCCAGCGCCTGCATCATCCTTGTGATAATCTGGCTATTTGCAGCGGCGTTGCCGACTTGGCGATTTACGCCGTAAGCGGTGATGTAGTCGAGCAGAGAGCGATTGGCTCGCATCAGTTCGTTCAATGTTTCCGGGGACTCCCGGATGACAAGAAGCTCCTTCTGATAAGCCGGGTCATAAATGGGCTCTGGCTTCTGGATTGACAAGTCGAGCAGGGCATGGTTAGGAGTCATACGTTGTCGCCTCCGTGAGTGCATTCCTCGCGCACGCTTCTTGCGCGGCGAAGTCTTGGCGCGTTTCTTCGATTTCATGATAGGTCAGGGAATAGGAGAGGCTCTTGTTTGCACGTGCCGCATGCACGTTCAAGGATTGCCCTAGCAGTGTAGTAATCCAGACGCCTGCGTCGCTTGCCCTCCTTCGTGTTTCCTTTGAACGGGGACAGCAGCACGTCGCCAGTATCTGCGCGAAAGCGTGCAAGAATGCTATTGGCCTCTGAAATTAGCTGGTCTATATGGCCGTCGTCGACTGACGGAATATCAATGAATGTGACGAGCCGCGAGCTGACCTTAATCATGTCAACTGGGTAATCGCATTCTTCACGGCGCATGAAGCGTATCGGTTTGGCCGGACTGGGAAGGTCGACCGCCCTTAGCGCTATGCGCCCCGTCTTTACGTTGAAATCTATGGTGGTGTCCTTTCTGGGGTGCAGACGCTTGCGTTCAAGATCAGATAGGTGTCCAAGTTCCTTCTCGCCCAGGAAAACACTCGGGCCGAGATTCGCATCTGAACACATTTTGTCCATGCATATTACGCACACGGGACAGTCGGTATCACTAAAGGGGCTATTTTCAAGGATGGTTATGCTCGTGATGTAAGATTTGGGGTAGTCGCTATTTATGATGGTCTCTGGCACGATGGCGACCACTGCAGGGCAGGCCGCAAGACAGCGGTCGAGGGCCAACTGGTACAAGTCGCCTCGCTGCGCGTAATGGTCGGCAACGGTATCATGAACACGCTTTCTCTTGGCGCTGTGCTTCGCAAGATAGGGGGGATTGGTCACGATGACGGCACCTGGGCATGTGGGGATGTGGCGGAGGCTGTCGTTCACGGGCCAGCCAGTAGAGTCATCAATATCGAGTCCCTTCACATCGAGAGACAGTTGTTCAGCGGCATAGCGCAACAGACTGCCTTCTCCGGCAAAGGGATCGTACAGGAGGCTGGGGGTCTTTGAGAGAATGAAGGCGCGCACGTGGGTTGTGAGCCAAGATGCGCCCGTGGTCTGGAATTGGCCAAGCGAAACCTTGACATCATCAACCGGCGCAAAACGGTTCTTTTCTCTAGAAATCAGCATCAAAGCGCACATGATTCGTCAACCTCCGTAGATTGTGTCAAGGTTACACGAGGATGTGTTTTGCAGCAAGGCAGCATTGTCGTCTGTCTCCGTGTCGGCGAACGCCAGTTGGGCAGCATCCCTCATTTTCCCCCAACTTTCCAGTCCGCTGTTGCCGTCGCGGCGGTGGCGAGGCGCCCGGACATCGCGTTCATCGGGGCGGATCAAGCAGCAGGCGCGCATTGCCGATCGCATCGGCCGCCCGCCGGATGCCCAGGAGGAACAGGGCGGTGCGCAATTCGCGCTGGAGGCGCTGGATCACGGCGACCACCGCGCCGGCGGATTCCTGCGCGGGTTTGAGGAACGGCGCGGCGAGCCCGCAGAGCGACGCGCCCAGCACGAGGGCCTTCGCCATGTCGAGACCCGACCGCAGGCCCCCGGACGCGATCAGCGTGACGCGCGGGCGCAGGTCGCGCAGCTCCCACAGCGCGCGCGGCGTCGGCAGGCCCCAGTCCTGGAACAACAGGCCCAGTTCGTTGCGCCGTCCGCCGGCCTGGCGGTGGTGCTCGATCCGGCTCCACGATGTCCCGCCCGCGCCGGCGACGTCGAAATGGCGGATGCCCCGGGGAATCAGCAGTTCGACATCTTCGCGCGAGAGCCCGGCGCCGACCTCCTTGAGGATGACCGGCGCCGGCAGGCCGCGCGCGATCGCCCCGATCCGCTTCGCGAGCCCGGCAAATCGCGTGTCCCCCTCCGGTTGCACGGCCTCCTGCAGCGGGTTGAGGTGCAGGTACAGCCCGTCCGCACCCAGCGCCTCCACCGCGGCGCGGCATTCGGCGAGGCCGAAGCCCTCGTTGAGCTGCACCGCGCCGAGGTTGGCGAACAGCAGCGCCGTCGGCGCGGCGTCGCGCAGCGCGAAGCTGCCGCGCGCCTTCGGGTTCGTGAACATGACCCGCTGCGAGCCGACGCCCATCGCGACGCCGCATCGCTCGGCCGCCGCCGCGAGGTTGCGGTTGATCCGCCGCACCAGCGCGTGATCCCCGCCGGTCATGCTCGAAATCAACAGCGGGCACGACAGCCGCTTGCCCATGAACTCGACCGACGTGTCCACCGCGCCGAGATCCGTCTCCGGCAGCGCGCGATGGCGCAGGCGGATGTCGTCAAAATAGAATTTGCGCCGGTCCACCCCGCGATCGCCGTTGATGATCGCGATGTGCTCCACCTTCCGCCGGTTTGTCGAGTCGCGTGGCCTGGAGTTCTGTTTCACAGCGTTTCGATCCTGTCCGCCCGCCCGCGGGCGGGCGGGGGCCGCCCCCCCCGGGTTCATGGTCCCTGCCGACGCTCCAGCGCGGCGTGCGCGCGCATCAGCTCGCCGGGATTCGTCTGCGCCGCGAGCAGCGAGAGCTCGCCGCACCAGACGGCGCCGGCGCACAGCGCCGCGAGCCGCCGCGCGTTCGCGCCCGGCGCGCGCGCCTCCGCGCGGCCGAGCCGCTCGAGCGCGCGCCGCGCGAATTCGAGATCCTTGCCGTTGCCCACCGCGCCGACTATCAGGTTCGGCAGCGTGCACGAGAAATACAGCGACCCGTCCGCGCCGGCCTCCGCGTGGACGAAGCCCTGCGAGCCCTCGACGATGTTCGCCGCGTCCTGGCCGGTCGCGAGGTAGAACGCCAGCAGCATGTTCGCGAAGTGCGCGTTCGCCGCCCGCACGCCGCCCGCGAGCGATGTGCCGATCCAGTTTTTCCTGAGGTTCAGGTCCGCCACTTTCGCCGCGGTCGTCTTCAGGAGTTTCCCGCATACGTCCGCCGGGATCGTCGCCTCGGCGATCGCGTAGGTCCCGCGCCCGAGGATCCCGTTCACGGCGGTGGGTTTCTTGTCGGAACAGTAGTTGCCCGAGATCGAGACGTAGCGCAGCGTGGGATATTCCCCAAGCAGCCACTGCAGCAGCGCGTCCGCCGCCTTCGTCGCCATGTTGTGGCCCGCGGCGTCGCCCGTGTCGAAAGAGAAGCGGATGTAGAGCAGCCGGCCGACGACCTGCGTGTTGAGCGCGGTCAGCCGCGCGAAGCGGCTCGTCGTGGCGGCGACCGCCTGCAGGTCGGCCAGCCGGCCCGGCAGCGCGTTCGCCACCGCGGCGGCCGGCTCCGCGCCGGGCGCCTCCACCGCGACCGAGCGCGTCATGCACGCCGAGACCACGACGACCTTCAGGCCGCCGATCGCCCGCGTCACCCGCGCGCCGCGGTCCACCGAGGGCCACAGCGGAGATTCATACGTCGCCAGCGGCAGCTCGACCTCGCCGGCCGCCGCCGGACCCGCGAACGCGACCGGCCCCGCCCAGCGCATCGGCACCGACGCCACCTCGATCTGCTTGCTCATGCCCGCCCACTCTCCACCGCGCGGCCCCGTCCCGCAAGGCCAAAGACGGAGCGTCGGACCGCTCCGGCAAAGTTCCAACGCCTGGAAAAAAGGCGCGCCGACGCTTCCAACCTCTGTAAAAAATGCGCCCCGGCCGCAGGGCCGGGGCGCATGCGGATCGGGGACGCCCGGGCCCGTTCAGGGCCGGACGAGAATCTTCCAGTTGCGGCCGCCGTTGTTGTCCCACGCGCCGTTCTGGTCCGTGAAGGCGATGTTCAGCTCCGTCGCGCTGGCGGGGACGGGGATGGTGATCTCGTGGCGCCCCGTCGCGCCGTTCGCGGCAAGCTGCGCGGTCTGGTAGACGCCCTGCCAGTTGTTGTGGCCGACGTGCGCGTATACGGGTCTGCCGAAAAGCGGGTTGCCTTCGTTGCCCATGGCGTAGGAGAGGGTCACGGAGCCGCCCTTCGCGGGGTAGGCGGTGGCCCAGATCAGGCGCACGCCGCGGGCGCTGGTGTCCTCCGGGACGGCGGGGAGGGTCCCGTTCAGCATTTCCATGATGTTGGCCATCGGGAAGCCGTATGGCCCGTCGCCGTCGGGATTGCCGGTGGCCTCCTGGTCGAGGCTGCCGAAATGCTCGCGCTCCCATGTGTCGCTGAGGCCGTCGTTGTCGAGATCGTCGGGGCTCAGCGAGTTGCCGATGACCAGCCTGTGGTTGGCGCCGCCGTTGTTGTCCCAGTGCCAGGTGCCGCCGACGCGGTAGAAGATGGCATAGTGGATGATGACGCGGCCGCCGGTGACGGGGACGTAGTTGGTCGAGCCCTCGGGAAACCAGCGGATGAAGCCGAGGCTGCGGTGATAGTAGGCATCGCCCATCGGCGCGACGTCCACTCCCCACTGCTCGAACCCGCCGCCGAGGTCGGATTCCTTCGCCGCCGTGGCGGTGCTCCACGTGGCCCAGTCGTTCCACGTCCAAATGATCCCGGCCGCTTCAGGCGCGCCGAGGCCCTTGAGCTTGAAGTCGAGCCACAGATTGTTGCGGTAGGTGGCCGTGATGCCGTTGGCAAACGTGTCCGTGATGAAGATCCCGTCCGCGAGCCGCTGCACGACCGGTTCGGCGGCGGGTGAGGTGACAAACTCGTAGTTCAGCCCGTTCCGGCTGTCCCAGATGTTGCCCCCCCACGAGTCGGACCCGTGGAAGAAATACCTCACCGTCGCGCCCGCTGGAAACTCGAAGCTCGGGGTGAACGTCCAGTGGGAATTGCCCTGCGCGTTGCCGGCGTATTGCATGGGGTAGAGGACCCAGTTCCCACCGTTAACCTGGATGCCTACCCGCGCCTGCAAACCAATATAGTCCTGATTCATCAGGATCGAAAACTGGCCGGGATTCATCCGGTCATCGTGCCGCTTGTGGGTGCCGAACACGCCAATCCAGCTCGGAAACGCCCACGCCGCATGAGCCGATATGGCAATAATGAACAATACGATCAATTTTTTCATATATTTCTCCCAAAACGACCAACCTTCTGTCTGGTCAAGCGTTTTACCTGTAGATTGAGTAAAGTCAACTGAAACGTTTCATGATTATTCTTTCTGGACGTGCAACGCATGGACCGTGCACCATGGCGTTGGGCGAGAATCTATTATGGTGACTCTGCTTACCTGTCTTGATCCGCTGGACCCTTTCCCGCCCGGACTGTCGGATGTCGCCCAGGTTTCGGGTCCGACGCTCTCCCTGGTTGCGGAGCTTGTGCCGGGGCGACTCGCCATCCTCGTGACCGGGGCGACGCCCGATGCGGGCGCGCCGCTTGACGGGGAATTGGCGCGCCGGTACCCCGACCTCCTGGTCGAGCGGATCCCGGTTTGCCTGTCTTCAGCCGATATCCAGGCGAGATTGTCCGCCATACTTAATCAACTCGCCGCGGCCGGGAACCTCGTCGTCTGCGCGAATACCGGGCCGGATGCCATTTGCGAACGATGGGGGGACCTCTTGTCCGCCGCGCCGCGCGCCCGGTGGGTTGCCGTACATCCTCCATCCGACGGAATGGCCGGGCGGATGTCGGTTTGCGACGAAGCGCCCGCCGCGAGTCCACGCGTGCGCGAGGCGGGCGTGGCCTTCTCCGCGTCGCGGCCCGCCGCCACCGCCGCCACCGCGTTGCCGGTCGAAGCCGTCTGCGCCCGCATGGGGCTCCGCGGCGAGGACGCGGCGTTCCGCAAGGCGCTGGAGACGGCGGCGCAGCTCGCTCCGCATTCCGTGCCGGTTCTCATCCAGGGTGAAACCGGAACGGGCAAGGGACTCCTGGCCGCGCTCCTTCATGAGTTGAGCGGCCGCGGTCGGGCGCCGTTCGTGGCGGTCAATTGCGCCGCATTGCCGGAGACGCTGGTCGAGAGCATCCTGTACGGGCATCGGCGGGGCGCCTTCACCGGCGCGGCCACGGATCAGCCGGGGAAGTTCACGCTGGCCGACGGGGGCACGCTGTTTCTCGACGAAGTCGGCGAACTGCCGCACCCGGCGCAGGCCAAACTGCTGCGCGTGCTCGAGGATGGCGTGGTGGAACCGCTGGGCGCGAGCAAGGGGCATGCGGTGGATGTCCGGATCGTCGCGGCGACCCATCGCGACCTGCGCGCCGCCGTCGCCGCCCGGACGTTCCGCGAGGATTTGTTCTATCGCCTCGGTTTTGCGCAGTTGATTCTGCCCCCGCTGCGCGCGCGGGCCGGCGACATCAAGCTGCTCGCGCTCCACCACCTCGCGCAGCTCAACCGCGCGTTGCCCGTCCCCCGCCGGCTCGACGCCACGGCGGTCAAGCGCCTCGAACAACATGCGTGGCCGGGCAACATACGCGAACTCGCGAACGTGATCGGGCGCTCGTGCCTGCTCGCCCCGCATACGGTGCTGGGCGCGGACGACATCCGGATTGACCCGCCGCCCGCCGCGCGCGCGGACCCGTCCGCGCTGCCCGAGATCGGCGCCGGCTTTTCGCTCGAAACCTACATCGCCGACACGCGCCGCCACCTCGTGCAGCGCGCCCTCGACCAGTCCGGCGGTAACAAATCCAAAGCCGCCCGCCTCCTCGGCATCTCCCCCCAGGCCATCCACGCCTACCTGAAACATCAGGCCTGAAGAGGCAAAGGGGAGAAGAGGCAAAGGGGTCAGTCCTTTATCCTTGCTTAATCAAAGATAAAGGACTGACCCCTTCTGCGACCCCTTCTGCGACTTCTGCCGTCCCCCTTCTGCTGTTCCGAATCGCGGCGATTCAACCTGGATTGAAAATTTCAATTTGCCTTGAAGATGGCGCGGATCCGCATCGGGCGCGCAGGCCCGGCGGCGCGCAACGCAATCCGCTGGGGAACCGCGCGTTGCATATATGTGTTAGACGGATGAACCGGTTGGCACGCCCCGTGCAAGTGGAGTGTTTCGCAGGCAACTCACAACGGGAGCGCAGTCATGAAACAAGTGCTGATGATGATCGGGTTGGCGACGGTGTTTTCGGTGGCGGTCGCGACGGGGGAATCCGGGGGGCTGGACCGCGCGCCGGAGTTCACGCGAATCGGGTCGCGGATCTTCGAGGCCGCGCGCTATGACGCGTCCGACCGGACGCTGACGATTGTTTTCGCCGGCGGTGCGGCCTATGCCTACCGCGGCGTGCCGCGCGAGATCTATGTGGATTTCACGCGGATCGTCAACAAGGGCGAATATTTCCACCGCCGCATCCGAAAGGCCTTTCCGTGCGAGCGGATTGACCGCTATCCGTCGGCGTGGGCGACGCGCGATTGATGGCGGTGTGGGACGGCGATTTCCGGTCCTTTGGCCGGAGGGCGAAAAAGACACAACACGAAGGAGAACCAACATGGTGCGCATGAACAAAGTGCTGCTGGCGGGAAACCTTACGCGCGATCCCGTGATCCGCAAGACGAGCAAGGGTATGGCGGTGGCCGACATCGGCCTCGCGGTACACGATGGATATGGCGGGGGCAACGGAAAGTCCGAGGAAAACACGTGCTTCGTTGACCTCGTCGCGTGGGACAAGCAGGCCGAGGCCTGCGGCGAATACCTCCGGAAGGGATCCGCCGTCATGGTCGAGGGCCGCCTGCAGCTCGAGCAATGGAAGGACAAGGAGGGTCAGAACCGGAGCCGCATCAAGGTGTCCGCCGACCGCGTGCAGTTCCTCGGCAAGCCCGGCGGCGACCGGCCCGCGCGCGTGGAGCGCGGTCGCGGCGAAGGCGACACGCGTTGACGGGACGCCCCGGAGAGCGCCCCGCCCGGCCGTCCGGCGGGGCGGGGCGCCGGCAGGGGGACGATCGTCCGTAAGGTTTCCGCCGCCCGCCCGATGAACGGATGTGAAAACCAACACGCATTCGACTCCAAACGTGAACGAAAACCTGTCTCCATCCGTACAACGTCTGATGGCCCATGTGGGCGATGCCACGCGCCACTCGCTGCTGGAGAGGATCGCGACCCGGCCCACGGTCGTCGTTTTTCTCCGGCATCTCGGCTGTGTCTTTTGCCGGCAGATGCTTGGCGACCTGCGCGATCGTCGCCAGGACATCGAACGCGCGGGCATGGGGATTGCCCTCGTCCATATGGCCAGCGACCGGCAGGCCGAACTTGTGTTCCGACTCTACGGGCTCGAGGACGTGCCGCGCTTCAGCGATCCCGACCGGTCGCTCTACGCGGCCTTCGGATTGCGGCGCGCCACGGTACGCGAGTTGTTGAGCGCCGACCTGCTGAAGCGGGGGCTCGAAGCCTGCGTGCATGACCGGCATGCGATGGGTATTCCGCGGGGCGATCCGATGCAGATGCCCGGCGTGTTCGTCGTTGACCGGGGATGGATTCTGACTCGATTCGTACACGAGCACCCGTGGGACCGTCCGGACTTCCGCGCGCTGCTGGACGAGGCCCGTTCCGGCGCGGGATCCGTCCGATCCACGGTTGAGGCGCTCGTCGCCGGGTAGCGCGGGCCCTCCCGCCTTCGGCGGAAAGTTCGGCGGGGCAAGCCGGACCCGCTGGATTGCGGTGCGTCAGGCGGACGCGTCCTGCCCACAAACGCCGAGCGTTATGGGCGTTTGGTTTTGACATGCCTCCGATGGCGCTCCGGCGCGATGTGGACGCATCGGCGCATTTAGAGTGGTTCTCAAGAGTTTTGCCTCCCTGACCGGGGCGCGTGTGCTCCCCGGAGATCAGGACAAAACTTTTGAGAAATGCTCTATTCCGAACGCGAGGGATTGAAAATGTGCGCGTCTTGAATAGGCTTGCCGCATGTTGGCCATGCGCTTGGGCGGAGTTCGCGGCTTTGACCCGTTCCCGGGGACGGTGCCTCCGCTCTGCTGGCCGACGCTGTCGCGCGGTTTGTTCCGCGCCCCCGAGCGCTACATCGCGCGGACGCGAGTCAATCAGGATTACGGGCGGCCCGGCTGGACCCGGGAGTGCGGCCGGCGTTTTCACCGGGGGGTGGATATCGCGCCCGTCCGGATGCGGCCCGCCGGGCGGGAAGTCTGCGTCCTGTTCACGGATTGCGCGACCGGCCGCGAGTACGACAGTTCGGAGCCGGCCTGGATTCCGGAGGACGATGTCTTTTCCGTTCGAGCCGGCGAATTGGTGGAATGCAATGGCGACCCGGACGCCTCCGATCTTGGCTGCTATGTCGTGGTGCGGCACCCGGGGGAATTCTTTACACTGTATGCGCACCTGGCCGACCTTGCCGCGGACCCGGGCCGACCGATCGCGGCGGGCGACCGGCTCGGGTCCATGGGGCAGACGAGCCGCAGCGCCGACGCGCGGAACTGGATGGCGATCGCGCCGCACCTGCATTTCGAGGTGATCGCCGCGGATGGCGGGGCCCATGACCCGCTGGAGTTCCTCGTCAAAGGGCTGGCATCCGGGCCGCAGTCCGCCGCCGCGGATAACGGCTGACGGACAGCGGGGCGGTTTCGTGTTCCCCGGGCACTTGCCCGTTGTGCATGCCGGGCCCGCCGGTATACTGGGTGCTCCGCGCGATGTCGCGGTGGCGGGATGTACCGACTGATTTTCCATAGCGGGCGCTTCAAGGGGCGCCGGTTCGCGGTGCAGCAGGGGACCCTGCTGATCGGGCGCGATCCCTCCTGCCAGGTTGACCTGGCCGAAGATGAATCCGTCTCCCGCCACCACGCACAGCTGGAATCCCGCCGCGATGGCGTCTGGCTCAAGGACCTTGGCGCGCTCAACCCGGCGCTGGTTAACGGAGAGCCGATCGCGGAGGTCAAGCTGCGCGCCGGCGACCGCATCGAAATCGGCCACACGCAGATGGAATTCCAGCCGGTCGAGGCCCATCTCGCCACCTCCCGCCGCAAACGAAGCCGGCTCCATATCCTGACCCTGCTCGCCGTCGGCGGTATCCTGCTGTTCCAGCTCTTCTTCATCCTCTTGTTTCCCATCTGGCAGAAGTTCGCCTATGTGCCGCCGGCCGAGGAACCGGCGGCGGAACTTCCGACGGCCGCAACGGGAACCGTCGAGGCGGTCGCGCCGGAGACGCCTGTTCCGGCGGATGAAGGGCCGGCCGCGCCCGGGGCGGAACCCGTCGCCGATCCGGAACCGGTGCCGCCGGAACTGCGCGCGGAGGTGCAGGAACTGAGACAAGCCGTCAGCGGATTGCGCGACCAGATGCAGGCGCTTGTGCCCGGAACGACGGAGACCTCTGCGCCGCCCGCCGAGCCGTCCGCCGCCCCGCAACCCGATCCGACGGAGATCCCCGTGCCCGAGCGACCCCCCGAGGTTGATCCGTTGGCGGCGCGGTCCCGCGAACTGCTCGCGCTCGCCCAGGGCGAAGTGGGGAAAGGAAACTGGCTCGCCGCCGACCAGGCGCTGGAGCGGCTCCTGATCCTGTCGCCGGATTATCTGCCGGGCCTGGTGGAGCGGGCGCGCGTGTACGAGAAGCGCGGCCTGCTCAAGGAGTGCGGCGAAATCTGGGCCCGCATCATGAATCTGACGGCGGGCACGCCGCTGTATAACGAGGCGACCGCCGAACGCCAGCGCCTCGCGCGCGAGGAGATCCGCCTTGCGGCGATTCGGAAGCCGGCCGACCCCCGTGCCGCGGCGGGCCGGCTCCCGCGCCGGATCCGCATCATGTCGGTTGACCGCGAGCGGTTCCAGGGCAACAAGGAATTCGACGAAATGCGGCTGGTCCGCGTGAACCTGCGGCCGCGGATGGGCGAGGGACGGATAGATGTGGACGATGTGCACGTCTGGGTCGTGTTCTATGACCGCGTCGTCGGCCGGCAGGAGGTCGTCCCCAGCGGGGCCACCGTCCCGGCGGAGCCGCTGCGCGTCGAATCCGCCTGGGGCGCCGGCGAACAGAAGGCCGTGAGCGCCACGTACATCGTGCCGACGGATTTCCGAGCCGACGAAGAGGCGCTCAACGGCCAGAAACGGGTCTACGAGGGCTATCGGGTCCAGGTCTGGTACAAGGGCGAGCTGCAGGACGAGGATGCGTTGCCTTCCGCGCTGCTGAAGTTGCCGATGCCGGATCCGCCGGAGTCCTCCTCCGCGCCCGCGCGTACACCGATCAACCAGCCCGTCCGCCCGCGCTAGGAATTCGACACATGCCGGAATCCCACCACCGCCTCGGTTCAACCAACCTGGTCCTCGTCGGATTCATGGGCTCCGGCAAAACGGCCACCGGAAAGATCCTGGCCGCGCGGCTCGGGCGCGCCTTCGTGGATATGGACGGTGTGATCGAGGAGCGCGAGGGGCGCGGCATCCCGCGGATTTTCGCCGAGTCCGGCGAGCCGTATTTCCGCTCGCTCGAGCGCGCGCTGGTCCGGGAACTTGCCGCGCGGCAGAACCTCGTCATCGCGCCCGGCGGCGGCATCGTGCTCAACCCGGAGAACATCCGCGACTTCTCCGCCGCCGGCCGCGTCGTCTGCCTGCGCGCCTCGCCGGAGTGGATCCTGAAGCGGGTCGGGAACGATACGAACCGCCCGCTTCTCCAGACGGACGATAAACTCGGCCGCATCCGCGAGCTGCTCGCGAAACGCCAACCGCTCTACGACGCCATCCCGCTTCAGGTCGAAACCGACGGCAAGACGCCGGAGGAAGTGGCCGGGGTCATTTTGGGGGAGTTGGGAGCGGGGCGCTAGGGGGCGGCCGTGGCGGGTCCATCTCCCAATCCCCTTCTCCCGGCGCCCGTCTCCCAACAACGAGCTCCTTTCTTCTAAGTTTTCTCCCGTCCGATCGTTGTCCCATTGAGAGGACCAACCCGCCGTATGACAATGGATGAGCCAACCGCGCGATGGATCGGCCAGCTCGTGGCCCGTTACGAGCAGCCGCTCTGCCGGTACGCCTACAGCCTGCTGCGCTCGGTCGGCGCGGCCCAGGACGCGGTGCAGGAAACGTTCCTGCGCCTGTGCCGGGAAAGGCGCGCGAAGCTCGAGGGACGCGAGGCCGCCTGGCTCTTCCGCGTGTGCCGCTCCCGGGTGCTGGACCTCCGCCGAAAGGAGAAACCCGTGCAGCCCCTGATGCCCGAACAAGCCGAGCGGGTCGCGTCGCCCGATCCCGATCCGGCCCAGAACGTGGTCCGCGACGAGTCCGAAACGCTCGTCGCGCGGCTGCTCGAACGGATGCCCCAGCCGCAACAGGAGGTCATCCGGCTCAAGTTCCAGCACGACCTGAGCTACCGCGACATCGCCCGCGTCACCCGGCTCTCCGAAAGCAACGTGGGCTATCTCATTCACCACGGACTGAAAGACCTGCGCCACCAAATGCAAGCGCTGCAGGGAGGCCTGCCATGAAATTCGATTCCGAAAACCCGCTCTGGACCGCCTATGCGCTCGGGGAGCTCGACGCCGCCCGGCGCGCCGCGTTCGATCGCGAATGCGAAAGCAACCCCGCCGCGCGCGAGTTCGTGGAGGCGACCCGCGCCGACGCCGCGCGCCTGCGCGGCGCGCTCGCAGCGGAACCCGCCCTCGAACTGCGCCCCGACCAGCGGCGCACACTGGCTGAACGGTCGGCCCTCCGCCCCGCGCTGCGCGACCTGTGGCGGCCGGTCGCAGCGCTCGGCCTCGCGGCGGGCCTCGTCGCCGTTGTCGGGGTCGGACTGTTCCGCATCGGGCCGGCGAATGTTGATCTGGCCATGCGCGAGAAGAAGGCATCCGACGAACCCGTTATCGAAGTCGCGCTCGTTGAGCCTGAATCACTCCAGCTGGATCGCTTCGACAAAGAGATGGAAAAACTCGAAGAGGTGCCGGACTTGACGGATCGGGTCGTCGTAAAGATGGAGGCCCCCGCGCCCGCCGCCG
>CAYMCD010000039.1:0-23830 GCA_964388845.1 uncultured Verrucomicrobiota bacterium
CGCCCTGTTCTACGCGGTTTCGATCTCCAGCGTCATCCGGTCCACGGGGCAGGAGCTATCGCACGAGAATTTTGCGCTCCCGCTGCTGCTGGCGCATTGGGCCCTCGGGGTTTCGGCGCCGGGCACGCGCAGCCGGATCGCGCGCCTCCTGATGGAGGCGGCCGCGGCGGCCCTCCTGGCGGCGGCCGTTTGCGCGTGGGACATGATTCTGTTCTATATCGCCGCCCGGTGGCTCTTCCAACTCGCCCGCATGATTCGGAGCCCCGCCGCGCCGCGCGCGCGGATGACGCCGGCCCTGGGCCTTGAATATCTCGCGTTGCTCGCGGTCGCCGTCCTCAATCCGTATCATCGCGGGCAGGGGTTCGGGGCGTCGTTTCCGATGGCCGTTGCCCATGCCGCGATGGTGCTGGGGGCGGTCGGATCCCTCGCGGATCGGCTGGGCGTGCGCTTTCACCTGCCGCGTCCGATGGCCCGATGCGCCGTTGCCGGCGCGGCCCTGGTGGCAGTCCTGGGCGCGGGCGCGTGGATTGCCGGATCGGGGGCCTACGGGCACTTCGCCGAACTGCTGTGGGCCAAGCTCCGCCATCTGAACATGAAGCCGGACGACCCCTCCGGCCTGACTTTCAACCAGCGGATCCTGTGGACGCCCGCGCTCAACTCCTCGGATTGGCGCTCCGCGGCGACGCTTTTTCCCGCGCTAATCGCGTTGACAATCCCGGCGATCGGCCTAGTATTCCGAGCCAGTAGATATTCAAACGACACACGGGCGGGCGAGCTGGTATGGATGTGGTTGCTTTCGCTCGCGGCCTTCTGGCTCTTCGCGCGATTTCACGTTTACCTGTCCCTTTTCTCCTGCATCGCTGTCGGCGCGGCGCTACCGCTCGTGAGGCCGGACCGGCGATGGATCCGGATCGGGGCGGGTTTGGCGGCGGGGGCCGGGTTGTTTGCCGAGGCGGCGCACACGCTGCAACAGCCCGGGCGGTGGGGCCGCGTGAATGTGTATTTCAAGGAATTGAACGAATTGACCACCTGGTTGCAGCGCGAGGCCGCGCCGGACCCCGTGCTGGCGAATTTCGGCGTGAGCGGGGCGATCGCGGCCTACGGGAAGTGCGCGGTCCTGCTCCACCCGAAGTTCGAGAGCGAGGCGCTGCGGGACCGGGTCCGGTCGTACGGCGAGAGGCTTTTCAAGGGAAGCGAAAAGGAATTCCGCGATTGGGCCGACGGGCACGGGGCGCGGTATTACGTCCATGCCTTCGGCGAGTTTTCGCGCGAGCACCCCGAGCTGCAGATGCGATATTTCGTGGATGAATTGGATCCGGGACCGGATGCCGCGGCGCGGGGATTCGAATACGACCCCGACGGACGGACCTGGTTCGTGCCCCTCTGGCGGAACGTCAAATACGCGGTCTTTCGTATCGTCGGGCGGGGCGACGAGCGGGTGGCCGACCAGCACGCCGCCCGGGCCGGGGCGGCCTTCGAGCGGGGCGACCTGGAGGAGACGGAGCGGGCGGCGATTCTCGCCATCGAGCGGTTTCCGCGGCACGAGCGGGCGCTGGAGCTGCTGCGGCTGGCCGGGTCGCTGAAGAACTCGGGCTTCCAGGGGGAGCGCCGCTAGATGCGCCGGCCGTATCCGGCCGTGGGGGTGACCGGCGGGGTGGGGTGTGGAAAGTCGGAGATCGGGCGGATCCTGCGCGAGGCGGGCGCGGCGGTGCTCGATGCGGATGACCAGGTGCACGATCTGTTGAACAGCGATCCCGGGGTGAGGGACGCGGTGCGCCGGGTGCTCGGCGCCGAGATGGCCGGGCCCGACGGGGCCCTGGACCGCGCGGCGATCGCGCGGGCGGTTTTTGCGGACGTGACGAAACGCCGCGCGCTCGAGGCTATTTTGCATCCGCCCGTGTGGGCCCGGATCCGGGAATGGCGGGACGCGCGGCGGGAACGCGGCGGGAGCGCGGCGCTGATCCCGTTGTTGTTCGAGGCCGGCTTGACGGAGGGATGGACCGAGACGTGGTGCGTCGTCGCGCCCGATGCCACGGCCGACGCGCGACTTCGCGCGCGGGGCTGGGACGCGGCGGAAATCGCGCGGCGCCGCGCCGCGCAATGGCCGCCGGCAGAAAAGTCGGCGCGGGCGGATTGCATCATCGTGAACGACGGGACGATTGGAGAATTGAGGGATCGCGTCATGGCGCGATGGAACGAATTGATGGAAAGGAGCAGTTAATATGCCGGACGAACAATCCAACATGAGACACCGGAGAGGTCGCCGCCCGAACCGCCACCACCGCCACCACGGCGGGCATCGCGGGGGCGTGCAGCCGGAACCCTGGTCGCCGCCGGTGGATCCCGGCTTCGACGATGAACCCGCCGGCCAGCCCACGGCCGGCGCCGGCGTGCCCGAAGCGCCGCCCCCGAACGGCAACGTGGACGGTAACGTCGGGGAACTCCCGCCCGCGCCGCGCCCGCAGGGAACCCCGCGCGTCCTCAAGTTGTTCGAGCTCCAGGGCGCCCCGGTCCCCGAGCTCAAGGCCATGGCCGACAGCTACGGGCTCACGGAATTGGGCGCGCTCCGCAAACACGAGCTGATCTTCGAGATTCTCCGCGCCAACGCCCGGCTCGGCGGGCAGATGTTCGGGCGCGGCGTCCTGGAAATCCTACCGGACGGGTTCGGGTTCCTGCGCTCGCCGCTGAACAACTACCTCCCGTGCCCGGAAGACCTCTACGTCTCGCCCTCGCAGATTCGACGGTTCGCCCTCCGAACCGGCGACTTCGTCGAAGGCGAAATCCGACAGCCGAAGGACAAGGAGCGCTTTTTCGCCCTGTACAAGGTGGACCGGATCAACGGCGACGGCCCGGAAAAGCAGCGGTCGAGGGTTCCGTTCGAGAACCTGACGCCGCTCTTTCCCGACCGGCGCATCCACCTCGAAACGAAACCCGACGAGATCTCCATGCGTGTCATGGACATCCTGACGCCGATCGGCTTCGGCCAGCGCGGCCTCATCGTCGCGCCGCCGCGCACGGGCAAGACCGTGCTGCTGCAGAAAATCGCGAACAGCATCTCCGCGAACCACCCCGAGGCGCACCTGATCGTGCTGCTCATTGACGAACGGCCCGAGGAGGTCACCGACATGGAGCGGAACACGAAGGCGCAGGTGCTCAGTTCGACCTTCGATGAGCCGCCGGAGCGGCACATCCAGGTGGCCGAAATCGTGATCGAAATGGCCAAGCGCATGGTCGAATGCGGGCGCGACGTAGTCATCCTGCTCGACAGCATCACGCGCCTGGCGCGCGCCTACAACACCGTCCAGCCGCACAGCGGGAAGATCCTCTCGGGCGGTGTGGATGCCAACGCGCTGCACAAGCCCAAGCGTTTTTTCGGCGCGGCCCGCAACATCGAAGGCGGCGGCAGCCTGACCATCGTGGCCACGGCCCTGGTTGACACGGGCAGCCGCATGGATGAGGTCATCTTCGAGGAGTTCAAGGGAACCGGGAACATGGAGCTTGGTCTCGACCGCCACCTGGTGGACAAGCGCATTTTCCCTGCGATCAATGTGGAAAAATCCGGAACGCGGAAGGAAGAATTGCTGCTGCACACCGACGAGCTGCCCAAGATCTGGATCCTGCGCAAGGCGCTGAACGGCGTCGCCGCGGTCGAGGCGATGGAGCTGATCGTGAACCGGTTGAAGAAGACGAAGAGCAACGCCGAATTCCTGATGGCGCTGCAGGGGTAACCCGGAATACCAGCCGATGGCTTTTTCGCACACCATGACCCGGCGCGAGCGGATCACGTGGGGGGGCGTGGCGCTGGCGTGTTCGCTTGCGCTGCATGCCGTCCTGCTGGACCAATTGCCCCCATTGCCGCTCGGCCGGATCGGCGAGGACTGGCGCGGGCCGGATTATCCGTCCCTCGCGCTGCGCGATGTCCAGGTGCGACCGCCGCCGGTGGAGCGTCCGCCGGCCCGGTTCCGGCCCGAAAATCCGGAAGAGGCGCGGGCCGTCGCCGGCGAGTGGGATCTGCCGGCGCCGGGCGGCGGCGTTCTGGTCCCGATGGCGCCACCCCCCGAGGTCTCGACCGGCCCGCTGAAGGGCGAGGCCCAGGCGCTGCATGAACCGGGCCTGTCTGTCGAACGCCCGAAATGGGATCCGCGCGAGGAGATTGTGGTCATCGAGCGGGACCGGCGGAATCAGGATGTCGAGGCGCTGCCGCGCCGCTATACCGAGGCAACTGAACGGACCACGCGCGTACCCGACATCACCCTCCCGATCGAGGCGTCGGACGGAGCGATGACCGCCCTGGGAACGGTCGAGGCGCCCGGCTTCGAAACGGCGAGCCGGCCGGTCGCGGAATGGCCGGACGGGTGGGGACCCAACCTGCTGGGCGCGCTGGAGCCCGAGGGCGACATGCTGTCCGAAGCCGCGCGCCATGCGCCGCCGCGGGATGCCGGATCGGGCGTGGCGACCGGCGCGGAATCGTTCCTGGGCATTGATGTCACGGCCTACCGGGCCGAAGGCGAGGACCGCGCGACCTATTTCCGGCTGGAAATCCGGCGCACGGCGGAAAGCGCGCTGCCGGTCCTGCCGAAGGATATCCTGTTGCTGCAGGATTCGTCCGAAAGCATCGCGCCGGACAAGCTGGCCGAGTGCAAGCGGGGCCTGCGCCGCTGGCTCGATTGGATCGGGCCGGAGGATCGGTTCCAGATCATCGGTTTCAGCGACGCGCTGGAGCGTTGCTTCGCCGAGCCCTGGCAGCGGATGACGCCCCAAACCCGGCAGCAGGCGATCCAGTTCATCGCGGCGCTCCGCGCCGGCGGGAACACGGATGTCTACGGCTCGCTCGCGGCGGCGTCCGCGCTGCCGATGGATGCGGCGCGTCCGGTGTTCATGGTCCTGATCACCGACGGGCGTCCGACGACGGGCATCACGGGCAGCTCCGAAATCATTGAGCGTTTCTCGGACGCGAATCGGGACCGGCTCTCGGTGTTCGCCGTGGGCGCCGGCCAGCGGGCCAACCGGTTCCTGCTCGATTTGTTGAGTTACCGCAACCGCGGCGATTCGCTCGTGGAGGCGGAAGATTCGATGCTCGTGTCCGCGATGGACCGGTGGGCGCGCGAGACGCATCGCCCCGTCCTGTCGGACCTGCGCTACCAGTTGTCCGGCCTGGACGAGCGGGAGGTGTATCCGCGCGCCCTGACGCCCCTGTTTCTCGACCGCCCGCTGGTCTTGTACGGCCGCAGCGAGCAGCCGGCGGGGGACGCCGCGATCCGCGTTGTGGGCGCCAGCGCCGGCGCGCCGAAAGACCTTCTGTTCCCGCTCCGGCTGGAGGATTGCCCGCGGGGCGGCCCCGATATCCGCCGGAGCTGGGCGTGGCACCGCGTGTATCATCTCATCAGCGAGCACACGCGGACGGGCGACGAGGCCCTGGTCCCGATCATCCGGGAGACGGCCGCGCGTCACGGCTTGGTCGTGCCCTACGGGTACAGCGGGGCGATTCCCCGCTGGTAGGTTGGATTGACGGGACCCGACCCGGCGCTTATGGTACGCCGCTTTGGTTCTGGAGAACTTGAACGCATGAACATCCGCATGGAAAAAGCCGGTCCCTGCCGGCGCGAATTGCACATCGAAATACCCGCCGAGCGGGTGCGCAACCTGTTTGCCGAGGTTTCGGCGTCCTACGCCCAGATGGCCCGGATCCCCGGGTTCCGACCCGGCCGCGCGCCGAAGGAGCTGATCGCCCGGCGGTACCACAAGGAAATCTCCGGCGATGTCAAGGAGCGCCTCATTCCCGAGGGCTACCACGCCGCCGTGAAACAGGAGAACCTGAGCGCCGTGGCGGTGCTGGACGTGCGCGAGAACTCGCTCGACGAGGGCCAGCCGTTCACCTTCTCGGTGATTGTGGATGTGGCGCCGGACTTCGCGCTGCCCGCCTACACCGGAATCACGCTGCAGCGGAAACAGTCGCCGATCGAGGAGTCGGACGTGGATGCCGTCGTCAAGAACATCCGCGAGCAGAACGGGCGCTACGAGGATGTAGCCGGGCGGCCCGTGCAGACCGGGGACCTGGTGCAAATTGATTACGAGGGCCTGTGCGACGGCCAGCCGGTCGAGCAGTTGGCGCCCCAGGCGAAGGGCATGGGTCGCGGGACGGATTTCTGGCTCATCGCGGACGAGGAGAACCAGTTCCTGCCCGGCTTCGCGCGGGGCCTGGCCGGCGCATCCGTCGGCGACCGGCGCGAGGTCGAGGTGGATTTCCCCACGGATTTCCCCGAGGCGGCGCTGGCCGGCAAGAAGGCCGCGTATGCGGTGTTGGTGAAGGCCCTTCGCGAAAAGAAGCTGCCGGAACTCGATGCCGGATTCCTCACGGGCGTCGGCGCGGCTTCGATGGAGGAGCTCCGGGAGCGGATCCGCTGCGACTTGAAGAATTTGCGCGAGCGGAACGAATCGCGCCGGCTGCAGGGCGAAATCATCCGGCGCCTGCTGGAAACCACCGCGTTCGATGTCCCCGAGTCCATCCTGCAGGAGGAGACCCGGCAGGAGGTGTACGAGCTGGTCCGGCAGAACCAGCAGCGCGGCGTGTCCGCCGACGATATCGAGGGGCGCAAGGAAGAGCTCTTCGACAACGCCACCCGCTCGGCGACTGAAAAGGTGAAGCTCCGGTACATCCTCCGGCGGATCGCCGCGGAGGAGAAGATCGCGGTGGAGGACGCGGAGGTGGAGGCGCGGATTCGCGGTCTCGCGGCGGGGTGGGGCGTCCCGCCCGAACGGCTGCGCGCGGACATGGAGAAACGCAAAGCGATGGGCCAGGTGCGCGACGAGGTGCTGGCCATGAAAGTGCTCGATCTCTTGCTGGCGAAGGCCTCGATCGCCGATGAAGGAAACCCGGCCACATGAACGAATCCAACCAGATTCTCGTCCCCATGGTCATCGAGCAGACGGGTCGGGGCGAGCGTGCCTTTGACATTTACTCGCGGCTCCTGAAGGAGCGGATCGTCTTCCTCGGGACCGCGATCAACGACGAAGTG
The DNA here is from genome assembly GCA_964388845.1 of uncultured Verrucomicrobiota bacterium. GTDB lineage: Bacteria > Verrucomicrobiota > Kiritimatiellia > CAIVKH01 > CAIVKH01 > JAMLJG01. Next base: position 7,017 of record CAYMCD010000039.1, read on the forward strand.
GCCAACCTGATCATCGCGCAGATGCTCTTCCTGCAGGGGGAGGACGCGGACAAGGACATCAACCTGTACATCAACTCGCCCGGCGGGTCGGTGACCGCCGGCCTCGCGATCTACGACACGATGCAATACCTGAAGTGCTCCGTCGTCACCTATTGCGTGGGCCAGGCCGCCAGCATGGGCGCCGTCCTGCTTGCGGCCGGCGCGGCGGGCAAGCGCAACGCGCTGCCGAACGCACGGATCATGATCCATCAGCCGTGGGGCGGCGCGCAGGGGCAGGCGACCGACATCAGCATCCAGGCGAAGGAGATCCTCCGGCTGCGCGACCGGCTGAACGAGATTCTCGCCTCGCACACCGGCAAATCGCGCGACGATATCGCGCGGGACACCGATCGGGACTTCTTCATGTCGGCGGAGGAGGCGCGCGCCTACGGACTGGTGGATACGGTCACCGCCAGCCGAAAGGGCGGCGCGAAGGCCTGACCGGACGGGGCACTTTATACCATGCCAACCGAGACCCCCAAGTGCTCGTTCTGCGGAAAGGCGCGCAGCGAGGTGGATCGCCTGATCGCCGGACCCGGTGTCCACATCTGCAACCAGTGCGTGACCCTCTGCCATTCGCTGATCCTGCGCGAGTCCCCCCCGACCGAAAAGGGCCGGGACGCCGCCGCGCCGGTCCTTCCCAAGCCCCACGAGCTCAAGGCGGCCCTGGACGAGCACGTGATCGGGCAGGAATCGGCGAAGAAGGTGTTGTCCGTCGCGGTCCACAACCACTACAAGCGGGTCCGCGCCCAGACGGCCGGCGCCCTGCGCCATGAGCACGCCGGCGTCGAAATCGAGAAGAGCAACATCCTGCTGATCGGTCCGACCGGCTGCGGGAAGACGCTGCTCGCCAAGACGCTCGCGCGCGTCCTGGACGTGCCGTTCAGCATCTCGGACGCCACCACGCTGACCGAGGCCGGGTATGTCGGCGAGGACGTGGAGAACATCCTGTTGCGCCTGCTCCAGGCGGCGGATTTCAACGTGGCGCGGGCGGAGACCGGGATCGTCTACATTGACGAGATAGACAAGATCGCCAAGAAGGGCGCGAATCCCTCCATCACGCGCGACGTGTCGGGCGAAGGCGTCCAGCAGGCGCTGCTCAAGATCCTCGAAGGCACCGTCGCGAATGTCCCCCCGCAGGGCGGGCGCAAACATCCCCAGCAGGAATACATCCGCATCAACACGCAGAATATCCTGTTCATCTGCGGCGGCGCCTTTATCGGGCTGGAACAGATCCTCAAGCGTCGGATGGGGAGTGGCGCGCTCGGCTTCGGGACCGACCCCGCCGCGGGCGGAGGCCCGAGGGGCAGGGCCCGGGTCGAACCGGAAGACCTGATCGAATTCGGACTGATCCCGGAATTCATCGGGCGTCTGCCGGTGGCGAGCGTGCTGCACGAGTTGAGCGAGGACGAGCTGGTGCGGATCCTGACCGAACCCCGCAACGCGATGACCAAGCAATACGCCAAGCTGCTGGCGATGGAGGACGTGCAGTTGAGCTTCACGGATACCGCGCTCCGCGAACTGGCGCGGATCGCCCTGCTCAAACGCACCGGCGCGCGCGGGCTGCGCTCCATTCTCGAGCACCTGATGCTGGATGTGATGTACGAGGCGCCCATGAAGGGCACGATCAAGGAATTCCGCGTCACCAAGGCGATCGTAGCCGGACAACGCCATGCGCTCGGCCTCACCGACGACCAGCTCAAGATCGCGTGAAACCCGCGCGCTGCTGGCGGCGATCGGCGTCATCGCACTGACGACCGGCGGGCCGCTGGCCCGACCGGTCGAAATCACGATCCTCCACACCACCGATCTGCACGGGCACATCCTGCCCACCACGGATTACGACGGCCGCGCCGGGGTCGGCGGCCTGTCGCGGTGTTCCACGCGAATACGCGAACTCCGCGGGCGGCATCCGAATCATCTCCTGCTGGACTGCGGCGACCTCTACCAGGGCGCCGCGGAAAGCTATCTCACCGACGGCCGCCTGATGATCCGCGCGCTGGATGGACTGCGGTATGACGCGTGGATTCTCGGCAACCATGAATTCGACTGGGGCCTCGAAAAGATGCGCCGCCTGCACGACCTGGCCGAGACCCCCATGCTCGCAGCCAATATCGTGGCCCGTCCGACCCGGGCGCATCCGTTCCCGCGCGTGGAGCCGTTCATTGTCCGCGAGTTCGACGGCGTCAAGGTCGCCGTCGTCGGCCTCATCACCCCCGGCGTGCCCACCTGGTCCACGCCTGACCTGCTCGGCGACGCCCTGTTCGAGCGATCGGTTGACGCCTTGAAACGGGTCATGCCGGCCGTGCGCGCGAGCGAACCGGATGTCCTGATCCTGGCGACGCACCAGGGCTACAAACGGCAGGGCGACGATCACGCGAACGAGATCAACGCCATCGCCCGCGCATTTCCCGAGTTCGACGCCATCATCGGCGGGCACTCGCACCAACCCATCCCCGAGGCCTGGATCGGAAGGAACGTGCTCTACACCCAGGCCGGCTACTACGGGGTTTGGGTGGGGCAATTGGATCTCGTCTACGACACCGTGGAGCGGCGCATCACCCGCAAGACCGCGCGGCTGCATGAAATTACGGAGGCGGTCCCGCGCGACGCGGAGCTGGAGGCCCGGCTCGGCGACGACCTGGGGCGGGCAGAAGCCTATCTCTCGCGGCGGATCGGCGCCGCCGCCGCCCGCATCCCGTGGGAACCCGATGCGTACGGCCGCTCGCCGGTCCAGGCGCTCCTGGCCCGGGCCATCGCCGCCGCGAGCGGCGCCGACATGGTCCTGCACGGCATCCTGGACGAGGAGGGCCTTGAAGCCGGCGCGCTCCACATGGCCGACCTCTGGCGGATCGTCCCGTACGAGAACCGGATCGCGCTCCTTCACGTCACGCCTGCCGAATTGCTCGAGATCCTGGCGGAGAACGCCGCGGCGAAGGGCGCTATGTCATTTATGGGCCTTCACGGAGGCCGCTATGGCTTCACCGCGGACGCGGACGGCGGACGGAAACCCGGGGGATTGACTCTTGCCGACGGGACGACGCCCCATCCGCGCCGGCGGATCGCGTTGGCCGTGAATTCCTATGTCGTCGCGTCGGGCGGCGGGCGGTACAAGCGCCTGCGGGAGATCGCGGAGCGGCCCGAATCGCGCCTGCGGTTGTTGGACCTGGACACGCGGGGCGTTGTGCTCGACTACGTGCAAAAACATTCGCCGCTCGATCCTGAGCGGTTGATGGGCGCGCCATGACCCGATGCGGGAATGTCGCACACGCCGGGGCGACGTGGGTGAGGCGCTTGCTTTGCCTGCACGCCGCGTTGCTCCCCATTTCCATCGCGGCCGGACAGGTGTGGGCCTATCTGGCGAGTCTGCTCTTCCTGGCGGGGGCCCTGGCCCGGCCGCGGTCTTGGCCCGGCTATCCGCTGGGGCGGTTGGTCGCGCTGGTCGCGGCGGCGGTCGTGTTGAGCGCCATGCTCGGCGGCCGGCCGATGTACGCGCTGGCGAAGGCCGACCGCCTGTTCCTTTTCGCGATCCCCGTCGCGATGGGCGCGATGGCGTTGGCGCGGCCCGCGGACGAGATCCGGCCCTTTCTCTCGCGACTCGCGGCCTTCTTCCTCGCCGGGTGTTCGCTGAAGGCGCTCTACGACTGCATCCGAATCCCCGTCCAGCACCTGTGGCTCCGCCAGGAGGCGATTCAGCCGGCGCGCGAGGCGCTCGCCGGCGCGCCGTCGTTCCCCGGTCTTTTTGACCTCGGCAACATGCGCGACCCGCAATTCTATGCGGTCGCGCTCTGCCTGCTTTTCGCGCTATGGCTCCGGCGGGCGGATGGCTATCCGCGCCGCCTCGTGCTGGCCGCGCTGGCGATCAATGCGGTTGCGCTCCTCCTGCACTTCAAGCGCGGGGCGTGGTTCTCGGCGGGGCTCGGCCTCTTCGTTGTCTCCGTGTTGAGCGGACGCCGCGCCGCCCTGTTCTGGATGTTGCTGGCGGTCCTGGCGGCCGCCCAGGTTCCGGCCGTCAGGGAGCGGATCCTGCTGATCCCGGACGAATTCCGGCCCGGCGCCGGGGGCCGCTATGCGCTGTGGACGGAAGCGGCTCCGCGCCTCTTCGAGGAATACCCCTGGGGGATGGGCTGGCGCTCGGTCCGCCACGAGGATCTCCAGCGGAATTCATCCGTCGTCGTGCAGCCCAGGCTGAATCACCTGCACAACAACATCCTGCAGCTCAGGCTCGAAACCGGCTGGGCGGGCGTCGCGGCCTGGCTGGCGCTGATGGGCGCCGCGCTGGTTCATGCGGTGCGGGGCTGGCGGCGGGCGGTTCGGTCGCAGTCCGACTGGCGCGGACCCGCGCTGGGCGTCCTGGCCGCGCTGCTGACGCTGCACGCGAATGGGCTGGTCGAATACAACGCGGGCGACGCCGAGATCTTTATGCTGATGAATCTGCTGATGGGTCTGGCGGTGGCGGGCTGTCTGGCTGAGGACCCTCCGCGATCTGACGGCGAACCCACTCCCGCAGCGCTTCGCGGTTGCTGAACGAACCTTCGAGCTGGAGATCGTAGACCCGCCGCCGCCACTGTCCCACGGCGGGTCCCTCGGGAATTCCCAGGGCCATCAAGTCGTGTCCGTCCAGCCACGGCGCCGGAAGCTTCGGCTCGCGGAGGTATCGTTCGAGCTCTTCGCGCGCGGCGGCATAGGTGTCGAGTTGCCCATGGCTGGCGCAGCAATCGGCCCGGTGCAATTCCAGCTCCAGCGGGAACAGGGGGTGCGCGACCATGCGCCGCCGGGTCGCCTTCCGCATCTGGGGCCAGTCAACAAACCGCATGTGGCCGCGCACGGCGTGGACAACGGATTCCCTCAACTCGTTTGACGCCCTGAGGCGCCGGAGGATTCGGTCGGCGATTTCCGCGCCGACGCGCGCATGCCCCTCGAAGCGGATGCGCGGGCCGTCCGCGGCCGGCTCGACGCGATAGCTCGGGGGCTTTCCGACATCGTGCAGGAGGACCGCCCACGCGAGGGCCGGATCGGGCGCCCTCAACTGGTCGAGGGCGAGTGCCGTGTGGACAAACACATCGCCTTCCGGGTGGTACGCGGGCGGCTGCGCGACGCCGCGCATCGCCTCGACCTCCGGCAGCAGCGGGTTGAGCAATCCGACCGACTGCAGGAGCCGCAATGTGACGCCGGGGCGCGGCGCCTCGGTCCATGCGCGCGTCAGCTCCTGGAGGATCCGCTCGGCGCTGATGCGCAGGATCTGGGGGGCGGCGCGGCGTATGGCCGCGGCCGTTCCGGCCTCAAGGTCGAAGCCCAGCACGGCCGCGAAGCGGATCGCGCGGAGCATGCGGAGGTGATCTTCGGCGAAGCGGTCATCCGGCGCGCCGATCGCGCGCAGGACCCGGTCGGCAAGATCCCGCAATCCGCCCACATAATCCAGCACCTGACCGGTCACCGGATCGAAAAAGAGCCCGTTGATGGTGAAGTCTCGGCGGTGGGCGTCCTCTTCCGCCCTGGAAAAAACGACCGATTCGGGGTGGCGGCCGTCGCCGATTCCAACGTCGCGCCGGAAGGTCGCCACCTCAAAGAGGCGGTCCCCGCCGGGCGCCAGGGTGACGCCGAAGGACTTGCCGATGAATTTCGCGCCGGGAAAGACGCGCAGGACCTGGTCCGGGTGCGCGTCGGTGGCTATGTCAACGTCCTGCGCCACCCGTCCCAGCAGGGCATCGCGCACGCAGCCCCCGGCAAAGACGGCTTGGAAACCGGCTTCCTGCAGTTGCGCCGCCACGCGGACGGCGCGCGGATCGAATGCGTCGGCGCGAATCACCGGCCCAGCCAATTATTTCTTCTCCGCCTCGTGGCTGTAGTACGTGGAGCGCGCCGCGCCGTGGTTCGTGCCGTGCGCGGTGTCGTGGGCCGTGCCATGGGCCGTCCCAGGGCGTGTGGGCCGGGCGTGGGGGCGCAAGTGGGCGATGTGGTGCGCGCAATAGGCGATGAATTCGCCGCGGTCCTCGGGCGAAATGTAGAGGGGCTCCGCGTTGTCGAGCAGTTCGACGCGGACCATGTTGCGCGTGGACGAGGCGAGGTAGCGTCCGTTGGATGCATAGTGGATGCCCGAAACCGGCGAAATGCCCTGGAACATCTCGAATGGGAGCGCCACGATGTAGAACCAGCCCTCGATCAGCACGCCGTCGTTGCAGGCGCGAAAGATGCGCGGCGGATAAAACAACGGCTCGAATTCGGCGGTCAGCCGCCAGTAGCTGCGGTCGTAGCGGGACCTGCTGACGATATCCCACTGGACGTCCCGGAACCGGAGCAGCAGCCGGGCCATGCGGATGCGCGCCATCAACAGGGTCACCAGGGCGACGCCGCCGACGAGGAGCGCGTACTGGAGGACCGAACCGTCCAGAATACCCGCGTGCTGCGTGTCCCGCACGGCCGTGAGCGTGCGGTAGTAGGCCAGCACCGCGAAGCCGATCGGCGAGAGGATGTAGAGGAACGGAGTCGAAATGGTCTCGATCGTGGCCCCGGCCACCGCGAGGTGCATGATGAACAGCACGACGATGCCGATACCCCACAAGACATGCTGCTGTTCCTTGAGCGTGCGCGCCACCGCGTCGCCGCTGTATTCGCTGAACAGGTAATAGGGCGCCGCCAGCGCGACAATCACGAAGAGAAAGGCCAGGAGGTCCATTTCCCAAGGCCAGCCGGGCGTCGCCCACGTTTTCTTCTTGCTCATAGTGTTCGATCAAAAGACCATGCGGACGACGGACTTTAGCCCATGAAGCGCCCCGATAACAAGCACGATAAAGCGTTGAGGTTGCTGGCGATACTCGCGGCGTGTCTCGCGGCGGCCGGATGCGAATTCAAGCTCCGTTCCCCGTCGCCCGCGGGACCGCCGGCCGCCGCCGCGCCGGCCGAACCGGAGCGGCCGGCCCAAACTGTCTTCGTGGCGGGCGGGAGCGGGCCCTTTTCGATGGATTCCTTCAAGGGCCGTCCGCTCCTGGTGTCGGTGCAGGGGATGGGCACGCCTTATCTAGCCGGCGAGATGGCCGCGCTCAACAGGCTGGGCGACGAATGGGGGGCGCGCGGATTGACCATCGTGGCCCTGCTCGCCGGGGTGGTTCCGGAGGACGATTTGCCCGCCGCCATGGCGTCGCTCGCGCCGCGGATACCCGTGGCGATCGGCAGTCCCGGCTTGCTGAAGGAATTGGGCGGGGTCCGGGCCCTGCCGACCGCGGTCCTTGTTGATGCCTCCGGCGCGATCCGGAAACGGGTCCCGGGTCCCACGCGCGCGGACGAGCTGGCGTCCGATCTTGAGGCCTTGATCGCCGCGCCGTGACGAAGACCCGGATTAGGATTGCGGGGCGGACGCGGCTCGGGTATCTAGGCCATCCATACCCGCCGCGCGGGACCCGGGCTGTGGCCCTTGCGAAAGAGATGCGATGAAAGACGTACCGGTATCACAAACGCGCAATATCGTACTCGTGGGCCACACCGGAAGCGGGAAGACCGCCCTGTTGGATGCGATCCTTTTCAAATTGGGCATTAATGACCGCCTGGGGTCGTCCGCCGCGGGGAGCAGCGCGGCCGATTGGACCGACGAGGAGAAAGACAGGAAGATCACAATCTGGGCCAAGCCCTTTACAGGGACGTATACGGCGCGCGACGGAAAGGCCGTCAACTTCGTCCTCCTGGACACCCCGGGGTATGCGGATTTCTACGGCCAGCTCACGACCGCGACGGCCGTCGCCGACGCCGCGCTGCTCGTGATTGACGCGGCGGCCGGGATCCAGGTGGGCACCACCCGCGCCTGGCGCCGCCTCGAGGCGCTCAACCTGCCGCGCGGCATTGTCATCACCGGGCTGGACAAGGAGAACGTGGATTTCCATCAGGTGCTGGCGCGCGTCCAAGAGGCGTGGGGCCGCAAATGCGTGCCGATTGAAATTCCCACGCACGATCGCCACCAGATCATTGACATCATCGAGAGCGATATCCCGGACGAGCTTTCCTCGGAGGCCGAACAGGCCAAGAGCGTGCTCGAGGAGGACGCGGCGGAGGAGGACGACGCGCTGCTCGAGAAATATCTGGGCGGCGAGCACCTGTCGCACGACGAATTGCTGGGCGGACTGCGCGTCGCCGTCCAGCGCGGGCACCTGATCCCGGTCTTCGAGGCGGAGCCGCTGCAGGGCATCGGCATCACCGAACTGCTCGAGGAACTCTACCACCTGTTCCCCTCGCCGGCGGACCGCGCGGTACGGGATGCCGGCGGGCAACCGGTCAATCCGGCCCCCGAGGCGCCGCTGCTCGCCCAGGTCTGGCGCTCGGTAAATGATCCGCATGTGGGGCAGCTGTCCTTCCTGCGCATCTATGGCGGAACGCTGAAATCGGATTCCGAATTGCACAATGCGACCAAGGGCCAGAAAGAGCGCATCGGGTTCGTGCACCTCGTGAACGGCCGCAAGGACCTTTCGATCACCGAGGCGCACGCGGGCGATATCGTCGCGTTGCCGAAACTCAAGGTCACGCAGACCGGCGACACCCTGTGCGCCACGGGACAGACCCTCCGGCTCGCCCCGCTGGAGTTTCCGCAGCCGGTCATGGCGGTCGCCGTGGCGCCCAGAACGGCGGGCGACGACGACAAGATCGGGGTGGGTCTGCAGCGGGTGGCGGAGGAGGACCCGACGCTCCGCGTCGAGCGGAACGCCGAGACGAAGGAATTGATCCTGGCCGGGATGGGCGACATCCACCTGGATGTCGCCGTCGGCCGCATGAAGAAACGGAGCCATGTGGACGTCGTGCTGTCCACGCCCAAGGTCCCGTACAAGGAGACCATCACGGCGAGGGCCGAGGGGCACTACAAGCACAAGAAGCAATCCGGCGGGCGCGGCCAGTATGGCGAGGTATATATCCGGCTGACCCCCCTGGTGGCGGGCGAAACGGACTGGTTCGATGATGCGCTGGTCGGGACCAACGTGCCGCGCAATTTTCTGCCGGCCATCCAGAAGGGCTTGCAGGAGGGCATGTCGCGCGGGATTCTCGCCGGCGCGCCCGTGGTGCAGACGAGGGTCACCGTGTATGACGGATCCCACCACGAGGTGGATTCGTCCGAGATCGCGTTCAAGATCGCCGCCGCGCGCGCCTTCACGGAAGGCATGCAGAAGGCAAAACCCGTGTTGCTGGAACCGATCATGAAGATGCGGATCACCGTCCCGGACCGTTGCATGGGGGATGTCACGGGCGATCTGAACCACAAGCGGGGCCGCATCCTGACCATCGAGGCCGACGCCGGGCTCCAGGTCATTGAGGCCGAAATGCCGCAGGCCGAAATGTTCCGCTATTCGTCCGAGCTGCGCAGCATCACGCAGGGGCAGGGCAGCTTCGAGGCCCAGTTCTCGCGTTACGACACGGTGCCCGCCCATGTCGCGCAGAAGGTCATCGCGGAGGCGGCGAAACACAGGCAGGTCGAGGCGGAAGACTGAAGTCCGCCGGGCGCAATCGAACAGGAATGGGACAGCATGGCCGGACACAGCAAGTGGGCGAACATCAAGCACAAGAAGGCCGCCGCCGACGCGGTGAAAGGCAAGGTCTTCAGCAAGATCGCCAAGGAGATCATGGTGGCGGCGCGATCCGGGGGGGGCGACCCCTCCGCGAATATCACCTTGCGCGCCCTGATCCAGAAGGCGCGCGGCGTCAACATGCCGTCGGACAACATTGATCGCGCGATCAAGCGCGGCACCGGCGAACTCGAGGGCATGGTCCTCGAGGAAATCGTCTATGAAGGGTACGGGCCGGGCGGGATTTCCATTGTCGTGCAAACCCTTTCGGACAACCGGAACCGGACGGCATCGGAGGTCCGCCACGCGTTTAGCAAGCATGGCGGAAACCTGGCCGGCGCGGGCAGCGTGACGCGGAGCTTCAAGCGCCGCGGTTATTTCACGGTGCCCGCCGACGCGGTCGGGGAGGACCGGTTGCTGGAGCTTGCGCTTGAGGCGGGCGCGGACGACGTGCTGCGGGACGGGGAATCGTTCGAGATCGTGTGCGAACCGTCCCAGTTCGGGCGGGTGAGCGACGCGCTGGCCGCGGCCGGCGTGCGGGCGGAAACCGCGGAACTGGCGATGCTGCCCGACACCACGCTGCCGGTCACCGACCCGGAGAAGGCCCGACAACTGCTGGCCTTCATCGAGGCGCTGGAAGACCTCGACGACGTGCAGAATGTCTATGCGAACTTCGACCTCTCCGACGACGTGCTGGCCCAGGCGCAAGGCTGACGGCCGCGCGGGCCCCGGCGCCATGGCATGCGAATCATCGGCATAGATACCTCCCTCCGCTCCACCGGCGTGGGGATCCTGGATGCGTCGGGTTCCGGCCTGCGCCTGGTGGAGGCGGTCACGCTTTCCATGCCCGCCCGCCGGCCGCTGTCCTGGTGCCTCCGCGAGATAGACCGCGAGCTGGCCGCGTTCATCGAGAGGCATCGTCCGGAGGTGGCCGCGATCGAGGGCATCTTCTATTGCCGCAACGTGAAGACGGCGATCACCCTGGGCGAAGCGCGCGGAGTGGCGATCGCCGCCTGCGCGCGGGCGGGGATCCCCGTCTATGAGTACTCGCCGCGCCGCGTCAAGCAGGCGTTGGTCGGCCACGGCGACGCGGACAAGGAGCAGGTCGCCCGCATGGTGATCCGTCTGCTGGGCCTCGCGGAAACGCCGCAGGAGGACTCCGCCGACGCGCTGGCGATCGCGATCGCCCACGCGCACGCGCGCACCGGCATCGCCGCGCTGGCCCCGGATTCCATCTAGGCGGTCCGGCCGTCGGGCGCCCGAAGTCGGGCCGCGCCGGCGAATGAGCCGACCGGAGCAATCGGAAGATTGCCCCCGCGCCGCGCGATCCGCTACTGTGTCCGCCTTCAGGAGGAATTCATGACCGCACGCATTCTCGATGGCCGCGAAACCGCGCGCACGATCCGGGCCGAATTGGGGCAGGCCGTGGCGACCTTGAAGGCCGGTGGCGTCACGCCCGGTCTGGGCGTCCTGCTCGTGGGGGACAACCCGGCGTCGCGCTCCTATGTGACGGCCAAGGAAAAAGCCTGCGCCGAAGTCGGATTGCTGTCGCGTGAAGTCCACCTGCCCGTCACCGCGTCCCGGGACGAGATCCTGGCGGCCGTGCGCGCGTTTAACGAGGCGGCGGACATCCACGGCATCCTGGTCCAGCTCCCGCTTCCCAACGCCGCGATCGAGCAGGAAATCCTGCAGGCGGTGGACCCGGACAAGGATGTGGACGGCTTTCACCCCGTCAACGTGGGCCGGATGGTCGTCGGCCTGCCCGCCTATTGGCCTTGCACGCCGCACGGGGTGCTGCAGATGCTCAAGCGCGGCGGCATCCCGGTCGCGGGCGCGCATGTGGTGGTCATCGGCCGCAGCAACATCGTGGGTCGCCCGCTTTCCATCCTGCTTTCCATGAAGCAGGCACTGGGCAACGCCACCGTGACGGTCTGCCACACCGGTTCCCGCAACCTCGCGGGGCTGACACGCCTCGGCGATATCGTCATCGCCGCCGCCGGCCGGCCGCACACCCTCACCGCCGACATGGTCAAGCCCGGGGCCGTCGTCGTGGATGTGGGCGTCAACCGCGTCGAGGACGCCGCGAACCCGCGCGGGTTCCGACTGGTCGGCGACGCCGATTACGAGGCGTTGCTGCCCGTCGTTTCCGCGATCACGCCGGTGCCCGGCGGGGTGGGGCCCATGACCATCGCGATGCTGTTGTTCAACACGGTGCAGGCGGCGCGCCGGCGGCATGCCAACCCGGGCAAGGGCGACTGATCGTGCGCGTGCTCAATCGCTACCTGATGCGCGATTATTTCGTCGCCTTCGGGATGACGCTGCTCGTCCTGACGTTTGTCATGAGTCTGGGGGCCGTGGTGAAGGCGATTGACCTCGGGGCCCGCGGCGTGTCGGGCGCCCTCTTGCTCAAGGTCTTCAGCTGCAACATCCCCTATATGCTCACGTTCACGCTCCCCATGAGCGTGTTGACCGCGACGCTCCTGTTGTTCGGACGCCTGTCCTTCGACGGGGAGTTGACGGCCATGCGCGCATCGGGGATGAGCCTCTGGCAGATCATCGCGCCCGTGGTCTTCCTGTCCATCGTCCTCTCCGTGGCCTGCGTCGCCATCACGGCCGAGATCGCGCCCCGCGCGCGCCACGCGATGCGTTCCGCGCTGGTCCAGCTCGGGGTCGAGGACCCGGTCAACCTGCTGGAGGCGGGCCGATTTGTCAGCGATTTCCCGGGCCTGATGATCTACATCGGCGACCGCTCGGGCGCGCGCGTGACGGATGTCATCGTCTACGAACTGGGCGAGGACGGGGCCGAGCGCAATGTCCGCGCCAAGTACGGGACCATGCGGACCGACCGCGAGGCCAAAATCATGTTCATTGACCTGTACGAGGTCCGGATTGATCAGCGCGAAAAGGGGCGGCGCGGGCCCGCCGCGCAGCCGCAGTACATCAACGCCAGCCACTATCCCGTCCGCCTGGATTTTTCGGAGATGCAGAGCCGGAAGGTGCGCCGCAAGGTCGCGGATATGGTGTTCGGGGACCTGCTTTCCGCGATCCGCGACATGCGCCGCGCGTTCCCCGACCTCGATGCGAAGGATTTCGACCGCCAGCGCATGAGCCTCGTCGTGGAGGCCAACAAACGGTTGGCCCTTTCGCTTTCCTGTTTCGCGTTCACGCTGCTGGCCATCCCGATGGGGATGCGGTCGAAACGGAAGGAGTCCTCCGTCGGGATCGGCATCAGCCTCTTGATGGTGTTCTTCTTCTACCTGTTCATCATCGTCGCGAACTCCCTGGTGAAACACCCGGAGTTCAGGCCCGATCTGATCGTCTGGCTGCCGGTGGCCGGCGCCCAGATAGCCGGCGTGCTGCTGATTCGCCGCATGCGCTGAGCCCGCTACCGGCGCCGCCAGAGCGCGGCATGGAGCCCGCGATGCCGGCCCTCCGCCAGGAGGTCGGCGGGGCCCGGCGGGGCGGGGGGCGCGTCCGCCGTTGTGTTGACGGCAATCAGGTCGCCCGGCCTTGAAACGCGCCAGGCCTCGCGGAGGTTGTCCACGTCGCGAACGGGGCGGCCCGCGTGAAATTCTACCGTGGCGCGATGGCGGCCGACCAGGATCAACTGCTCCGCGCCCGCGACGGCGTCCGCCTGGGCCCTGAGCTGGCGGGCGATCAACTGCAGCGGTTCGCGGGCCGGCATGACGCACACCGCGACGAACAGGCCGGCGGCGGGCAGGGCAACCGCGAGCGCGGGCGCCCACCGGCGCGCCGGCCGCAACCAGGGCGTTCGCCGCCCCGTGGCGCGCAGATAGGAGGCCGCCAGGAGGCTGAAGGCCGGCGCCAGCAGCGCGGCATAATGGATCTGCTTGCTCGGGGTCAGGGAGAGCAGGAGCAGGCCCGCGAGGAAGACCGCGGCCGCGAAGGACATCGCGCGCCCGGCGCGGAGTTGCCGCACGGCGTATGCGATGGCGCCCGGCAGCAGGACCGACCACGGGGCGAACGCATGGAACAGCGCGTAGCCGTAGTAGTACCACGGGCCCGGATGGCCCGTCTCGTCCCCGTACGTAGCCGCAAGTTCCTGCCGCAACTGGGCGAGGGAATCGGACCGGGTGTACAAATACAGATACCAGGACAGCCCCGTCGCAAGGGCGAGCCCCAGCCATGTCGCGAGCGCGGCGGGCGGGCGGACGGACGCCGCGCGCGGCGCAGGGCGCAGCGCGAACAGCGCCGCCCAGCAGGCCAGGGGAAGCGCCAGCGCGGCGGGCCCCTTGGTCAGGAATCCCGCTCCGGCCGCCAGCCCGGAAATCGCGAGGGAACCGAACCGCGCGCCGCGGAAGAACACGCGGTAGCCCTGCCAGGCGGCCAGCGTGGTCCAGAAGGTCAGCGGGATATCGGTTTCAGCGAGGCGGGCCTGCCGGAGGACGATTAACGACGTGGCGCAGATCAACGCCGCCCACAGCCCGGTTCGGCGGCCGCGCAGCGAGCGGCCGATGAAATAGACCAGCCAGGCCAGCGCGGTCGCGGCCACGGCGGAAGGCAGGCGCGCCAGCGCGGCCGAGCGGGTGTCGCCGCCCGCGCGGTAACAGGCGGCGACGAGCCAGTACATCATCGGCGGCTTGCGGATCCGCGGCTCACCGAGATACGTGGGATTCAGCCAGCTGCCCCCCTCCGCCATCGGACGGGCCGTCAGCGCCACGCGCAATTCCTGTTCGCGCTGGACGACCGGGCGGCCCAGCCCGGGCAGGAAGAGCGCGAGCGCCAGCAGGACGACCAGCGCGGAATCGCGGAAACGGGCGCGCGCGGTCGGGCCGGCATTCATGGCGTGCTAGCGGGCGTGTTCAGGGCCGGCGCGCGGCCCGATTGGTCGGCGTGTCATCGAGGAACTTGAAGACGGTCTCGCCCGGTTTCGCCAGCCCCAATTCCTCCCGCGCGATCTTTTCGACAAAGCGCGGATCGGCCTTGAGCCGTTCCTGCCGGCCCTTCAAATACCGCGCCATCTCCTCCTCCAGGCGCACCTCCTCGCGCATGCGCTGCTCCTGCCGCTCGAGATCCCGGTACTGCCGGATCTTCGGATAGAAGACGCCCCCGAGCGCGGCGAGGCCGATGAGGCTCAGCGCCACCCAGGACAGGCGGATCGTCAGGACCCAGATGTTCATGCGTATCGTTCCGCCGGCGCCCGGCGCCCGCTAGGCGCGCTCAGACGCCATACCGCGCCGACGCCCCCAGCATTTCCTCAATGCGCAGGAGCTGGTTGTACTTGCAGACCCGGTCGGTGCGGCTCAGCGAACCCGTCTTGATCTGGCCGGCGTTGGTGGCCACCGCGATGTCCGCGATGGTCGCGTCCTCGGTCTCGCCCGAGCGGTGGCTGATCACGGCGGTATAGCTCGCGCGCTTCGCCATTTCGATGGCCTCAAGCGTCTCGGTCAGGCTGCCGATCTGGTTGACCTTCACGAGGATCGAGTTCGCGGTGCCGGTCTCGATGCCCCTCTTCAGGAACTTCGTGTTGGTGACGAACAGGTCGTCGCCCACCAGCTGGCAGCGGTCGCCGATCGCGTCGGTCAACAGCTTCCAACCCGCCCAATCGCCCTCGGCGCAGCCGTCCTCGATGCTGATGATCGGGTATTTCTTGACCCACTTGGCCCAGTATTCGACCAGCTGTTCCGCCGTGCGCTCGGACTTGTCCGACTTCTTGAACACATACTTCTTCTTCGCCTTGTCGTAGAACTCGCTGGACGCGACATCCAACGCGAGGAAAATGTCCTTGCCCGCCGTATACCCGGCGTTCGCGATGGCCTGCAGGATGACTTCGATCGCGTGCTCGTTGCCCTTGAGCACCGGCGCGAAACCGCCCTCGTCGCCGACCGCGGTGCTGAGCCCCAGCTTCTTCAGCACGGCCTTCAGCGCGTGAAAGACCTCGGCGCCCATGCGGAGGCCTTCCGAGAACTTTTTCGCGCCTTTCGGGATGATCATGAATTCCTGCACGTCAATCGGCGCGTCGGAATGGGCGCCGCCGTTCATGATGTTCATCATGGGGACCGGCAGGACCCTGGCATTGGTGCCGCCGATGTAGCGGAAAAGGGGCACGTCGAGTTCGTTCGCGGCCGCGTGCGCCGCCGCCAGGGAGACGCCGAGGATCGCGTTCGCGCCGAGCTTCGACTTGGTCTCGGTGCCGTCCAGCGCAATCATGGCGCGGTCAAGCCCGGTCTGATCGAAAACGTCGTGGCCGGCCAGGGTCTTGCGGATCGGCCCGTTCACATGGGCGGCGGCCTTCTGCACGCCCTTCCCGAGGTACCGCGCCTTGTCGCCGTCGCGCAGCTCGATGGCCTCGTGTTCGCCGGTCGAAGCCCCTGACGGCACGGCGGCGCGGCCCTTCGCCCCGCTGGCGAGGTGGACGTCAACTTCAACAGTCGGGTTGCCGCGCGAATCCAGTATCTCGCGCCCGATAATGTGTACGATTTCGGACATGGTGGCTCCTGTGCGTGGGTTGGCTGAAACCCGGCGAAGGTACGGAACCCGACTCCACAATTCAAGCCGGGAAGGCGCCGGGAAATTACCGCGGACAACATTTTTACAGACGCGGCGAATTTCGGTACAACCGGCGCATGAGCGAAGGCCTTTCAGACCGCCTGGCCCGCGTCGAGGAGCGGATCGCCGCCGCCTGCGCGCGCGCCGGGCGCCCGCGCGACGCCGTCACGCTTGTGGCGGTCACCAAGACCCATCCGCCCTCGTCGGTGGCGGCGGCGGCGGCGCTGGGGTTGCGGGTCTTCGGCGAGAACAAGGTGCAGGAGGCGCGCGCCAAGATCCCCGATTGTCCGTCGAACCTCGTGTGGCACCTCGTCGGCCACCTGCAGAGCAACAAGGCCCGATGGGCGGCCGAGTTGTTCGAAGTCGTCCACTCGGTGGATTCTTTGAAACTGCTCCGCATCCTGAACGGCGCGGCGGACGAGGCCGGGCGGACCCTGCGCATCCTGCTTGAAGTGAATGTCGCGGGGGAGGCGTCCAAATTCGGGCTCGCGCCGGACGCGGTCGCGCCGGTCGTGGAGGCCGCCAACGCGTGTCCCCGCCTGGTGCTCGGCGGGTTGATGGCGATGGCCCCCTTCGCCCCGGATCCGGAGAAGGCGCGGCCCTGTTTCCGCGCCCTGCGCGAGCTGCGCGACCGCGTCGCGCGCGAGACGGGCACGCCGATGGATGACCTCTCAATGGGCATGAGCGGCGACTTCGAGGTGGCGATCGAGGAGGGCGCGACCCTGG
>CAYMCD010000040.1:0-23487 GCA_964388845.1 uncultured Verrucomicrobiota bacterium
GTATCCTATGGGCTACGAATGTCAAGATGATCAGAAATTTCTGATGGGCCAACGTCGGCGCTGAGGGGACGGCGAACCCGCCGCGGGTGAGCCGTACCCTCCAGCGCATGGTTCGACACTTGATTTCCGAATGTCTGTTCCCTCGGTCTGTCCGGTCTTCGTCTTCGCCGCCGAATCAGGGCCGCATCAGCGGCCCAGGCGGCGACATTTCCGGCATGTATTATCGTCGAACGACAACCCTGAGGTGCGCGGTGCTTCGCCGCGTCACCTCGAGGGACATGTTGGGCTCTTCAGTTTCTTCTTACATTTATATAATGCATCAACAACATGAGTGCTGGGAAAATCAACAATATCCATGCCGAGTTGCTTAATCCTGTGACAAATAGCCAGTCTTCATGATGTAAGGAATATTTAGCGGTGAAAAGTGCAATAGCCGTAGGGGTCACGTCTCCACAAGCGACAAATAAAGTATTGCGTGCGGGGGCCTGGTGGGATAGAAGCGGGGTATGGCAAGACCCGTACGAGTGGATGTGAGGGGCGGCTGGTACCATGTGACGGCACGAGGGATCGAACGGCGGACGATCTTCGCGAACAAAGAGGACCACGAGCATTTTCTTGAACTGCTCCCTGTCATGGGAGAACGGTACGGAGTGGAAATCCATGCGTATGTGCTCATGATCAATCACTATCACCTGTTAATTCGGACGCCGAATGCAAATGCCAGCGCGGCGATTCAGTGGCTCAATGTCAGCTACAGTGTGTGGTTTAACCGGCGGCGAAACCGGGTGGGGCATGTGTTCCAAGGGCGGTTTGCCAGCGTGCTGATAGACGGGGAAGGGTCCTGGGCGTTGTCCGCGAGCGTGTATATCCATCTCAACCCCATTCGAGTGCAGAAGGAGGGATTGGGAAGGGCGTCCAACCGAGCGGAAAGCCGAGGGCTGGCGCCGATAGATCGGGAAGCGGTGAAACGGCGACTGAATCGTCTGAGGGAGCACCGTTGGAGTTCGTATGGCGCATATGCGGGTTACGGGTCGGAGCCGGAGTGGTTGACGACGCAAACGTTGTTGGAACGAGGGGGAGGCCGTGAGGGATATCGTAGGCATGTCCGGCAGTACGTGACGCGAGGCGATAATCCGGAAGGATATGAGGATTTTGGTGGCCATGTGGCGTTGGGGTCGCTGGAGTTTCTCGCGAAGGTGAAGGGCTGGGTAGGGCGAGTGGGTAAGGAGCAACCAGATCGAGCCCAGGTATTGAAGCGAGTGACTCCAGTGGATGTGGTGAAGGTGGTGGAGCGTAAGCGGGGCGAGTCGTGGGGGGAGTTCTCGGACCGCCATGGGGATTGGGGTCGGGAGTTGGTGTTGTATCTGGCGCGCCGGCGGAGCGGATTGACGCTTGCGGAGATCGGGTCGGCGCTGGGGATAAAGGAGTACAAGACCGTGGGGCGAGCGGTCCAGCGGTTCGCTTCCGCCTTATCCAGCGACCGGGTGAAGCGCCGGATGATAAAGGAGTGCCTTGACGAACTGTCGCTTGTGGAGACGTGACCCTTTGCGCCCCTTGGCATAGGCCAGGGTGGACCGGCGAGGCGCGTCCTCCAGTCCCACGTGTCGGAGCTTGCCCTCGCAGCTGCGCAAACCCGTTTCGATCTCGCGCAGGGACTTGGCCTGGGCCAGTTGCCCGAAGAGCATGGCCACGAATTGGTCCCAACACCCAAACCCTTTGCTGGCCCGCTCCGCCCCGGTCTCCCCGACCAGACGCCGAAAGAGAGATCGATCTACCAACGCCAAAAGCTGGCCAAATATACTCCCTGTTCGTACGTTCATGACGATCCTCCTTGGTCGGTGGTTGCTGGGTCTCAACACACCGATCCTCTGCCGATTCAGGGAGGATCTCTCTATTTATTTTGGACAGTAGTGCCTGTGACGGAGGCCGCGCCCTACCAGTATGCACCGTGTAATTATGGCATCCGGTATTACAGGATCCGGAACGCGATCTTCTCGAAGTCCACTTCCGCGGTGCCTATCACCTCGAACCGGCGGCCGTACGAGTTCGTGTAGTCGAGGAAGGCGCGGAAGTCGTGCGGCGCGACGGAGAAGTTGTCGAACAGCAGGTACGTCCCGGGCCGCAGCAGCGGGTCGAGCGCGGTGAGGAAGTACAGCGTGGAGGTATAGATATCCGCGTCGCAGTGGACCACGAGGTTCTTTGGCCGCCGGTAGGTTCGCAGAAAATCCGGGACCGTCTCCTGGAATCGCCCCTTGATGAAGTGGACGCGCGGATCGTCCAGCGCGGGAAAATTTCCCCCGGTGTCGAAGTGGCCGGGCTGGAAGGTGGTCAGCCCCGTGTGCCAGGCCTCCGGCAGGCCGTTAAACGTGTCGAATCCGAAGAATCGTGTGTCGGGATGGGCGGACAGCTTGGACCAGTGCCGGATGGAATCGCCCTTGAACACGCCGGCCTCCAGGTAGTCGAACGGCTCGCCGTTCAACTGCGCGGCCACGTAATCATAGAGCTGTTCGCGGGCGTCCAGGTGCGTGGGCGACGGATGCTGCTTCAGCCATCGGCCGAGGGTCAGCAGCGCGTTAAGAAAGTCAAGGCGGCCGGACGGTGGAATGCCGCTCGTGATGATCATGCGTTTGATTTTTCGCAGCGCGCTCACGCGTACGTGTCCCCCGCTTGGATGCCGCCGCCGGACGCCCCGACGGAAAGGGTACGGTTAGGGATATCGTTGTTTGACGTCAATCCAAATGCCGCCCGGACATTACCCGGTTTTCATTTGCCCCCACCGGCCTTGCGCCGATGGAGCAAGCGTTCTCCGGCTACCGGGACACAAGGCCAATCCTGCGCGATCCGGTTCGCCCGCGCGAACGCGCGGGCGCCGAATCGCGCCGAACGTTTTGTTTCCACCCAGTAGCCGAACGTAACTTTTTCACCAACGGCACACGGCTGTTGGGGTCGTTTCGCCCGCAGCGTCACTTCTTTGCGTTGCACGAACGACGCGCGCTCTTTCCCACCCAAAATCGGGGATAGTCCCTAAATGCCGTCCCTTCAATAAATCCGGTCGAAAAAGGAGCGGGGTGTGGGGAAGCCCTTGGGCATCCTCTTGCCGGGGTCGGTTGTGCGGTCTATTGTGTTCCCTCATTGAGGAGGATGCCATGAAATGGGTGGCCAGTTGTCTTGCGGCGTTCGTCGGATTGTGCGGGGCCGCGTGGGCGGGCGAGGTCCGGTTGCAGCCGGGCGTGCCGATCGAGTACGAGGTGCCGGCCGCGCCGCCTTCGCTGGCTGTTCTGTACCGAAACAGCGGCGACAAGGCGGTCCGGATGACGATCAAACTGCCGGAAGACTACGATGCGTCACGCCCGTATCCGGTATGCCTGTTCTTGAGCGGCGGCGACGGCGGGATGGGCGGCGAGCTGTGGCAGGCCGAACCGTTCCTCGGCGGGAAGGGCTACATCCTCTGCAACATGCCGCTCTTCAAGCCGTACACGCCCGGGTCCGACGTGGACCGGCAGCTGTCCATTTCGCCCGCCGACGGCCCCTATGCCCTGGCCGCCATGCGCGTCATGCTCGATGAAATCCGGCGTCTCGTGCCGCGGGTGGACGAGGCCCGCAGCGTGATTGCGGGATTCTCCAATGGCGCCAACGCGATCGCACTGATGCTGTGGGCCGGCGACCCCGACCTGCTGGCCCGGTTCGGAAATTACATCCTGGTGGAGGGCGGCTTCTGGCTGGGTTCGGACCGCGACGCATCGAGCGGCGCGCAGTTCCGGCGGGCGGACTTCACCGGGGCGCGGGGCAAGCGCGTGCTGGTGGCCTATGGCGCGCAGCAACAGCCCGCCGACCGCATCCCCTGGGTGAGCGGCGCGCGGCAGACGGTGGAGGCCTTGAAGGCGGCCGGCGTGGAAACAGCGGACCAGTCCATGCCGGACATCGGCCACGATTTTCCCGCGGCAGAAATGGACCGGGCGCGCGCCTGGCTCCTCGGCGGATCGCCGTAGGAAACGCCGGTTCACTGCGTGTGCCGGTGGAAGGAAATGCTGTTCGCGCGCGGGCCCGCCTCCGCGACCAGCGCGTCGAGCCGGGCGAGGTCCGCGCCCTCGCGATCGAGACCGTTCCAATACTCCAGGTAGAACTCCCGGCGCCAGCCCTGCTGCCCGACCACGAAATGGCCGTAGAGCTCGTACTCCGCGAAGGAGATCGGATGGCCCTTGTCGAGTTCGTCCAGGATGGCCCGCCACCAGGGCCTGCCGAAGCGCGCGCCCATGAAGTCGAGCAGGGCGCGCGCGCGATCCCGGTTGAAGAGGGCGTGGTGGGTCACGAACGACACGGGGTACCGGCGGGGATGGCCGAAGACCAGCTCCAGCGAGCGGTTGTAGAGCAGCTCATACTGGTCGGAATAGCGCAGCGCGGTCCGCCCGCGCCGGAAAAAACACTGCGGCCGGACAAACAGCGTGTCGGCATCGAGCACGAGATAGTCGGGTGTGGGCACGGACCCGGCGGCGCCGAGCTTGATCATCTGCTGGAGGACCCATCCGCGCGTGTTCAACTCGCGCGCGGGGCGGGGCAGCACGGCATCCTCATGAATCCATGTGGCCCCGTGCCGGGCGGCCAGCGTGCGCAGGGGGGCCGAATCCGGCGCGACCACCCACAGCGCGCGGATGGGATGACGCACGTGCCGCCGGGCGGCGGCGAGGCAGCGATCGAGCACCTCGATGTCCTTCTCCGCGGCCGGCACGACGACGCTGATCGGGCGCGCGAGATCCTCCGCGCCGGGGGCGGGCAGGGCGGGCCAGCGCCGGCGCACAAAGCGAAGCTGGAATCGCCGCGCGAACCAACGCGCGGCGTGTCCGTATCCCTTGGCGCTTTCGCGGCGGACCGATTTGAGCGCGATGGCGAGCCGCTTCATGGGATTGCAATATGAGCAGATGGCGGCGGTGGCGGCAAGCGCCGCCGCGCCGGGATGGGGCGCGATTTTCGGCTGTGCGCCGGGGGCGGGGATTTCTATCGTGTCCGCCGTCAGCCGATGAAACCGAATCTCCAGGTCGTGGTGGCGCACAAGGGTGCGCGCGAGCATTTCCTGGCCGCCCGCGCCCTGCACCGCCGCGGCCTGCTGGCCCGGCTCGTCACGGACTGGTATTCCCCCGTGCACACGGACTGGGCGTCGCGGCTGCGCGTGTTGGGCGGCGGCGCCGCCCGCGCGATGGGCGCGGCGTCGGACGACCTGCCGAGGTCGCTCGTGCAGGCCCTGAACACATTCGGCCTGCGTTCGCGCTGGCGGCTCCGGCGGGCCGAGCGCGAGGGGCGCCTGGCGCAAGCGTTCGCCGCGGATGACCGCGCGTTCGCCGAGCGCGTGGCCGGTCTGCGCCTCCCGCCGCACACGGTCTTCCTCGGGTTTTCATACGCCGCCCTCGAGGCGCTGCGCGCGGAAAAGGCCCGGGGCATCCGGACCGTTGTGGACCAGATTGATCCCGGACGAGAGGAGTGGGACCTCGTGGCCGGTGAATCCGAGCGGTGGCCGGTGTACGCCGATCCACCGGGACCGCCGCCCGCGGGGTACTATGAGCGGGCGGAGGCGGAATGGCGGGAGGCCGATTGCATCATCGTCAACTCCGCCTGGTCGCGCGATGCCCTGGTGCGGCAGGGCGCGCCCGCGGGGCGCATCCATGTGCTTCCCCTCGCGTACGAGCCCTCCGCCCCGCCGCCGGCCGAAAGGCCGCGCGCGGCCGGGCCGCTGACGGTTCTGTGGCTCGGATCGGTCATCCTCCGCAAGGGGATCCAGTATCTTGTCGAGGCCGCGCGCCTGTTGGAGGGCGAGCCGGTCCGATTCCGGGTGGCCGGCCCGATCGGCATCCGCGACGCGGCGGTTCGATCCGCGCCGGACGCCATCGAGTGGATGGGTCCGGTGCCCCGCAGCGAGGCCGGGCGGTTGTTCGCCGATGCGGATCTTTTCGCGCTGCCCACGCTGTCCGACGGATTCGCCATCACGCAGGTCGAGGCCCTGGCGCATGGCGTCCCGGTTGTCGCCACGCCGAACTGCGGGGCGGTTGTCGAGGAGGGCAGGACCGGGTTCCTCGTCCCGCCGCGGGACGCCCGGGCGCTCGCCGCCGCCATCTTGAGGTTCGCGCGGGACCGCGACCTGTCGGCCGCGATGCGCCCGGCCTGCCGCTCGGCCGCCGCGCGATTCCGGATTGACGCCTATGCGGACCGACTTGTGGAAATCCTCGAGGGCGTAGCGGGCGGCCCGCGGGGCGGGGTGTCGGAATGAGCGCGCGATCCCGCATCGCGGTATTGCACGCCGCCTGCCAGCCGGTGACCGGCCCGTGGAGCGTCATGCGCGACCTCGCGCGGGCCCAGCGGGCCTCGGACCGCCATGCCGCCGTCGGCATCGCCGTCGTGCATGATGCCGAATGGCCCGAGGCGTACCGGGAGGAGGCCCGCGCGATCCCGCTGCCGCTGTACGAAAGCGCGTGCCCCGACGTGTTCGGAACGGCGCTGTTCCTGCACCAGTATCTGCGCCCGCCGCCCTGGCGGCGGTGGATCGAGGATCTGGCCGCGCGCGCGGGAACCGACCGGGTCGTGCTGCACCTCCACAACGCCTGGATGTCGGGCGTCTTCCTCCCGCTGCCGCGGATTCCGGGAATCCGCGTCGGTGTGGTCGCCACGTTCCACGGCGTGAACGAACACTTCGACGGAAAACCCGTCCGGCGCGCGATCCACCGCTGGATGGCGCGCCGCCTGGTGACCCACGGCGCGCGCCTCACGTCGGTGGACCTGGCCAACACGGAGGTGGCCGAGCGCATATTCGGCATTCCGCGCGCCGCGTTTTCGGTCATCCCGAACGGAATTGATCCCACGCCGTCGCGCGCGCGGCCGGGCGCCGGGATACCCGGCCGCCCGCTGGCGCTCGGGCATGTGGGCAGCATGATCGAGCAGAAAGGCTGGCGGTTGCTGGCGGAAGCCGCCGAGCGGATCAATCGCGGCGGGATCCGCGTCCGCGTGGTGCTGGCCGGGCGCGGGCTCGAAGAGGAGCGGGCCGCCGAATGGGCGCGCCGCCACGCGGAATGGGCCGAGTACCGCGGCTTCGCGCCGAATCCGCGCGAGGGGCTCATGCCCGGGCTGGACGCGCTCTGCCTGATGTCCCGGTGGGAGGGCCTGCCGATGGCGATCGTGGAGGCGATGTCCGTCGGCCTCCCGGTGATCGCAACGGATGTCGGCGGCGTCTCCGAGGCGGTGCAGCCGGGGCGCACCGGCTGGCTGGTCCCGCGCACGGCGGATGCGCTGGCCGCGGTGATCGAGGATATCCTGCGCGATCCCGCCCGGCTCGCCGCGTTGGGCGAGGCGGGGCGACGGCGGTTTGAGGACCGGTTCACGCTCGATCGGGTGGCGGAAGGCTACGCAACCGTCTATGATGGCGCCCTCGCATGAGTGCGGAACCCTGCGCCATCCTGCTCGCCACACGCAACCGGCCCGCGATCCTGGCCGAGACCCTCGCGCGTCTCCGGCAGAAATCGTTCGGCGCCCATCCCCTGTGGATTTACGATGACGCCTCGGATGACCCCGCCGCGATCCGGACGGTGGCGGACACGTGGCCGGGCGCCCGCGTCCTCCGGGGCGACCGGCAGCGGGGCCAGGCCCATGGGCGGAACGAACTGCTGCGCGCGTGCGGCGCCCCGTTCGCCGTCTGCCTGGACGACGACCAGTATTTCCTCGATGCCGGCCGGCTGGCGGACCACCTGGTTCTTCCCCGGCCGCCCGGATCCTGTCCCGCGGTATCATTCCAATGCCGCGCGAAAAAGGACGGGCGCCTGGATCGCCCGGCCGGACTCCCGTCGGGCCCGACCACCTGGTTCATGGGCGGCTGTGTCCTGTTCCATGTGCCGACCATCCTGCAGATCGGCGGCTACCGACCGTGGTGGGTCTACGGCTACGAGGAGCCCGAGCTGGCGATGCGCCTGTTCGCCGCCGGGCACCGCATCTGGTACGATGCGTCCATCCTGGTCGAGCACAACCAGTTCTACGGCTCGAACGAGCGCCGCGATTTCAGGGAATACGATTACCTCTACGCCCGCAACGCCGTGCTGTTGACCTCCATGAACTACCCCCTGCTCATGGGGTTGCCGGTGGGCGTGCTGCGCTCGATCCGGCGGGCCGTCTACTTCAGGCGCAATTTCGGGCGCAAGGCCGCCGGGCTGGCCCGCGGCGTGGCCATGACCTTTTCCCGCTGGCCGGAACGCACCCCGATGCCGTGGGCGCGCGCGCGCGAGTGGACGAGGTTGAACCGCGCATGAATCGCCCCGCCGCCACCAACCCCGCGATGCCGCCGCCCGCGTCCGGGCCCGCCGCGGCGGGCCGCCCGCCGTCGCGCGATCCCGGCGCGGCCTATTGGGACTGCGCCCTGCTGCGCGCCGACCGATGGATCCTCGCCATCGCGATCGCCTGCTCGCTGGCCCTGCAGCTCAAGCCGGTCCTCTATTCGGCGCTCGCGTTGCCGATGATCCTGGTGATGAGCGTGCTGTGCTGGGTCACCCCGATCGCGGGCTTCTTCTATATCGCCTGCGCCCAGTTCCTGCCTTTTCCCGAAGGCGCGGCCCTCAATCCGGCGCAGATCGGCGTGATGACCTGGATCGCCGTGACGTTCGTGCGCTATCGGCGGATGAACCTCGCCGGCATCGGCCTCCTGTGGCCGGTGCTGCCCTGGCTGTTCTGGCACTGGCTCATCACGGGCGAGCCGATCTATCACATCAACAGCGAATACATGAAGGCGATCTTTTATGCGGTGATCGCCTGCCAGCAGGCGAACGAGGCGAAGGGCCGGTACTTGAAGTGCCTGTTCGGCATGTGCCTGGGGACGCTGATGGCGACCACCGCCTTCTGGGCCTTCCAGTTCGGGTTGCCGGTGGACCTGTCCACATGGGGCGGGGAGCGCAGCGGATTCGCCCGGCTCGGCGGCGTGCGCGCGGACGCCGTGATGATCTGGCCGCCGCTCCTGATGGGCGCCTTCGGCGCGCTGGGCCTGACGCTTTCCAACATGGTGTCCGGACGGAATCCCGCGCAGGTCCGCCGGTTCAAAATGTTCGCGCTGGTGGCGTTCCTCGTCGCGATTCCCCCGCTGGTCGCCACGATGACCCACGGGGCCTACGCCGGCTTCGCGCTCATGATCGCGGCCGTCGGCCTCGTCTATCTCCGCACCAAATCCATGGGCCTGCTGCGCGCCGCGCGGGCGGGCCTCGCCCCGGTCGCGGCCGGGTTGCTGGTGTTGATCGGCCTGCTCTATCTGACCAACGCGTTCGAGACCCGGGACCGCATGGACGCGCTGTACCGGTATTACCAGCGCTCGAAATACGACTACGGCGCGGCCGCCTCGCGGACCGATGTCTGGGAGTATTCGCTGCGCACGATCCTTCGCCATCCGTTCCTCGGCATCCGGTTCAACAACGAGCGGGAGGACATCCCGCTCGAGTACGCCGTCTACGGCGAATATCTCTCGCACAATGTCTTCCTCGACTACGGGCGCTGGACCGGCATCCCGGGCGTGGCCGCCGTCTCCTTTTTCTTTTTCTTCCCGCTGGTCCGCCTCTGGCGGCGGTCCGACAACTGGCGGTTCCTCGGTTTCCACCTGTTCCATTTCTCGCTGCTCATTTTCTGGATGTCGCTATCCTTCCAGTTCTACAAGACGTTTTGGGGATTTTGGATGCTCGCCGCCATCGTGGCCGCGCGGGAGCCGGTCGTCGTGCCCGGCCGCGGCGGCGCGGGGTTCCGCCTTCGCATATGAATGCCTCCGCACAGCGGGCCGGGCCGGCGACGGTCGCCCTCGTCTTCTCCCGGTTCGGACCCTACCACCTCGCCAGGATCCGCGCGGCGGCGGCGGCACTGTCCGACGCGGGCCACGCGCTGGCCCCCATCGCGGTCGCCGGCCGCGACCGCACCTATGCGTGGGCGCCGGTCGAACTCCCCGCCGGGTGCAGCGCGCACGTGCTGTTTCCGGATGCCGACTACGAAAGCCTGGGCGCGCGCGCGATCGGGCGGCGCCTCGCCGAGCGACTCGATGCGATCCGGCCCGTGGTGGCCGCCCTGCCGGGATGGGCCTTCGCGGAGGCGCGCGCCGGCCTGCGGTGGTGCGGCGCGAACCGGGCCGGCGCCGTGCTGATGAGCGAGTCGTCGTATGGCGACCATCCGCGCCTGTGGCCGCGCGAGCTCGTAAAAAAATGGATGGTCGGAAAGTTCCATGCCGCGCTCGTCGGCGGCGCGCGCCACGCGGACTACGCGGTGCGGCTCGGCGTCTCGCGGGCCGCGGTCTTCAACGGTTATGACGCGGTGGACAACGAGTATTTTTCCGACGGGTCCGACCGGGCGCGCGACGACGCCGCGGCGCTTCGCGCCCGCCATGGCCTGCCCGACCGGTACCTGCTCTCCTCCAGCCGGTTTGTCGCGAAGAAAAACCTCGATGGCTTGCTGCGCGGCTACGCGCGCTACCGGGCCTCGGCGCCGGACGCCCGCGCCCTCGTGCTGTGCGGCGACGGGAACGAGGCGGGGCGCCTCAAGGCTTTCGCCGCCGAGTTGGGCATCGGTCCGCACGTCCACTGGCCGGGCTTTGTCCAGTATCCCGACCTGCCGGTCTTCTACGGCCTGGCCGATGCCTTCATCCTCGCCAGCACGATCGAACCGTGGGGCCTCGTGGTGAACGAGGCCATGGCCGGCGGCCTGCCGGTCCTGGTCTCGCGGCGCTGCGGGTGCGAACCCGATCTCGTGGTGGAGGGGGAGACGGGGTTTGCCTTCGAGCCGGAGGATCCGGATTCGATCGCCGCCGCGATGCGGAAAATACCCGATGACCCGGCCGCGCGCGAGGCCATGGGCCGGCGCGCGCGGGCCCATATCGCGGGGTGGAGCCCCCGCCGTTTCGGCTTCGGTCTGATGGAGGCGTCGCGCCTGGCGCTCGCCCGGCTGGGCCGCGAGGACCTCGGGCTGCCCGCGTTGGGGGCCTCGGAGTGAAGGTCGCCCACCTGCTGGCTTCCGTCTCCCGCGCGAACGGCGGGATCAGCGAGAGCGTCCGCCGCCTCGCCCAGACGCAGGCCGGCGCGCCCGGCGTGGCGGTCCGGGTGTTCGGCCTCCGCGACCGGTTCACGGATGAGGACTTGCCGGCCTGGCGCCCGATCGAGCCGGTGTGCCGGCCGGTGCGCGGGCCGCGGTCCTTCGGCTACGCGCCGGGTCTGGCGTCCGCGCTCGCCGCGTTCGACGCCGATCTTTCGCACGCGGCGGGTCTGTGGATGTACCCCTCGCTGGCCCAGCGCGGATGGGCCCGGCGAACGGGGCGTCCCTTCATCCTGTCTCCGCACGGCATGCTCGATCCATGGGCCCTGCGCCACTCGGCGTGGAAGAAGAAACTCGCCGCGGCCCTGTTCCAGCGCCGCCATCTCGAGGAAGCCGCCTGCCTCCATGCGCTGTGCGATTCGGAGGCCGCGGCGATCCGCGCCTGCGGGCTGCGGAACCCGGTCTGCGTCATCCCGAACGGGGTTGATCTTCCCGCGCCGTCGGAACCGGTGCCCGCGCCCTGGGCGGCCCGATGCCCCGCCGGGAAACAGGTCATGCTGTTCCTCGGCCGCCTGCACCCGAAAAAGGGATTGCCCGCGCTCCTCCAGGCCTGGGCGCGCGCGGGCGATCCGGATTGGCATCTGGTCGTGGCGGGCTGGGACCAGGGCGGCCATCGCGCCGAATTGGAGTCGCTGGCCCGCGCGCTCCGCCTCGACCGGGCGCTGACCTTTCTCGGGCCGCTGCACGGCCCCGGGAAATCCGCGGCCTACGCGAATGCCCGCGCGTTTATCCTCCCTTCGCTGAGCGAGGGACTCCCGATGACGGTGCTCGAGGCGTGGGCGCACGCCCGGCCGGTGCTGATGACCGCCGCCTGCAACCTGCCGGAGGGATTCGCCGCCGGCGCTGCGGAGCGGATTGATCCGGCGCCCGAGCCCATGGCCGGACAGTTGCGGCAATTTTTTTCGCGCGCGCCGGCCGATCTCGAGGGCATGGGGCGCCGCGCGCGCGCGTTGGCCGCGTCGCGCTTTGCCTGGGAGCATATCGCGTCGGACCTGCTCGAGGTGTACCGGTGGCTCTGCGCGGCGGGCCCGCAACCCGGGAGCGTCCGGACCCCGTAGCCGCGCCCCTCGCGCCGCGCGGATCCGCGCGGCGGCGGACAATCAATACTGGTATGGATCGCGCTCCGGCATTAATGTCTGCTCAAGACAGGAACGACACGAACGGCTCACCTGCGGCGAGTGAGCCGGGGGCGAGGCGGGACGACCTATCGTCCGGCAAACAGCCGCGAGGCCGGGTTTATCATTCGTTGTCATCAAGCGAAATGAGGTCGGGTTGATCGAGGTCGGGCGGGCTCAATAATGTCGGGGCATGAACAGATTTCGCGCGGCGTTGCGCGCATCGGGTTGGTGGCGGCCTTGAAGGCGCGGGCCGCGCGCGCGCCGGACGCCATCGCCGCGCGCTGCGGCGGGGAGCAAATCGCCTACTCGGAATTCGACGCGCGCACGGACCGGCTCGCCGCCGCGCTGCGCGAGCGGGGGTTGGGGACGGGCGCCTATGTCGCCCTTTCGTTCGAGCGTTCGATTGACATGCTGGTGGCGCTCTGGGGCGCGATCAAATCCGGGGCGGCCTACATCCCGGTGGACCCGGCGTATCCCAACGAACGCATCGCCCACATGGCCGCCGCCGCGCGCTGGGCCGCGCTGATCGCGCCGCGATCGCTTGCCGGCCGGCTCGGCGCGATCCGGGGGGCGGGCCCCGTCTGGCCGATGGAGGAGCTGGACACGGACGCGCCGCCCCCGCCGCCGCCGGCGCCCCGCGATCCGCTCTACGCCATTTTCACCTCCGGCTCCACCGGGCAGCCCAAGGCGGCGATTGTCTTCCACGAGGGCTTCGCCAATCTCGTCGAATGGTATGCGGACGCGTTTGCGCTGGATGCCGGGTGCCGGGTTCTCGTGCTGTCGTCCCTGAGTTTCGATCTGACCCAGAAGAATCTCATCG
Source organism: uncultured Verrucomicrobiota bacterium (assembly GCA_964388845.1). GTDB lineage: Bacteria > Verrucomicrobiota > Kiritimatiellia > CAIVKH01 > CAIVKH01 > JAMLJG01. The sequence goes on from CAYMCD010000040.1 coordinate 13,018, forward strand.
CGCCGCTGCTCGCCGGCGGGACCGTGATCCTGCAGCCGCCCGGCCCGTACGATATCCCGGCCATCCTGGAACAAATCGAGCGGCACGGCGTCACCCTCCTCAACACGACGCCCAGCGCTTTCTATCCGCTGGTTGACGCGGCGGCCGGCCGCGGATTCGCGCCGATGGACTCGCTCCGGGTCGCGGTGCTGGGCGGCGAGCCGATTTCCATTCCACGCCTTCGCGCCTGGATCGAGGCCCCCGCGACACGGGCCAGCGTGGCCAACACCTACGGGCCGACGGAGTGCACGGACATCTGCGCGTGGCACCGGCTCGACCGGGCCAACCTCGACCGGTGGCCGTTTGTCCCGTTGGGCCGCGAGATCCCCAATGCGACCATCGCGCTGCTCGACGGGGAGCTCCAACCCGTCGCGCCCGGCGAATCGGGAGAACTCTGCATCGGCGGGATCGGCGTGGGGGGCGGGTATCTCCACGATCCGGAACGCACCGCGGCCCGGTTCGTCCCGGATCCGCGCCCCGGGCAGCCCGCGGGCGGGCGTATCTACCGCAGCGGCGACCTGGCGCGACGCGACGCGGACGGGCTTCTCGAATTCCGAGGCCGCATGGACCACCAGGTCAAGGTGCGGGGATTCCGCGTCGAGCTGGGCGAGATCGAGCACGCGCTCGCGGCGCACCCCTCGGTGCGCGAAGCCGTCGTGACGGCGCGCGGCGCCGGCGCCGAGGACGCCCAGTTGGCCGCCTGGGTGACCGCGCGCGAGGGCAAATCCGCGGACGCCGACCTGCGCGCCCACCTCGCCGCGCGGCTGCCCGGCTACATGGTGCCGTCCGCCGTGAACTGGCTGGACCGTTTCCCGCTGACGCCGAACGGGAAAATTGACCGGCTCGCGCTTCAGGCCCGTTCCCCCGCGGCGTGTCCGCCGGCCCCCGCGCGCTACGCGGCGGAAGGGTGGGAGGCCCGCGTGCTCGCGCTCTGGTCGTCCGTACTCGGCAAACCGGTGGAGGATCCGACCCTCAATTTCTTCGACCTCGGCGGAACGTCGCTGCAGCTGGCGATCGTGCATGCCCGGCTCCGCGAGATGACCGGGCGCGACGTCCCGATCACCGACCTGTTCCAGCACACGACGGCGCGCGCGCTGGCCCGCCACCTCGGTGGCGCCGGGGAGAGCGACGCCCGTTTTTCGCCGATGGAGCGCGCCCGGCGCCAGCGCGCCGTTTTTTCCGCGCTCTCGAGGGCCGCCGCGCCATGAACGCCGCCGCCCAGGCCCCGGAATCCATCGCGGTCATCGGCATGTCCGGCCGTTTCCCCGGCGCGGCCAGTCCGGAGGACTTCTGGCGCGTGTTGATGGACGGCCTCGATGCGGTGGAGAAATTCGACCCGGGCTCGCTCGAATTCACCTGCGCGACGCCGGACGATCTCGCGGCGGGCCGCCGGTTTGTCAGCGCCCGGGGCACCCTGCCGGACGTGGACAAATTTGACGCGGCGTTTTTCGGGATCTACCCGCGCGAAGCCTCGTTGATGGACCCGCAGCACCGGCTCTTCCTCGAGTGCGCGTGGGAGGCGCTCGAATCCGCCGGACACGACCCCGCGCGATTCCCCGGCCTGATCGGCGTGTACTCGGGGGTGAGCCTCAACACGTACCTGCTGTGGCATCTGCGCAAGGGGCGGACGCTGGCGGGCAACTACCAGGTGGGCGAATACCAGACCATGCTCGGCAACGACAAGGACTTCGTGCCGGTGCGCGTGTCGTACAAGTTGAATCTGCGCGGGCCGAGCATGGGCATCCAGTGCGCCTGCTCGACCTCGCTGGTCGCCATCTGCCAGGCGGCGACCTCGCTGATGGCGTACCAGTGCGACATGGCGCTGGCGGGCGGCTCCTCCATTTCCTTCCCGCAGCGCCGCGATTATCCCTACGAGCCGGATGCCATGGTGTCGGCGGACGGCAAATGCCGCGCGTTCGATGCCGGCGCGAACGGCACGATCTTCGGCCACGGCTGCGGCGTCGTGCTGCTCAAGCGGCTGGGCGACGCCCTGGCGGATCGCGACCCGGTTCTCGCGGTGATCCGCGGCTGGGCGGTCAACAACGACGGCTCGGAAAAGGTCGGATTCGCCGCGCCGAGCGTCCGGGCGCAGGCGGAGGTCATTGCGACGGCGCAGGCCATGGCGGGCGTCCACCCCTCCGACGTCTCGTACATCGAGGCGCACGGCACGGGCACGCCGCTGGGCGATCCGATTGAGGTGGCGGCCCTGACGGATGCGTTCCGGGCCGGCGGCGCAACCGGCAACGGGTTCTGCGCGCTCGGGTCCGGCAAGACCAACATCGGGCACCTCGACGTCGCCGCGGGCGCCACCGGCCTGATCAAGACCCTGCTGCAATTCCGGCACGGCCGGATTCCGGCCCTGCTGCACTATACGGCGCCGAATCCGCGGATCGATTTTGCGAACAGCCCGTTTGTCCCGGCCGCGGAGAACCGGCCGTGGCCGCGCGGCGATCGCCCGCGCATCGCGGGCGTGAGCGCCTTCGGCGTGGGGGGCACCAACGCGCACGTGGTGGTGGAGGAACCGCCGCTCCCGCCGCCGTCCGCCCCCGCGCGCGACCGCGAAACGCTCCTGCTCTCCGCGCGAAGCGCCGCCGCGCTCGACGCGATGACCGCGCGCCTCGCGGACCACCTGGAGCAGCATCCGGATCTCAACCTCTCCGATGCGGCGCATACGCTGGCTGTCGGGCGCAAGCGGATGGCCTTCCGCCGCGCCGTGGTGGCGCGCGACCGCCCGGACGCCGTCGCGCGCCTGAGGGCCGCGGTCGGCGGCAAGCCCCTGGAGCTGGCCGCGCACGCCGGGGCGCCGAAGATCGTCTTCCTGTTCCCGGGACAGGGCGCCCAGTTCGTCGGGATGGGCGAGGACCTGTACCGCGCGGAACCGGTTTTCAAATCCACCGTGGACGAGTGCGCGGAGCTGTTGCGGGCCTCGCTCGGCGCGGACCTGCGCGACACGTTGTATCCGGCGCCCGGCCGGCGCGAGGCGGCGGAGGCGCGGATCAACGAGACCTGGCTGACGCAACCGGCCATTTTCACGATCGAGCTGGCGATCGCCCGCCTGTGGCTCGCGCGCGGCGTCGAGCCCGCGATGCTGATCGGCCACAGCATCGGCGAGTATGTGGCCGCGGTGCTGGCCGGTTCGCTCGCCCCGCCCGACGCGCTCCTGTTGCTGGCCGAGCGCGCGCGCCTGATGATGGCGTTGCCGGCGGGCGCCATGCTCGCCGTGCGGATGCCCGCGGACGAGATCGATCCGCTCCTGCCCGAGGGGGTTGCCGTGGCGGCGATCAACAGCCCGAGGCTCTGCACGGTATCCGGGCCCACGCCGGCCGTCGCCGGATTGCGGGCGGCGCTGGAGCAGCGGGGCGTGCTCGCGCGGATGCTGCCGACCTCGCACGCGTTCCACTCGGCGATGATGGATCCGATGCTAGAACCCTTCGCCCGCGTGGCGGCCGCGCTTTCATTCCGCGCGCCGGCGATCCCGTGGGTCTCCACCTGCCTCGGCCGGGAGATGACGGAGGCGGAACTCGCGGACGCCTCGTATTGGTCGCGCCAGATCCGCCGCCCGGTCCTCTTCGGCGAGGCGCTCGAACGGGCCTTTGCGCTGCCGGATGCGCTGCTGCTCGAGGTGGGGCCCGGCCAGGCGCTCGCGCAATTCGCGCGCCAGCATCCGGCCAGGCCGCCCGCGCTCCACGTGGTCGCGTCGCTACCCGGGCAGGAGGCCGGGGGCCGCGCGCTGGACGATTTCTGCCTCGCGGCGGGCCTGCTGTGGTGCGGCGGCCGCGAGTGGGACTGGGCCCGCTGGTTCGACGGGGCGCCCCGCAACCGGCTGGCGCTCCCCACCTATCCGTTCGAGCGGCAGCGCCACTGGATTGACGCGGCGGCGGAGGAGGAAGGCGGCCGCGGGCGGGCGTCCGCTCCGCCGGCGGACGCCGCGGCGCCGCGCGACCTCGCGGGCGCCGAGCCCGAGGTCGTTTCCGCCGGCGAGCCGGCCGGCGTCCTGCCGGAGGTGATGGACATCCTCCACGACCTGTCGGGCATGGACCGGTCGGCGCTCGACCCGCAGCGCGCCTTCCTGGAGATGGGTTTCGATTCCCTGTTCCTGACGCAGGTCAGCCTGGCGCTCCAGAAGAAGTACCAGTTGAAGCTGACGCTCCGGCAGATGCTGGATACTCTTCCGACGCCGTCGGCGATCGCGCGGCACATCGCCGAACAGCGCCCCGCCCCCGCGGCGGTGAGGCCCGCGCCGGCCGCGGAGGCGCCCGCCGGCCCGTTCGGGCCCGAGTCCGCCCCCCCGCCGGCAGCCCCCGCGCGCCACGGCCCGTTCGCGCCGATCAACAAGGCCGCGGGCGAGGCGCTGACGCCGAACCAGCAGCGACATCTCGACGCGCTGATCGCGCGCTATACGGCGAAAACGGGGCGCTCGAAGGAGCACACCCAGCGGCATCGCGGCCATTTCTCCGACCCGCGCGCCGTCGCGGGATTCCGCAGCACGTGGAAGGAGATCACGTACCCGATCGTCTCCGTCCGCTCGAAGGGCTCGACGCTCTGGGATCTCGATGGGAACGAGTACCTCGATGTCACGATGGGGTTCGGGACCTACCTCTTCGGCCACAATCCCGATTTCATCCGCGCCGCGATCGAGGCCCAGTTGCGCAAGGGCATCGAGATCGGCCCGCAAAACGTCCTGGCGGGCGACATCGCGCGGGTGATCTGCGAACTCTCCGGGATGGATCGGGCGACCTTCTGCACGACCGGCTCGGAGGCCGTGATGGGAGCCGTGCGCGCGGCGCGCACCGTGACGGGCCGCGCCGGGCTGGTGTATTTCTCGGGCGATTACCACGGCATCCACGAGGAAGTGCTCGCCAAGGGGCTGTGGGCGCAGGGCCGCTCGCGGACGCTCCCCATCGCGCCGGGCATCCCGCCGGAGCTCGTCAGCCAGGCGCATGTGCTCAACTACGGGGACCCGGCCTCGCTGGAATGGATCAAGGCGAACGCGGAGTCGGTCGCCGCGGTGCTGGTCGAACCGGTCCAGAGCCGGAAGCCCGAGCTGCAGCCGCGCGAGTTCGTCAAGGCGTTGCGCGCGCTGACGGAGCAGGCGGGCATCGCGCTGATTTTTGATGAAATCGTGACCGGGTTCCGGCTCGACCTGCGCGGGGCGCAGGCCTTCTACGGCGTCCAGGCCGATCTCGTCACCTACGGCAAGATCGTCGGGGGCGGCCTTCCCATCGGGGTGATCGCCGGAAAGCGGGCGTATCTCGACGCGTTTGATGGCGGCCTGTGGCGGTACGGCGACGATTCCGTGCCCGAGGCGGGTGTGACGTTTTTCGCCGGGACCTTCGTCCGCCACCCGCTGGCCATGGCGTCGGCGAAGGCGGTGCTCGATCACCTGCTCGCGGAGGGCCCGGACCTGCAGCGCCGGTTGAACGAACGCGCCGGACGTTTCGTGGACGAGATGAACCGCTTTTTCGCGGACGAGGGCGTGGATCTCTGGATCAATCGCTGCGCCTCCATCTGGTATCTCGGCCACGGGGAGCGCGTCCGCTACTTCAGCATGCTCTTCCATTACCTGCGCGACCTCGGCATCCATATCTGGGAGGGCCGCCCGTGCTTCTTCTGCACCGAACACACGGAGCCGGACGTCGCCCGGCTCGCGGACGCGATCAAGCGCGCGGTCCGCGAGATGCGCGAGGCCGGGTTCCTGCCCGGCCGTGTCCCGGACGTGCCCGCCACCGGGCCGTTCGCCCTGACGGAGGCGCAACAGGAAATCTGGCTGACCTCGCGCCTGGATCCGCTCGCCGCGCCGGCCTTCAACGAGTCGTGCGCGCTGACGTTCCGCGGGCCGTTGGACCGGGCCGCGCTGGGGCGGGCCCTGTCCGTCCTCGTCCAGCGGCACGAAGCCTTGCGCACGGTCCTTGCGCCCTCCGGCGAGCGGCAGGAGGTGCTGCCGTCCGCCGAGCCGGCCCTCCGCCTGGAGGATCTCCGCGCCCTCGGCGAGCGGGAGCGCGAGGCGCGCCTCGCGGCGATTGTGCGCGAGGAGGTCGGGACGCCCTTCGACCTCGGGCGGGCGCCGCTGCTCCGCGCGCGCCTCGTCGCGCTGGCGGAGAGACTCCACGTCCTGGCGCTGACGGTCCACCACGCCGTGTGCGACGGATGGTCGTATGATGTGATGACGCGCGACCTGGGCGCCCTCTATTCGCTGGCCTGCCGGGGCGAACAGGACAACCGCCCGCCGCCCACCCAGTTCCGCCATTACGCGCGGCGTCTCGCGGAATACCGCGCCGAGCCCCGCTATGAAGCCGACCTCGGCTACTGGCTGGACCTGCACGAGCAGGCGGCGTCTCCCGTGCGGTTGCCGTCCGCCCGCCGGCGCCCGCCGCTGCGGACCTTCGCGGGCGCGATGGAGGTGGCCCCGATTGACGAGGCGCTGCTGAACGAGGTGAAGGAGATGGGGGCGCGCCACCGGGCGACGCTCTTCGCGACCCTGATGGCGATGTACGCGGTCCAGATCCATCGCCTGACCGGCCAGCGGGATTTCGTGATCGGCATTCCGGCCGCCGGCCAGCAGATCATGGAGGACCATGCGCTGGTCGGCCACTGCGCCAACCTGCTGCCCCTGCGCCTGCGGGTCGCGCCGGAAGATTCCTTCAGCCGCCTGCTGGCGGCGGCGCAGCAGGCCCTGTTGGACGCCTACGAGCACCAGGGCATCACCTTCGGCGCGCTGCTGAAGGCCCTGAAGCCGGCGCGCGAGCCCTCGCATCCGCCGCTCATCCAGGTGACCTTTAATGTGGATCCCGCGATGCACGGGCTCCGGTTCGAGGGCCTCGATACCGATGTGGTCATCAACCCCCGCGCGGCCTACCAGTTCGAGCATTCGCTGAACATTGTCGCCTACACCGACCGGCTCCGGCTCGAATGCAACTACAACACCGACCTGTTCGACGCCCCGACCATCCGGCGCTGGCTCGACCAGTACCGCGGGATCGCGCAGGCCGTCGCGCGGCAGCCGGATTGCGCGGTCGGCGACATCCCGTTGATGGATGAAACCGAGCGCCGGATCCAGCTGTTCGAATGGAATCGCACCGCGGCCGCGTATCCCGCCGCGTGCATCCACGAGCTGTTCGCGGAGCAGGCCGCCCGGGCGCCGGACCGTGTCGCGCTCGTCGCGGCGGGCCGGACCATGACCTACGGCGAACTCGACCGGTTGTCCAACCGCCTCGCCCGCCACCTCGTGGCGCGCGGCGTGCGCCCGGATCAGGCGGTCGGCGTGTGCGCGGATCGGTCCATCGAGATGGTGGCCGGCCTGCTGGGCATTCTCAAAGCCGGCGGCGCCTACCTGCCGCTGGACCCGTCGCACCCGATGGAACGGCTGCGCCTCCAGGCGACGGACGCGCGGGCGCGTCTGGTCGTGGCCTCCGGCCGGTGCGAGGCGGTTTGCCGCGCGCTCGAGTTGGAGGCCGTCCTGGTGGATGATCCGCGGGCCGCGTGGCGCGGCCTCGCCGAAGAGGCCCTGTCGTCCGGCGAGCTCGGCGCCGCTCACCGGCCGTCGCAGCTCGCCTACATCCTCTACACCTCCGGCTCCACCGGCCGGCCCAAGGGCGTGTTGATCGAGCACCGCGGCGTCGTGCGGCTCGTGCGCTCCGTGTCCTATGTGAAACTGGGGCCGGACGAGCGCATGGTCCATCTCTCGCCGCTCGCGTTCGACGCCTCGACCTTCGAGCTCTGGGGCGCGCTGCTGCACGGCGCGCGCCTCGCGATCCTGCCGCCCGGGCCTTTTTCGATGGCGGCCCTGACGCAGCTGTTGCGCGACGAGCGGCCCACCATCCTCTGGATCACCACGCGGCTGTTCCATGCCCTGGTGGATGACGCCCTCGACGCGCTGGCGCCCATCCGGCAGGTATTGACCGGCGGCGAGATCACGTCGGGTGAGCGGATCAATCGCGCGCTCCGCAGGTTCCCGGAGCTCGCGGTCATCCATTGTTACGGGCCCACCGAGGGCACGACCTTCACGACGGCCGAAACCTACCGGGCCGGCGCGCCGGCCGAGGAGCCCCCGCCGCTGGGCCGGCCGATTGAAAACACGCAGGTCTACGTCCTCGACGAGCGCCTGCAGCCGGTCCCGGTCGGCGTGACGGGCGAAATCTGTGTCGGAGGCGACGGCCTGGCCCGCGGGTACCTCAACCGGCCCGAGCAGGACGCGGCGGCTTTCGTCCGCAATCCGCTCGACGGCACGCCCGGCGGGCGGTTGTATCGCACCGGCGATCTCGGCCGCTGGCGATCCGACGGACGCCTGGAATTCCTGGGCCGCCGTGACGGCCAGGTGAAGATCCGCGGTTTCCGCATCGAGCCGGGCGAGATCGAGGCGGTCCTGTCCGGATTCCCGGGGATCCAGTCGTGCGCGGTCGCGCCGCGCGATGACGCGAGCGGAGAAAAACAACTGGTCGCCTACGTGGCCATGCGGCCGGGCGAACCGACCCCCGCGGCGGAAACGCTCCGGCAGTATCTCAGGCAACGGGTTCCGGAATTCATGGCGCCGGCGGTCTTTTCGATCCAGGACGCGCTGCCCCTGACCGCCTCCGGCAAGGTGGATCGCAACGCGCTTCCGGAACCGGCGCGCGCCGCGCCCGGCGCGGAGGCCGGATTCGTGGCGCCGCGCAACGAGGCGGAGGCCGCGGTGGCGGCGGCCTGCTCGGAATTGCTCGGCGTGCCGCGCGTGGGCGCCGGCGACGATTTCTTCGCCCTGGGCGGGCACTCGCTGGCCGCCGTGAAGTTGATCGCCCGCCTGGCCGACGCCGGTTATGCGCTGGAGGTGGCCGACCTTTTCCTGCACTCCACCGTCGAGCGGATGGCGGCGGCCATGAAACCGGTGGCGGGCGGCGAATCCGGACGCGTGATCGCCCGCGAGGCGTATGCGGTCCGGCTCCGCGACGGGCGCGCGGGCGCGCCGACGCTGTGCCTGCTGCCGTCCGATTTCGGCGATCTCCTGATCTATTCAAATCTGATCCCGCTCCTCGCGCCCGATATACCCTGCATCGGTTTGCAGTGCCCGCGCCTGTACGAAAACAACGAGGGGCTGGACGGCATGGAGGGCCTGGCGGCGTTCTTCGCGCGCCACCTCCTCGCCGCGCAACCGCGCGGGCCGTTCGTGCTCGCGGGGTATTGTTTCGGCGGGCACGTGGCCCTGGAGCTCGCGCGGCAACTGCGCGCCGCCGGGCACGACGTGGCCCTCCTGTGCATGATTGACGCGCGGCCGTTCCGTCCGCGGACGAATCGGTCGCGCTATCTCGGCCTGATGATCAAGGGGGCGGTCCGGGCGCGTCCGTCGGACTGGGCGCGTCATTTCAGGGCCAAGTGGGCCATGAGCCGCGAGGCGAGACTCACGGACCGGATGGCCCGCGCGCGGCCCGACCAGCTCGACCGGCGGGAACTGAACCGGTGGATCCTGGAGACGCGCATCCTCGCGTCGTATCGCAGCGCGCCTTATTCCGGCGACATGGCCTTCTTCTATCCCGCGGAAAGCCACTATGAACTTTACGGTGATCCCTCCTGCGGGTGGCTCGATCTCGCGGACCGCGTCTATCTGGTGAAGGTGCCGGGTTCGCATCTCGACATGATGAGAGACCCGCATGCGCGCGAGTTTTGTGACAAGCTGGAGGCCTGCTGGCGGCAGGTGGCTGAAAGGCGCAATCCATGAGCGATGCCGGACGAAACGGGCTCGATCTGTCGGGGTTCCGCAGCGAGTGGTCCCTGGCCAACCGCCTGGGCCGCGCCGCGTGGGGAATCGTCTTTCTCCTGTTGGTCCGGCCGACGCCCCGCCCGATGCACGCGTGGCGCCGCGCGGTGCTGCGCTGCTTCGGCGCGCGGCTCGGGCGCGGCGTGCGGGTGTATCCCTCCGCGCGCATCTGGGCCCCGTGGAATCTTTCGATGGGCGACTTCAGCGTGTTGGGCGACGCGGTGGACTGCTATTCGGTGGCCCCGATCGCCATCGGCGAACATTCCATCGTCAGCCAGTACAGCTTCCTGTGCGCCGCGACGCATGATCCGGACCGCCCGGACTTTCCCCTGGTCGCGCGACCGATCCGCATCGGCGCCCGCGCCTGGGTGGCCGCCGACGCCTTCATCGGGCCCGGTGTCGCGATAGGCGACCACGCGATCGTGGGCGCCCGGGCCAGCGTTTTCAAGGACGTGGCGAGCGGCGCGGTGGTGGGCGGAAATCCCGCGCGCCTCATCCGCATGCGGGCCGGATTCGCCCGGCCCGGTTCCGCTTCCGCGGGATGACTGGCCGTTGTCCGCGTAGCCTGGAAGGCGAGGCGAGGGCGCCACGCCCCACACGCGCAGGCGCGTGTGCTCCGTGGATGATATACCAATCCAAATTGAGGCTAGCCTCTAGCCCGGATTATTCATGAAGGGGCATGAAATGGTTGTAAAATAGTATTG
>CAYMCD010000041.1:0-3579 GCA_964388845.1 uncultured Verrucomicrobiota bacterium
AACCGGTCAGCCCCGCCCACCACCCCATCCCCATCCGCGTCGCCGGCGATCAGGGCCCAGGTGTTGCTCTCGACTTGCGCCACAGAGTTGGTGCCGCCTAAAGATTGCGTGAAATTCGTGGTAAAATCATACGGGATAACCGTGTTCGTAAAAGCGATCGCGCTCGCCGTCATAACAGCGGCGTGGTTTCGATGCATCACGGCCACGAAATACTGGCCCGTGCTTACTGTCACGACCACTCCGGTTGAGCCATCCAAGCTCATGATACGCCCGTCGTTCCGCAGAAGCGCCCCCTGAAAAAAGACCGGCACACCGCCGGCGTTCCTGCGCAACTGCACAAGAACCCAGTCAACGGTGTTCGATATGATGCTGTCTGGAGTTGTGGCGTCCCCGGCAAATGGAGACGTCGTGGGCAAGAAACCGTTTGTGGTCAGCAGGGAAGCCATGGCGTGGACGTTGGTGCGATAGGCGCCTTGCAAAAAGACGCGGGGCTGCACAACAATTTTCGTTTCATGAGCGCCCAAATCGATATTGCGGCTGATAATTCTGGGCAGCCCATCCACATCTTTCGCCCCGATGGCCCACGTGCGGTTGATACCCCTGTCTGCGCAAGGAGACGTGGCTCTCAAGCGAACATTTGTGCTCGCGATGCTCACGAATTGCGGGTTGTTGGTAAAGTTATTGATCCCTCCCGCGGGAAGCGGGTCCGTGCAGGTGTAACTGAACCGGGTCCCGCCACTATCGCCGAACGGGGACGCCCAGTTGGGATCGCTTGCCGCGGAATTGGAATAGACGATGCAGTTCAGTACCCGGACCGGGTCTGGATCGCTGCCGCCCCCTCCACCTTCGATGAAAATTCCGCCCGCCGTATTGCCGGAATTCCCGGCGATGGTGCAGGACTCGGTTTTCTCGAGCGACGCGTGGTAATCGATGTAGACGCCCCCGCCCGTGCCTGCGTCATTGCCAAAGATCAGGCAATTTCGCGCGACGCCCAGATAGACGCCTCCGCCATTTCCGCTCGTCTGATTTCCGACGATGAAGCTGTCGCGAACCAGGCTCCTTGCCACGCCACCTCCGTTTTCATTGGCCGTATTGGCCGCTATCACGCAGTCCAGCAGGGTCCCGCGAAATGCCCCGCCGCCGTCCTTATCCGCGCTGTTTCCCTTGACCACACAATTGGAAACAATCGCGCTGGACTCACACCATGCCCCGCCTCCGCTATGCAACAGGTCGTCATGCCCTCCGGGTCCGCCCGTTTGCCTCGTGAAGCCATTCGTGAGGGTGAATCCGTTCAGGCTCGCGTTGGTTCCAATGTATACGCAGCGCACTGCGGCAGGGCCCATCGGACCTTTGCCGACCACGGTGGTAACGCCGGGACCGTTTACGCTTTGCACGGCGATGGGCTTGGTGATTGCCACGCGATTGGAGGCTCCGTACACCGCAACGGAACCGTTGCTGTAGACACCATTCGTCACCAGAACCGTATCGCCGGCGCTGGCGGCGTTTATCGCCGCCTGAATGCTTGTGGCCGCTGTAGCCCAATTCGTGTATGGCGAAATGTTGCTGCCGGAGAGGGAGACGTAGTGGGTGTCGGCGTTTGAAGAAGTGATCAGTGATCCGTGGCCGGTGACCAGTAGGATCAAGAGCCGCGAAAAGACGGCCGCGGCCTGCCAGCGAATCTCCAGTCTTTTATCCGTGTCCATCCGTTCCTGCTCTGAGCCCTGTCGAGGGGTCATCCGCTTGCTACTTTCCGCGCTTCGGCTTTCGCCCCACCGCGATCAGGCGGCGTGATTCAAGGCCGTACGCATCGCCATCCAGGCTCCCGTAGAGCGTCACCTGCTTGAACCCGGCGGATTCCAGCCGGTCCTTCAACTCCTGGCCGGAATAGATCGTGAGATCGAAGGGGAAGCGCTGGACGCGTTTGTTCTTGATCAGAATCCATTCGTTCCGGATGCGCGTCCAGTCGTCCACGATCTTGTGGCGCTGGATGAGCAACGCGCCATCCTTGAAGTCTGTGGTGATCGTTTCGCTGAAGATCCGGCAGAGCCTTTCCTTGCCCATCAGTTCCATCAGCAGAACACCGCCGGGCTTGAGACTCGCGTGGAGATTCTTCAGCACCTTCAGATCATCGCCCTTTTCACGGAAATAACCGAACGACGTGAACATGCTCACGGCCAAATCGAACGAATTCGGCTCGAGGAAGTCGCGCATGTCCCGCCGGACAAACCGGATCTTCACGCGCGCGCGGCGCGCGGCCGCTCCGGCCTTGCGCAGGAAGAACATCGTCCGGTCCACGCCGGTCACTTTGAAACCCCTTTTCGCAAGAGCGATGGAGCAACGTCCCGGGCCGCAGCACAGATCCAGCGCTGCCTTTCCCCGGGGCCTGGCAAGTTTCAGCGCGAGATCCATTTCCTCACGCGCGCCGCTGAATCGCGTCTCCGGAAACATGTACGGAAACAGATCCCGCCACAGGGCTTCGTCCTCAAACCACTCCGACTCTTGTCGAGATTTCATCGGCCCCCAGCTCCGCGCCGGCGAAAGGTTCTCCTCCCACAACCGCGGCCAAGCGCGGTCAGTTTATACGTTCCATCAGTTGAGGCAAGCCGGTCCAACAGCCATAGAGTCGTTGGAATCATCGCGGCTCTTCCCTCGGAACCGATGGATCGGTATGTCCTGTGGAAGGGGTAGGGGCATGGTTCAGGGGAGCATCACACCCGTGCGATACGACCGACGGGTCGCATCGTTCGTGACGGTGAAGACCACGCCCGCGCCGGTGCCGGTCTGAACGGGGCCGTAAGGCGGCCAGATTTGCGGCGAATCGGCGAGATTCGTCGTGCTGTACAACTGGTAGACGCGCCCGGTCGAACCCGGGGCGGCGAGGACAGAAGCCGCGCCTCCGGGAGCATTGCTCAAGGCGGAGATGACGAAGACCGAGGCCGGATTCGTCGGGTCCAGATCAGCGATCCACGCATTGAGCACGGTGTTCACGCCGTTGGAGGCCATCGCGGACGGACTTGCATTGGTCGCGCCGCCGTAGTGCAGGCTTTCCCACCAGTCGGGGATGCCGTCGTTGTCGGTGTCGGTATCGCCATTCAGCCGTGCATAGGCCACGCCGGCGGAAACCTTGTTGCCCGCGAGGGCGAAATCACCACCGACATAGAGATTCCCGGACGAGTCAACCGCCAACGCATTGACCGTATCGCTCCATCCGGCGCCGATACCGGATCCGAGGTTGGTCCATGACGATCCGTTCCAGCGCGCGATACGATTGGCCGATTCGCCGCCGGCGGTGCTGAACGTTCCGCCGGCATAGAGATTGGAGGCTGCGTCCACCGCCAGCGCATTGACCCAGTCGCTCATGCCGTCACCCAGATTGGTCCAGACGGACCCGTTCCAGCGCGCGACATAATTGGCCGTGTTGCCGTCAGCCGTGGTGAACCAGCCGCCGGCATAGAGGTTGCCTGCCGGATCAACCGCCAGCGCCCAGACCGGGTCGTTCATGCCATCGCCGAGGTTGGTCCACACGCTTCCATTCCAATGCGCGACGTAATTGGCTGTGTTGCCGCCCGCGGTGGTGAA
>CAYMCD010000041.1:3679-23289 GCA_964388845.1 uncultured Verrucomicrobiota bacterium
GGCGTTCATTCCGGACCCAAGATTCGTCCATGTGGTTCCATTCCAGCGCGCGACATGACTAGCCGTGTTGCCTCCGGCGGTGGTGAACCATCCACCGGCATAGAGGTTCCCCGCCGGGTCCAGCGCGAGCGCATCAACCCAGTCGTTCATGCCGGAGCCCAGGTTGGTCCAGGCCGATCCGTTCCAGAGGGCGACATGGTTGGCCACGATGTCTCCGGCGACTTGGAATTCGCCCCCCACGTAAACCTGCTGCCCGGCGCCCACAACAAGCGCATAAATACCTCCGTGCACGCCGCGAACCGCCGGACTGATGCTCACCCAGTCGTCATCGCTGAACGTTGGGTCCACGCGCAGGGGATAAGCCGCGTCTCGATCGGCGACGACCACGAGCAGGGTGTCCGGTGACGGCACATGCATCCGCGCCGAGAGCTTGCGTCCTCGCGCGTCCGTCACCGTGAGCCGGTGATAGGCCAGCTTGCGGCCACTTCCATCCAGCCGCAGGCCCGCGCCGTGCGGCGTCCGCTCCGCCGCCGCGCCGTCAACGCGCAGTTCCACCACGAGCTCGCCCTCGCCGTCCGGACGATCCGCGATGATGAAGTCCTGGCGGATGCCGTCGGCGCTGACGGAGTATTCCTCGACCACCTGTGCCCGGATCCAGCGCGCCACGCCCCCGTCCACGCGCACTTCGCCCTGCGCCTCCAGTGGCCGCAGACGCCCCTCGCGGCCCAGGCCCACCGCTGCAATCCGCACGCGGTCGGCGGACGTTTCCTCGGCCGTCGAATAGACCCAGAGCCCCTCGCGCGTGGCCCGGCCTTCCAGGCGCTGGAAGCCGCATTTGATCGTCGCCCCGTCGCCATCGGGTGTCAGCGCCAACCCGTCGCCCGCGTATTGCTCCCCGATCCTCGCCCCTAGTTGACCCCAGGGGATGCTTTCCGCAAGGGCTCCGTTCGCGCCGGCCCACGCAAACAGCAATAGGACTCCACGATGGATCGCAACCGATGATATGTTCATGGTATCTGCACTCCTTTTCGGTAGCTCCGCGGCGGCCATTCGTTCCTGACTGCAATGGGTGGCAACGAACGATGCAGCCGATGTGGCAATCCGATCCCGATGCCGGAGTGTCGTTCCGGGCCTCGACGATATTCCCGGCCAGCAGCGAAAACAGGATGGGGGAGCGGGAGAAAATGCGATCCCCAGATCAAGTGGAGAGGTGTGTCCTCGCGCCGGCGAGAGGCCGGAAACCGAACAAAAGATCGCCCGTACACATTCATGACCGCCCCCCCGAGGGAAACATGAAAGACAACCCAAACCCAACGTTCCGACGGACGGATGTATTAAGACAACCAAATCTTAAGAGTCGAGCCTGTTTCAACAACCGGGGACGTTCAACAACCGGGGACGTTCATTCTAAGATCATGGTAATAAGTATGATGCATTCTTATTGCCGCGCGAACGAACTCCACTGATTTAGCGGAGCCCTGACACTCAGCTCGTTGGCATCCCCGGCGGTCAGCGCGAAGCGTCGTGTCCGTCGGGCGGCGTCTGCGTGAGAAGGCGGCGCAGAATTTCGCGGTCGTTGGTGGGCAGGGCGCAGACGAAGTTCTCGCAGACGTAGGCCGTTGCGTTGCCATCAAGCCGCGCGAGCTGCTCCACGAACTCGAGTTGCTGGGCCAGCGCGGCCTGTCCTGCGCCGCCGTCGGCCAGCATGAGAATCTTGTTGGGCAGGAATCGGGCGTGGATTTCCCGCAGCATGGCGCGTGTGTCGGCCGCCTCCGGGTCGCCGGCGAGAATGATCTGCCGGGGCTTGTCGAGGTGGAAGTCCACCGCGACGAGCATTTGCGGGAGGGCGGTGGGCGCCTGGCGCAGCTGCGTGCCGAAGGCCCGCAGCGCCTGTTCGGCCATGTCCCGGTGAGCGGCGCGATCCGTCATTTGATGGAGGCGGAGCAGATTCAGGATCGCGACGGAATTCGGCGAGGGTTCGGCGCCGTCGTAGTCTTCCTTCATGCGGAGCAGGACGCTGGCGTCGCCGCCAATGGTGTTGAAATAGCCGCCGTTCCGCCCGTCCCAGAACAGCGCGTTCTGCTTTTCCTGCAACGCCAGCGCCCACTCGAGGTGACGGACGTCGAACGATGCTTCGTAGAGATCGAGCAAGCCTTGGATGAGATACGCATAGTCGTCCACGAATCCGTCAATCGCGGCTTCCCCGTCGCGGTAGCGTCGCATAAGGTCGCCGGACTCGGGTTCGAAGAGCCGGGCGCGGATGAAGGCGGCGGCGCGCTCGGCGGCCCGCAGGTAGGCGGGATCCTCCAGTATCTGGTAGGCGCGGGCGAAGGAGGAGAGCATCAGACCGTTCCATGCGGTGATGATCTTGTCGTCCAGATGGGGGCGGGGCCGTTGCGCCCGCGAGTCGAACAGCCGCTTGCGTGAGTCGGCAAGGTCTCGCTCGACCGCGGCGGGGTCGCGCCCGATTGCGGCGGCCGCCGCCTCGCCGCTCGTTCGCATCATCAGCACGTTCCGCCCGGTGAATTCCCCGTGCGGATCGTTCCTCACGTTGCCGTGGGGCTGGACGTCATAGACGAGCGAAAATAGTTTGGCGCGTTCTTCGCCCAGAAGCTCGCCGATCTCGCGGTGCTCCCATACATAGAAGGCGCCCTCCGCGTGTTCCTCCGGCCGGCCGGGGCGGGGGCTGTCGGCGTCCTCGGCGGAATAGAATCCGCCCTCGGGTCCGGTCAGGTCGCGGCGGACGTAGTCGAGAATATCCCGCGCCACGCCCGCAAAGAATGGATCGCGGGTGATCTGATGGGCGTCGAGATAGGCGCACGCCAGTTGCGCCTGGTCGTAGAGCATCTTTTCGAAATGCGGCACATGCCATTCGTCGTCCACGCTATACCGGTGGAAGCCGCCGCCGAGGTGGTCGCGCATTCCGCCCCCGGCCATCTTGCGCAGGGTGAACAGCGCCATATCCCGCGCCTCCTGCGCGCCGGTCCGGGCATGATAGCGGAGCAGGAAGTTCAGGGCGACCGGACGCGGGAACTTTGGCGCGCCGCTGAAGCCGCCCTGACGGGGATCGTAGAGGGCTTGGAAGCGCGCGTATCCCGCGTCGAGCAGGGACTGTTCGAGCGCCATTGCGGCATCCGCAGCAGGAGCAATGGTGAATTGAATCAACTGGCGGGCGGCGTTGTCGGCGGTGGCGACAACGGCGTTTCGATCCTGTTCCCAGGCCTCGGCGATGCGAGTGAGCACCGATTTGAACCCGGGCCGGCCCCATCGGTCCTCCGGCGGGAAATACGTCCCGCCCAGGAAAGGCTTCAGGTCGGGCGTCAGCCAGACGCTCATCGGCCAGCCGCCGCCGCCTGTCGTCGCCTGAACGTAGGTCATGTATACCTTGTCCACGTCAGGCCGCTCCTCGCGATCCACCTTTACAGCTACATAGGATCGGTTGAGCAGCGCGGCGATCTCCTCGTTCTCGAACGATTCGCGTTCCATGACATGGCACCAGTGGCAGGTCGAATAGCCGACCGAGAGGAAGATCGGTTTGTTTTCGCGCCGTGCCTTCGCGAAAGCCTCCTCGCCCCATGGATACCAATCCACCGGATTGTGTGCGTGTTGCAGGAGATAGGGGCTCATCTGGCCGGCCAGCCGATTCGTATGCGCGTGCGCGTGCCGTCCGATCGGCGCGGCGTCGGGCGTCGGCGTCGCGCGCTCGATCTTCGCCGTCTTCCCGCCGCACCCGCCCAAGAAAATAGCGGAGATAACGGGAACGACAACGGAGGTGACAACATAGGGGACGTCCCTTGTAATCATTTGATGATCAAGCGATAGCATTGATATACACGCATTTCCGTTGCCGTGTTGGTCTTGCATCCTTCATCCGCAGATGGCTGCGTTCGTTCTTGAATATATCAGAAGAAACCTCTCTGCCGATGGTCTTGTTCTGCTCCCGGCTTCAAACGAGCTCAGCATCGGCACCGATGCCGGTGCGTCGGCGATAATGCGATGCCCTCTTGGGTTGGGCGCGCCGAGATAAATGTTGTGGCCGGTCACCGGAACGGTTTGCGAGCCTCGCCTCGATTGAAGACATCGCAGCAGAGCGGTTTCAGATAAACCCTGGCCGGCCTTGCCACTCGGGAAGTTTTCTGAATGTACGTATATGCGGTAATATCCGCGTAACTAGCTATTGAGTAATTAGGTACAAGGAACGTCCCCTGCTTTGCTTGCCTTGCATCGTCGGGCATCCGTCGGGAATGGCGTCGCCGGATCATCGTTCGACGATCAGGCGGGCGCCGCGGCGGTAGGTCACGTAGGACCAGGCCCACTGGAACAGGACGAAGAGGCGATTCTTGAAGCCGATCAGATAGTAGATGTGGACGACCAGCCACATGAGCCACGCGATGCCGCCGGCGAAGGCGCGGCCTTTCCACTCCGCCACGGCGCGCCGCCGGCCAATGGTCGCCATCTGGCCCTTGTCGAGATAAACAAACGGCCGGCGGGGACGGCCCGCGAGCTCGCCCATGATGTTGATCGCGACGTGACGCCCCTGCTGCATCGCGACAGGGGCGAGACCGGGCAGCGGGCCACGCTCGGTTTCCACATGCGCCTGATCGCCGAGGACGAACACCTCGGGCCGGTCCTTCAGCGAGAGGTCGGGCTGCACCATGATCCGGCCCTGCCGGTCGAGCGGCGCCGCGAGTGTTCGATTGAGCGGAGACGGCTGCACCCCCGCGGCCCATAATACCGTGCCCGCTTCCAGCCGTTCGTCGCCCAGCGTCACGCCGGCGGCATCCACGTGCGTCACCATCTTTTCCAGCCAGACCGCCACGCCCATCTGCTCCAGGTCGCGCTGGGCACGACCCGACAGCGCGGGCGAGAATGACGCCAACAGTCGGGACCCCGCTTCGATCAGAACGATGCGGCTGGTCGCCGGGTCCATGTTGCGGAATTCGCGCTTGAGCGTGTGACGGCTGATCTCCGCCAGCGCGCCGGCCAGCTCCACGCCAGTCGGGCCGCCGCCCACTACGGCGAAGGTGAGGCAGGCGCGCCGCTTCGCGCGATCCATCTCGCGCTCCGCGTTCTCGAAGGCGACGAGCACGCGGCGCCGGATCTCCGTGGCTTGCGCCAACGTCTTCAGACCCGGCGCGTGCGGAGCCCATTCGTCATGTCCGAAGTAACTATGCGTCGCGCCGCAGGCGAGGATCAGGTAGTCGTACGAACGCTCGCCGCAAGTAGAGGCCAGGGTGCGCTTCGCGAGATCCACCGCGGTCACGTCGCCGAGCAGCACCTCCACATTCGGATAGCGCGCCAGCAGCGAGCGGATGGGAGAGGCGATCTCCGCCGGGCTCAAACCCGCCATCGCCACCTGGTAAAGCAACGGCTGGAACAGATGATGATTCGTGCGGTCCAGCACTGTCACCGCCACGTCCTTCCGCCCGCCCAGGGCCCGGGCCGCGGCCAGTCCCGCGAAACCTGCGCCCACAATGAGCACCCGCTGTGTCATGGCTTTGATCCCGCCTTGCCGGACAAGGGGCGACGCAGCAGGATTTCCGACAGCATCGGGTCGGGCTTGTACGGCTGGCGGTCTCCGGTTTCACGGAATCCTTCCCTGCGATAGAACGCAAGGGCGCGATGGTTGGCCTCGGTCGCCCAGACCTGCAACGCGCGCGCGCCGGAGGCGAGCGCCCACCCGGCGACGGCGGCCATCAGCGAGGAGGCGACGCCGTGGCGCCGGTGTTCCGGCGCGACCCAGAGGCCGAAGAAGTTGGCGCGGTCGGGCGCGTCGGCGTCGCGAAACGCCCCCGCGAGGCCGACGGCCCGGCCCGCGTCGTCCTCAGCGAGCAGACAGACGGCGTCCGCCGCCGTCGCGAACCGCGCGGCGTCGGCGGCCCATGCGGCGTCGGGCTTCGCTTCGAGTTCGGCCGGCGTCGCGGTATAGGCGATCGGGCATTCGCGCACCGCGCGGATGCGGAGGCTCTTGAGCAGCGATCCCTCGTGCGGCTGTAGGCGGCGCGGGGTCATGCGGGCACCGGCTCGATGAGCACCTCGGCCCGGATGGAGCGGGCGATGAAGCATCCGCGGTGCGCGCGATCGTGCAGGGCGCGCAGCGTGGCCTCGTCCACCGGGACCGCGAACGTCGCGGCGGGCCGCAGCAGAATCCGGGTGACGGCCCATCGGCCCTCCTCGTTCCGATCCAGGATGCCGCGCGCGTCGTCGCGATAGCTCAACACCGTCAGGCCGTCCTTCTTTGCAACCGCGAGGAAGGTCAGCATGTGGCAGGACGCCAGCGCGGCCGTCAGCGCCTGCTCGGGATCCGCGCGCCCCGGCGAGCCGCCCCAGTCCGGCGCGGACGATGCCGCGACGCGCACGTCCGGCGCGAATTCCCAGACGTGATCCGCCGCGCCGCCCCCCCATTGAATGGAAACCCGATGTTCCGACATGGCTTGCGCCTCCGCGGGACACTGTAGCACGCACGCTTGATCAGACAACATCGCAGCGGGTATGGTGCGGGCCATGAAGGACGAGCAAGCGGTTTCGGGACAGGATCGCGCCTACGCGGATTGGGATGACCGCCGGGAGCAGCGCGCGGCGGTGTGCGACGAGCGGCTGGGATGGCTGCTGAGCCGACACGCCGACATCCTGCGCGCACTGCGGGATCACAAGACCTTCAGCAACCGCGTCTCGCATCACCTCTCCGTCCCGAACGGCATGGATCCGCCGGAGCACACGCCCTATCGAAAGCTCATCGAGCCCTATTTCAACGCGGAACGCATGGCGGCGTTCGAACCGGTCTGCCGCGCGATCGCCGCCGACCTCGTCGCGCGCGCCGTGTCGCCCGGGCCGGCCGTCGAGATCGTGT
Organism: uncultured Verrucomicrobiota bacterium; assembly: GCA_964388845.1. Lineage (GTDB taxonomy): Bacteria > Verrucomicrobiota > Kiritimatiellia > CAIVKH01 > CAIVKH01 > JAMLJG01. Next base: position 10,530 of record CAYMCD010000041.1, read on the forward strand.
CGGCCATCGGGCAGCCGTTCGCCGCGCGCGTGCAGTGCTCCTTTCTCGGCTGGCCGCGCGCGATGGAGCAGGCGCTGCTGGACTGGGCGGCGTGCAACGCGCGGGCGATCCGGAACCAGGACCGCGCCGAGCTGGCCGCCAATGCGCACCGTTTTGAAGACCTGATCGAGGGTCAGATGCAGGCGCGCCGCGACGCGGGGACCCCGGCGGACGCCGACCTGACCTGCCGCCTGATGGCGGAGCGGGTGGGGGACCGCGCGCTGCTCGACGAGGAGATCGTCAGCATCCTGCGCAACTGGACGGCGGGCGAGATCGGCACCATCGCCGCGTCGGTGGGCGTGCTCGCGCGGTCCCTCGCCGAGTGGCCGGACGTGCAGGACGCCGTGCGGAAAGACCGGTCGCGCATCCCGTACGCGGTGGACGAAATCCTGCGGATTCGCGGGCCGCTACTGACCAATCGCCGCGTCACGACCTGTCCCGTCCACGTCGGCGGGACGGAGCTGCCCGCCGGCGCGCGCGCGACCATTGTCTGGGTCGCGGGCAACCGGGACGGGCGCGCGTTCGAGGATCCGCTGGCGTTCCGGTGGGACCGCGATCCGAAGGCGCACCTGCTTTACGGCGCGGGCATCCACGTCTGCCCCGGCGCGCCGCTCGCGCGGATGGAGCTGCGGCTGATGGTCGAGGCGCTGCTCGATGCGACGTCGCGCATCGCCGCCGAGCCCGGTTGCGCGCCGACGCCCGCCGAGTTCCCCGGCGGCGGCTATGCGGCGGTTCCCCTTCGGTTGGAGCGTTAGCCGCGATGCTGACCGAACGCGAACTGCGCCGGATGGAACGGGTCCGCGCCGGATGCGCCGCCGCGGCGGCGAGCGCGTATGAGGACGCCGGGATGCGCGGGATCTGCGCGGAGGGTCGTTGGGAATGCGCGCTCGAAGCCATCCGCGCCCTCAATCTGGAGCGACTTGCGAATTTAGAGGAGCGCACCGATGTCGAGTAGGCCTTCGCGCGGACTGCCGGTGCTCGCGCTCGGATTCCGGCCGTTTTTCCTGCTGGGCGCGGCGTGGGCCGCCGCCGGCGCCGCATTGTGGGGCATCGTCCTCGCCTCCGGCCACCCGTTGCCCGCGCCGTTCGCGCCTTACCAGTGGCATGCGCGTGAGATGCTCTTCGGCTATGCCGGCGCGATCATCGCCGGCTTTCTCCTGACGGCGCCTGGAAACTGGACCGGCGCGCCGATGCCCTCCGGGCCGCGTCTTGGCGCGCTGGTCGCGCTGTGGCTGGCCGGCCGGCTGCTGCCCTACGCCCACACCTTGATTCCGGGCCCCGTGCTGCTCGCGGTGGACGCCTCCTTCTTTCCGGTGCTGGGTTTGTATCTGTTCCGTTTCCTGCGCCGTTTTGGCCAGTCCCGCAATCTATTCTTTCCGCTGTTGTTGATGGGCATGGGGATTGCGAACGCCCTTTCGCATCTCGGTGTGCGAAACGCGGCGGGCGAGGCGCTGGGCACGGAGGTCATGCTGTACCTCGTGGTCCTGGTTGTCGCGATCATGGGCGGGCGCGTGATCCCGGGGTTCACGAAAGGACGCTTCCCCGGCGGCACGACGCGCAATCGCCCGCGGATCAACACGGCGGCCATGGTCCTCCTGATACTCGCGGCGGCGGCCGCTCTCGCGGCGCTGCCGCAACACGGGCTGGGTTTGTTGTTCGCGGCGGCGTCCGCCGCGCATGCGGTCCGGCTCGCGGGCTGGTACACGCGGGAAATCTGGACCGATTCGCTCACCTGGGTGCTGCATCTTGGCTATGCCTGGCTGGTGGCCGGCCTCGCCCTCAAGGCGGCGGCCTGCATTGGGATCGGCAGCGCGCTGCTGGCGCGCCATGCCCTGACCATCGGCGCGATCGGCACGATCACCCTCGGCATGATCTGCCGGGTCACGCTCGGCCACACCGGCCGCCCGTTTGTGCTGCCGCGCGGTACGGCGACCGCCTTCCGGCTCGTCTCGGCGGCCGCCCTCCTGCGTGTCGCCCTCCCGTTGATCCTGCCCGGCGCATACTGGGTGGGCGCGTACGCGGCGGCCGCCGCGTGGACGCTGGCCTTCGGCCTCTACCTTGTCCAATACGGTCCCTTCCTGGTCCGCCCCAATCTGACAGGGCGCGGCTGATCGCGCGTTCCGGCGTCCCGCGTCCCCCGCGGCAAAGAAAAGATTGTGCGCCCGCGTCGCGGGTGCGAACATGAACGGCGTCGTGAGCCTCTTGTCCAAAAGCTGCGAGTACAGCCTGCGGGCGGTCCTTTATATCGCCTCGCGGGACGGCGTGCGGTATGTGCCGATCCGCACCATAGCCGATACGCTCGGCATCTCGTTTCACTTCCTGACCAAGCTGATGCAGAAGTTGACCGCGCGGGGCCTGTTGAAATCGTACCGCGGCCCGAACGGCGGCATCGCCCTGGCCCGACCGGCCGGGAAGATCCGGCTGCACGACATCATGGTCGCCGTGGGGGATCGCGACCTGTTCAAGAATTGCGTGATGGGGCTGAAGGGTTGCGGCGAGCGCAAACCATGTCCGCTTCACAAGCAGTGGGCCGTGGAGCGCGTCCGTCTCGAGCGGATGTTCCGCTCGGCGAACGTCGAGGAGGCCGCGGCGCTGGTCGCGCGCGGCAAATTGCGCCTTTCCGATTAGTTGACGCGCCGCGGCCTGGCCTATATAAGAGCCCGGCATCTGGATTGATCTCGTTTAACCACCAAGGAGACGGATGAAATGAATCGGTGTGCGTTGATCTGTTTGGCGGGGGCTGTTCTTTCGCTGGCCGGCGTTGCGCGGGCCGCGGATGCGGAGTTCAGGATTTCCGGCGATGCGTCCAAGGGCGCGGCCACCTTCAAGACGTACTGCGCCGCGTGCCACGGCGATGCGGGCAAGGGCGACGGCGTGGCGGCCGCGGCGCTGAATCCCAAGCCGCGGGCGCTGAACGACAAGGCGTACATGGATGCCATGACCGACCAGCATCTTTTCGACGTCATCAAGAAGGGCGGCGCCGCCGTCGGCAAATCCCCGCTGATGGTCGCGTGGGGCCCCGTCCTCGGCGACGACCAGAAAGTGCACGACGTCGCCGCCTTCGTCCGCACGCTGGCCAAGTAATACCAGGAAAGAATCAGGTCTTTGATCCGGGGGGGGCACACGCGCCCCCGCCTCGCCGTCCTGGTTGCGTGTGTTCGCCGGCGCCGTTTATCGGAGCGCGCCCGCGAGGATGCCGGTCGCCGCGGCGGCGACCAGCACGAGAATCAAATTCAGCCGGAGTCGCGCCAGCGCGAAAAGTGACGCGCAGCCGATGCCCAGGGCGACCGGGTCGAGGCTCTTCCATGCCGGGACCAGCAGCCGCACACCCGCCGCGCGCCATTCCGACACGTCGCTGAAGAGCACGTGGACGCCAAACCAGACGGCGAGATTCAGGATGACGCCCACCACCGCGGCGGTGATGGCGGATAAACCGGCGGCGAGGATCCGGTTTTCGCGCAGCCGCTCGACATACGGCGCGCCAAGAAAGATCCAAAGGAAGCACGGGGCGAAGGTCACCCACGTCGCGATGCAGGACGCCAGCAGGGCGGCGGTCAGCGGTTCGAACGGGGCGGGCAGGCGGTAGGCCCCCATGAACGCGACAAACTGGGTCACCATGATGAGGGGCCCCGGCGTGGTTTCGGCCATGCCCAGGCCGTCGAGCATTTCGCCCGGTTTGAGCCATCCGTACACCTCCACCGCCTGCTGCGCCATGTAGGCGAGGACCGCATACGCCCCGCCGAAGGTCACGACGGCGGCCTTGCTGAAGAAGACGGCGATTTGGGAGAGCACGTGGGCCGGGCCCAGGAGGCCGAAGAGAATCGCGACCGGCAGCGCCCAGACCGCGAGCCAGGTTGCGCCGGTGGCCAGCGCCCTGCCGATGCCGGGATTTCCCGGCGGCGCGGTTGTTTGATCGAGTTCCTCCCCGGCCGTCCCGCGCAGGATACAGAACAAGTCGGGCCGCCACCGGCCGCCGGCCATGCCCAGCAGTCCCGCGCCGAGGATGACGAAGGGAAAGGGCGCTTCAAACAGCCCGATGGCGGTATATGCCGCGACCGTGATGAGCAGCATGGCCCTGTTCTTGAGCGTCCGTTTTCCGATGCGGATCAGGGCCTCGACCACGACCGCCAGCGTCGCCGCCTTGAGGCCGAAGAAGAACGCCGTGACGAGCGCGATCTCCTGGTGCAGCGCGTAGAGGATCGAGAGCGCGAGGATCGCGAGGAAGCCCGGCAGGACAAACAACACGCCGGCGGCCAGCCCGCCGCGCCATCCGTGCAGCAGCCAACCGACGTAGGTGGCCAGTTGCGTCGCTTCGGGGCCGGGCAACAGCATGCAATAGTTCAGCGCGTGCAGGAACCGGCCCTCGCTGACCCATCGCTTTTCGTCCACCAGCACGCGGTGCATCAGCGCGATTTGTCCCGCGGGCCCGCCAAAGCTCAGCAATCCGATCCGCGCCCAGACGCGGAGCGCAGCGGCAAACGCCACGGTATGGGCGACGGCGCTCATGTTGCCCGCCAGTGTGGCACAGATCGCAGTCCGGCTACAAATCCCCAAAATCGGGGTCGCCCTCCTTCGTTCATACCTGCTGCCGGGCAAGAACGAGAGCCGGCGCAAACGGGTGGGGCGCGGCTTCTACCCGATTTGGCGCAGGGCCTCGCGCGCGGCATTGACCTGGGCATCGCGTTTGGTCGGGCCTCGGCCCTCGCCCATGGTTTCGCCGCCCACGATCACGCGAACCGTGAAGACGCGTTGATGGGGCGGACCCTCTTCACCCGCCAGCTGATAGCGGGGAGGGGACGCCCCGTTGCGTTGGGTCCATTCCTGCAACTCGCCCTTCGGGTTATCGTGGCGCGGCGAGAGTCCGGGTTCATCGAGTCGGGGCTTGAACACCCGGTCGAAGATCCGGGTCGCCGCCTTCATTCCGCCGTCCATGTACGCCGCGCCGACGACCGCCTCCAGGGTGTCGGCGAGGATGGATGCGCGCGCGCGGCCGCCCCCGAGATCCTCGCCCCGTCCCAGGCGCATATGGCGGCCAAGGTCCAGGGCCTGGGCGCGCTCCGCCAGGGCCCTGGTGCTGCTGAGCAAACTCCGCAGTTTGGTGAGGTCGCCTTCATTCGCGGTCGGATTCATTGCGTAGAGGGCGGCGGCGGCGGCCAGCCCGAGCGCGGCGTCGCCGAGGAATTCGAGCCGTTGGTTGTCGGGGTGCGGCGGCCCCTGTTCATGGGCGAAGGAGGGATGCGTCAGCGCCTGCTCGAGCCAGCGCCGCCTGCGGAACCGGTAGCCCAGCGCGCGTTCGAGCTCGCGATATAGATTGCGTCCGATCATGCGCGGGGGTGAAAGCGGCGATGTACCTGCTGCAGGCGCTGGCTGTCAATATGGGTGTAGATCTGCGTGGTGCCGATGTCGGCGTGTCCGAGCATTTCCTGGATGACCCGCAGGGGGGCCTGGTTGGCCAGCAGGTGGCTCGCAAACGAGTGGCGCAGGGTGTGCGGCGAAACGCGTTTGGCGATGCCCGCCGCGCGCGTGGCCGCCCGGATCATCTGCCAGACGGTCTTCCGGCTGATCGCGCGGCCGCGGTTGGAGAGGAAGACGCTGTCGCTTGCCCCGTGCCGTTCCAGCGCGGGGCGGGCTTCGTCGAGGTAGCGCCTCAAATACGCGGACGCCGCCCCGCCGAGCGGCACCACGCGCTCCTTCCGGCCCTTTCCCATGCAGCGCAGGTAGCCGGCGTCGAACTGAAGGTCCTGCACGCGCAGCCCCGCGAGTTCTGAGACGCGGAGGCCGGTCCCATACAGCGTTTCCAGCAGCGCGCGATCGCGCAGCCCCTTGGGGCGGTCGAGCCGCGGGGCCTCCAGCAGGCGTTCAACCTCCGCGGGGGACAGGGTGGACGGCAGCAGCTTCCACAACTTGGGCGAATCCATGGTTTCGGTGACATTCGCGGCCAGGAGCCCTTCCTGCTGGAGGTAGCGCAGGAAGACGCGGATGGCGACGAGCCGGCGTGACAGGGAGGCGGCGGAGAGCCCGCGGTCCTTCTCCTTCATGAGGTAATCAAGCACCAGTTTGCGGCCCAGCTGGTTCATGGTCTGGAGCCCGCCCCGCTGGAGAAACCGGATGAACCCGGCGAGGTCGGCCGCATACGCCGAGCGCGTGTTGGGGCTCAACCCCCGTTCGAGGGTCAGGTAGTCCAGGAACTGGTCCAGCAGGACCTGCATGGGGTCACCGCGCCAGTTCGAGACCCGTCAGGATCCCGAAGGCCTCGATGTATTTTGCGCTGGTCCGCTCCGCCACCTCCCGGGGCAGGGCGGGCGCCGGGGGCCGCTTGTCCCAGGTCAGGCCTTCGAGGTAGTCGCGCACGAACTGTTTGTCGAAGGAGGGCGGGGAAATCCCCGGCCGATACGACGCGGCCGGCCAATATCGCGAACTGTCCGGCGTCAGCGCCTCGTCCACGAGGATCAGATTTCCGTCGCACAGGCCGAACTCGAATTTCGTGTCGGCAAGGATGAGTCCGTGGCTCGCCGCGTGCGCGGCGGCGGCGCGGTACAGGGCGAGCGTCCGGTCGCGCAGCGTTGCCGCCAGTCCGGCGCCGATCTGCCGTTCGAGCGCGTCGAAAGAGATGTTTTCATCGTGCCCCGTCTGGGCCTTCGTGGCGGGCGTAAAAATCGGCTCGTCGAGGCGATCGGCCAGCACATGGCCGCCGCGCAGCGGGATGCCGCACACATGCCCGGTCGCCTGGTATTCCTTCCAGCCGCTGCCGATCAGGTAGCCGCGCGCGACGCATTCGACCGGGATGACCTCGGCCTTCCGCACGAGCATCGAGCGCCCGCGCAACTGGCCGGCGTGCGGCGCCAGGACATCCGGGAATTCGGTATGGCGCGCGGTGATCAAGTGGTTGCCGACCAGATGCGACAGCCGGTCGAACCACCACGCGGACAATTGGTTGAGGACATGCCCCTTGAAGGGGATGCCATTCGGCAGGATGCAGTCGAAGGCGGAGATGCGGTCCGTCGCGACAAAGAGCAGCGCATCGCCCAGGTCGAAAACCTCCCGCACCTTTCCGCTCCGGCAGTGGGGGATGCCCGGCAGCTCAATCCGCGTGAGCGCGGGCGGATTCATCGCGGCCCCAATCGGTCGGCATAACCGCCGGACATCCACCGGCCCAGCAGCGCGGCGCCGAACAGCGTGGCGCCGGCGGGACCCTGCCGGGTCGCGCGCTCCTCCCACGCGGAGGTGATATCAATGTGGGCCCATCGCACGCCGGGGCGGATGAAGCGCCGGAGAAAGATGCCCCCGACGATTGTGCCGGCGGTGCCGTCGCCGATGTTCTTAATGTCGGCAAACGGGGAATTCAATAGCGGTTCGTACTCGTCGTACAACGGGAGGGGCCAGACGCGGTCGCCGCTGGCCTCGCCGGCGGCGCGGAGCGAATCGGAAAGCGCGGGATCGTTGCAGAGCAGGGCGGACGCGGGTCGCCCCAGCGCGACGGACGCGGCTCCGGTCAGCGTGGCCAGGTCTATGACCGCGAAGGGATCGAGATCCTGCGCCACGTCGAGCGCGTCGGCCAGCACGAGGCGGCCCTCGGCATCCGTATTCACGATCTCGATCGTCTTTCCCGAGCGGCTTTGGACGATATCGCCGGGGCGTATGGCCCGGGCATCCGGCATGTTTTCCGCCGCGGCCAGGATGCCGATGACCGGACGCCGGGGCAGCAGGGTCGCGCCCACAAAATGCATAAAGGCGAGGACGGCCATGCCGCCGGACTTGTCAAACTTCATCCACTCCATGTTCTTGCCGGCCTTCAGCGAGATGCCGCCGGTGTCGAACGTGATGGTCTTGCCGACCACGACCAGCGGCTTCATGCGGGGATCGCGTCCGGGATATTCCAACCGGATCAGGCGCGGGGATTCCCCGCTGCCCTGTCCGACCGCCAGCAGCGCATGGCAGCGTTCGCGCTTGAGCCGCCGCTCATCCCAGACCGTGCAGCGCAGATTCAACTTATGCGCGAGCTTTCGCACCGCCTCCGCGATCATCCGCGGCGGCGCCAGATTGCCCGGTTTGTTCGCCAGGGGGCGCGTCAAATTGATCGCGACGCCCATCGAAGCGCCGTCGAGCAGGAGGGCCCCGGGCGCCGGGTCCGGATGGCGCGCGATGTGGATGGACCGCCATGTACCGGCCGTGGCCGACTCGGCGCGCACCGCATAGCGGCCCTCGTACAGGCCGGAAGCGAAGGCCCACACGTGATCATCGCTCCATCGGGTCCCTCCGGATGCGCGCATGTGAATCACCGCCCGGCGCGCGCCCAGGTCCCGGAGCCGGAGCGTGACCGTTCCGCCGAGTTTCCGGGCGACCGACGCGGTGAGTTTCCCGGGCATGCCGCAGCCGAGCAGCAGGTATTCGCGGGGCGCGCGCCCGCCGGGCACTTGGGCGTATGTGTGTTCCTCCGCCGCGCCTTTGAAGGCCACGCGCTGCGTCCACCGGCGCAGCCGGGCGGCGTCGCCGGGGGGCAGCGGATAGGGGAAGCGGCGGCCGGATGCGGCGAAATCGGCATCCAGCAACAGGACGCGGAGCGCGCCGGTCCCGGCGGCGGCGTTGTGTGGGAGGGGGAGGATCCGCATGGGTCAGCGACACGCCTCTGGAAGGCGCGCCCGAACATCGTCCGGCGGCTGCATGTCGTTCGCCACGAAGCCCGCGCTGGCGATCACGAATTCGACATTCTTGATCCCGAGTTTGAGGCCGTTGTACGTCACGTCGAGGGTCCGGCGCTCATAATCGGGCCGCGTGTTTTCAATGCCCTCGACGACTTTGAGGGCCTCCTGGATCACCGCGTAGCAGGCTGGCGACTGCATCTGGGGCACCTGCACGACAATCGTGCGCCGGTCCGCCCGGTAACAACCTCCGCATGCGGCGGCGAGGACGATCGCAAGAAACCAGCGGCGCGCTAGATGGTGCATGGCGTGGCTCACGTGAGATCGCGAACGTACGGCTTTGCGATTTCCGAGTCAACGATTCCATCAGCGGCCCTTCCAACTGGCGGTTGCGCGGACGCCGCGGTACGCTGGCGGGGTGAACGACCACATGGACGATCCGGATCCCGGCGACCCGGCGTGGCAGCCCCGCGAGGACCACATGCGCACGGCCCTGCGCCAGGCGCAGCGGGCGGCGCATCTCAAGGAGGTCCCGGTGGGCGCCGCGATTTACCGGGGCGCGCACCTGCTGGGCCAGGCGTACAACCAGGTCGAAACGCTGAAGGATCCGACGGCGCATGCGGAGATCATCGCGATCACGCAGGCCGCGAGCGAACTCGGCGACTGGCGTCTCGCGGGGTGCGTGCTGTATGTGACCAAGGAGCCCTGCCCGATGTGCGCGGGCGCCATCGTCCTGGCGCGAATCCCGATGGTGGTGTGGGGTGTGACCGACCCGCAGCGCGGCGGAGCGGCCTCTCAGTTCCAGATCCTGCAGCATCCGACCCTGAACCATCGCACCGCGTACCGCGCGGGGGTGCTGGAGGAGGAGTGCCGCGCGCTGCTGCGCGAGTTCTTCCGCGACCTACGGACGGGTTGACGCGGCGTGGCGCTCGATCCGCTCCAGGACCACGACCGGCTGGCGGACGCCTTGCACCCAATACTCGCGGCCCTGGACGACGAGGCGTTCGTTCATGAGCGAGTTGAGCTGCGCCGTGTTGCCCCGGACGTAGCAAACCGTCACCACCTGGACGCCTTCGCGCTTGACCAGGCGGAAGGAACTCGGCCGCCCGAACAGCAGCGGCGCGGGCCTCAATTCGCCCTCCCGCCGGACACTCCGGCCCTGGCCGTCCAGTGGAACGAGGCGCAAATCGGCCGGCGGCGCCGGGACCCCGGGCGGCAATGCGAACGCCGGATCCTGCGCGCCGGACAGCTCCACGGGTTGCGGCGGCGGGAGCAATTCCGCCCCCTCGGTCGCCGACTCACCAGGGGCCGGCGCCGCGGGAGGCGCGGGCTCGGACACCGGGACGGGCGCGGTCCCATCGGACCGGATGGGCGTGACAACGTCCACGAATTCCTTGCTGACCCATACCGTGGCGCGATCGGGCGCCACGCTGAGCCACTCGCCGAATTGGCCGCGCACCTGCACGGCCTCGCCCCGGTTCAGGGTCCCGACGATCGAATAATTGATCCCGGGCCCCGCCCGCAGGTTCAGGCTCTTCACCGTGCTGGTCCCGTCCTTGATAAAGTCGCGATGCGCCCAGACATCCACGGCGTCGGGCGGCGTGACTTCGATCCACTCCTCCAGGATGCCGGCCACCGGGAGGCGTTCCCCGGTGTTGGCCTGCGCGACCACTTCGGAATCCATGGCGGGCCTGGCGCGAAGGTTGACGCGGTCGCTTTTCACGACGGCGATGTGGTCCGTCGCCCGCGGGGACTGCGCGGCGGCGGTCCAGCCCGACCCCAGCAGCATCGCCAGCAGGATAAACTTAGATTGACTCATACCCCTCATACTATGCTGAAATGAATCCCGAGCGACAATATTTTCACGGCGTTCATGCAATCTCCATATCCCTCCATTGATTGGTCCGCGGGCCTCCACCTCGCGCCCCCGTGGACGACCGCCGGGGGGGAGACGATTGCGCCCGCGTGGACGCTTGCCGGCGAGCCGGGGCGTCTGCGCGCGGTTGATCCGGCGGACGAGTGGGGAGTGGAATGGACCGTCTCGGGGCCCGTGCGCGTCTCGCCGCATGGGATCACGGAGCAGCCGGCGGATTCCGCCGCCGCGGGCCTGACGCTGTTCTGTCCCTCCATGCGGAAGCTGGCCGGGGTCTGCGCGACCGCGCACAGGCCCCGCCTGTGGAGGGAACGGGGGCCCGCCGAGCGGACATCGGATGGCGAGCGGATCGAGACCGCGTCGGGCGCCGTTCGCCTGGCGATCCGGGAAGGCGTGGGCGGCTCCCTTGCCTTCAGCGTCGAGGCGGAGGAATCCAACGCACGCGGGAGGCGCGAATCGGTCAACGCGCAATCCGCGCTAGCGGGCGCGCTGGCGCCCTACGCCGATTTCGCCCGGCGCCAGGCCGGACTGCAGCCCGCCGACTACGCGCGTGTCCAGGAGGCGGCCTTTCGCTTGATCGCGGGCCTGCGCGTGGATCCGCGGGGGCCCCACGTGTGGTGCGTGGTCAACCGGGACTGGCCGGGCGACCACGGAAGCCGGGCGATCTACCCGCTGGTCCACGCCTGGTATGCCCTCCGCCCGGAAATCGCGCGCGCGCTGCTCGATTCGTTGTTGCGCGAGCAGGCGTCCGACGGATCCATTCCGCTGAACCCGATGGCCCCGGCGATCGCCGACGAGGCGGACCCCGCCCTGCCTTATCTGGCGCACGCCTTCCGCCTCGCCGCGCGCGCCGGACTGGACCGGGCGTGGTTCGATTTTGCGGCGCCGCGGATCCAGCAGTACCTGGAGCACCTCCTCTTGCGGCTCGATCCCGACCGGGAGGGCCTGCCGGTCTGGCCGTCGTCCGACGATGCGGTCGTGCCGGAGCTGTACGAGCCGGACCGAGTCTCGACCGATCTGCCGTGCCTGCTGATCCGTGAAATCAACGCGCTCGAATCGGTCGCGGGCGCCTTCGCGATCCGCAGCCTCGATCTGGCCGGTCTCCAGTCCTACCGCGAGGTCCTGCGCGCGCGGCTGCGCGACTTCCTGTGGAGCCCGGAGCACGGCGCGTTCTGGGATCGCTACCGAGATGGCCGGCCGGTCCTCCGCCAGACGCTTTCCTCGGCGTCGCCCCTCCTGATGGACGGGCTCACTCCGACCGAGCGGACGAGCGTCCTGTCCGCGCTCACGAGCCGGCAACAGCTCCTCTCGGACCGAGGCGCGCTATCGTGGGTGGCCTGGCCCGAGGACGAGGAGGCGCCATCCGTCACGCCGCTCGCGCAGTTGCTCCTGCTCGAGGGGCTGGAGACCGCCTCCGCCCAGGCCGAGGCGGCCGCGCTGCGGGCCGCGCTCGCAAGCGATCCGTATCCGCTGGATTCCGCCGAACGCGTCGCGCTCTGCATGGATACGCTCGCCATACCGCCGGATGCGGCGCTGAACATCAGGGCGCTTTCCCCACTGCTGCTCTGGCTGGATCAGCGCCGCAAGGCCGTGCTCGTGTCGGTCGCGCTGGTCTTCGTGCTCGTCAATGCCGTCATCCTGTTTGCCGTGTTCCGCCGGCCCGTCCTCATGCCTCAGACCCTGGAAACCAGCGTGGGCCTCGCCCGCCGCTACTACGCGGAAGCGCGCTACGAAGATGCCGAAAAACTCATGGCGCAGGTCCTCGCCTCACCGCAGCGGCACGAGACGGCGTTTGTGGAGATGGGGAATATCCTGTACCGGCAGGGGAAATGGACGGAGGCCGAGGCCGCCTATCGCGCGCAGCAGGGCAGGCCCACGGCCCTTGCGGAGGCGCGCCACAACCTGGCGGTGCTCCTCCACGAGCAGGGCCGCCCGGAGGAGGCCCTTGCCCTCTGGCGGGAGATCGCGACGAACCACCTGGTCTCCGCCCCGCTCGTCGCCACGCGGGCCCGCACGGCGCTGCGCCTGTCCGAACCGGCCGCGCCGGACGCGCAGCGCGAGTGATCCGCCTCCGCCGGTTTTGCGCGCGGATGGGCCCGGCAAGGCCCAGGACTATCCCCGGTTTTCAGTGGTGAATTTCGCAATGTGTTGGCTTAACGAAGCGCGTGGGGCGTGAGAAGTGAAACGACCCCACCGGCCTTGCGCCGGT
>CAYMCD010000042.1:0-23121 GCA_964388845.1 uncultured Verrucomicrobiota bacterium
ATTCATCACGACGTCCGGCTCCATTTCCTGGAAGGAAGCGGAGTTCCAGAACAGGTCCGACCCGCCGGTCGCGAGGATCGGAAAGCGGTACGCCCCCATCGGACAGACCGCGCCCGGCGGGATTTCCGCAAGCGAGGCGAGGCCCTTGGCCCGCCGATAGTCAACCACGGCGTCCCCCAGCGCGGCGCGGAGATACGAGCTGGACACATAAAGTTGCGGGGAAAGATCGAACAACAGGATGGTCAGTTGAGGGTGAAGTTTCTTGAGAATCTCGGCGAAGTATCCTGCCCCAGATCCGAGCTCCACCACAATTCGCGCGGCCTCAAAATCAAAGCGACCCGCAACCCATACGTATTGCCGGTAATAGTACAGCGTGGAAAACGTGTAGGTGTTTCCGCCGACGCGGAAGACCTCGCCCGGTCCGCCGGCTGTGGAAATCGAGATGGAGGACAGCGGACGCGCTCCGATCGCGCTCGCCGCGTCATGGGCGATGCGCCAGACATCCATGAACTGGCGCTCGCGCGCCTCCCGTCCGTCCGCCGCGCCATAGCGCCAGGCGCCGAGCCGCGCGCGCAACGCGTCGGGCAGGAAGCCGGGGCCCGCGCGCACCGGCTCATCGGCCGGGGCAACGGATGTCGCGAGGAAACTGTGCATCGCGCTGTCGCGCCGGCCGCGGAAGCCCCGGAGCCCCTCGGCGCGCAACTGGTTGAGCAGCGAAGCCTCATAGACATCCCAGAAATTTGTGGCCCGGTACTCCGGCAGCGCCGCCCTCTCATCAGCCACCATCTCCTCGAGCAGATCGGGCCGGTCTACAACGTCCGTTCCCACGGATGAAACGCCCGGGTCAGCTTGTGGCATGGTCCCACCGGTAATTCATCGTCATAACACCTCCGATTGGGCCGGAAAAGCTGGACGCGCAACTCGCGCCCGGCGGTGCCGGGCGATCCGGATCCGCCATAATCAGCAGGGAGCACGCCCGGGCCTCCGCAAGCGATTCCACCGACCCCACGCTGGTGCGAATGGTGGCGGCGACGGTCAGCGCATTGGGCTCCAGACGGGGATCCTCCACAATGCAGTCCAGCCGGCCCTCGCCCTCAATGGCGTCCGGCGTCCGTCCGTCAATCAGCATCGACAGATTGGCGAGTCGCGTCACTCCGTTGCGCAGCACGATATGGAAATACGGATGCTCGACGCGCGAGCGAGCGCGATAGGCCATTCGAATGCGGAACGGTTCACCGGGCAGAAATGATTCGGCGGGCGTTCCGTCCAGCCGCAGCACCGAGAGACCGGTGATTTGGACCAGCAGTCCGGGATTAGCGGAACCGGCGCTGGCATCGCCTGCCGGCGGGACGGATTTCTTCAGCTGGGCGTTTACATACCCGGCGATGACGCGCTGCGCGGGGCCTTCCTCCACGACGCGCCCGTGATCCATCCAGACGACGCGCGTGCAGATGGACTCGATCGAGGCCGTGTTGTGCGAAACCAGCACGATGGACGCGCCCCGCGCCTGCAAACGTTGCAGAAAATCCAGGCACTTGCGCTGGAACGAAATATCGCCGACCGCGAGAACCTCGTCAATCAGCAGGATGTCGGGATCCAGGTGTGCGGCGACGCTGAACCCCAGGCGCACCAGCATGCCGGACGAATAATTTTTTATCGGCGCGTCGAGGAACGCGCCCAGCTCCGAGAACGCGACGATTTCGTTAAAACGTTCATCAATCTGGCGGCGGTTGAGACCGAGGATGGACGCGTTGATGTAGATGTTTTCGCGGCCCGTCAGCGCCGGGTGAAAGCCCGCGCCCAGGGCGATCAACGCCTGCAGCCGGCCCCGCACCTCGATGCGGCCGTGCGTGGGACCGTAAATGCCGCTCAAGATGGAGAACAGCGTGCTCTTGCCCGCGCCGTTGTGGCCCAGGATGCCGACGCACTCCCCGCGCCGGATGTCGAGGTTGACATCGCGCAGCGCCCAGAATTCCGACGGGCGCAGCGGCGCATCCTCCGGCAGCGGGCCCTCGCCGGCGGATCGGTGAGGCAGCAGGGCCATGCGGGTGATGTCGGCCATGCCGTAGATCATCGCGCGCTTGAGCGAGCGCGCGAATTTCTTGGAGAGATGGCGGACCTCAATGGCGTTTTCGGGATTCATCTAAAAGCGTCGAACCCATTCATGGACGCAAGAGGCACGATTTCGTCGGCGAGGCGGGAGCGCCCCGCCCCACACGCGGGGCGCTTGTGCTGTAATTCCATACGCGCGATCCATCGGTTCCAATCCCCCGGTAGGGCGGGGCCTCCGGACCCGCCGCGGCGCGCCCGGAGGTCGCGCCCTACCCCTGCATGGCGATTATCGCATTGAAACGGCATTACAGGCGCTCCGCCAGCAGGGGTTCGCAGGCATGGAAAAATCGCCAGCCGGAGAGAAACACGAGGCCGGACAGGATTATCGAGACGGCCAGACCTGTCGTCATGGCAAACGTCCCTGTCTGGAGAAGCCCATGGAAGGCATACAGGTAGTGGGAAACGGGATTCAAAACGTGGAGCCAATAGAGGGCCATTTGCCATCCGCTCAAGGCCGCCTCGGGGTCGGGCGTCGGGTAGACCGTCGGCGCCATCAACATGCCGAACTGGAACGCGAATTCGAGCGCACGCCCAACGTCGTTCATGATCGCATTCAGGGGCGCCAGAAACAACGCGAGCCCGAGCCCAAGCGCGGTCAACGGGATCAGCAGCAACAAGGCACCGGCGGATTGAAGGGGCGGATGGAACCCCATCAGGAAACAGGTCAAAAGAAAGACCAGCAGGCGGATGCCCAAATTCAGGAAAGCGCTGCCGCACGAGCTGAACACCAGGATTTCGCGCGGAAAGTAGATCTTGGATACCAGCGGTCCCGCTGAGCTGATGCTACTGGTGGCTCCTGAAGCGACCTGTGTGAAAAAGCCCCACAACGTGGCGCCCAGCAGGGCAAACAACGCATAGGGCAGCGCGCCTTCGGCCATGGTGACATTGACGATCCGGGCCTCCTGCAGCATGTTGAATACGACCGTCGTCGCGACCGGCGGCAGGATAATCCACAGGTATCCCATTAGCGACTGGCGGAACTGGCCGGCAATGGCGCGGCGGACCAGCCGGAGGTTCAGCTCCCGGTATTCGACCAGTTCGCGGATCATCACCCGCCAGGCGCCGATCGCCAGCCGGTCGCGCCCGGTTCCGTCGTACCGCGCCACGCGTTCGTCCGTCGTTTTCAAGCGGCGGCTCCCGGCGCGGCGCGGGACAGTTCGGGGTGGGTTTCAGCGATCTCAACCACGTGCGGGTACAGGGCGGAGGCGCTCCCGGCGAGGATCAGGTAGATCGGGTTCCAGGGGATCGGCGAGAAGAATCCGCCGACCATGAAAACGACGGCCTGCATCTTGAACGTCCAGCCGAGGTCGGACACCTCCGGCCACCACTTCTTCGTCAGTTTTTCAACCCGGCGTCCGAACCGGAAAATCGCCGCCATGAAGGAGATGTAGATGCCCATGCCAATCACGCCCATCTGCTTGCCGGCATAGAGGATCTCGTTGTGGACCTGACCGATCGCATACGGGGCCTGCTCATAGACCAGGCCGTCGTCCGCCGCCACCCCCACGCCGAACGCCGGATACATCAGGATCAGGCGCCACGTGTGCTTGTTTTTCATTTTGCGTTCCCACGCGCTCTGCGCATCCTGGTCCATATTCTCGACATCGGCGTCTTCATCCACTCCGCCGATGAAGTTCCGGATGGATGCCGGGATGGTCTTGAACCGCTCGATATTGCTGGCGCCCACCAGCGGGAAAAAAAGGGCAAAGGCCACGGCCCCGATGATCAACGCGCGCTTGTAGCGGGCGCCGTACTTCGGAACGAGGAATACCCCGACGGCGATCAGGGACAACAGGCCGGTCCGGCTCCCGGTTTGAAGCACGATGTAGACGGCGGAAAGGGCCGCCGCCAGACACCCCCATCGGACGTACCAGTTGTTGGCCTTCTGATAGAAGTAGAGATAGAGCGGGATCATGACCGTCAACAGGTAGGCAAACCCGTTGGGATTTTCAATCATGGACACCGCCGGCCCCATGATGCGGTCCCCCGCATACGTGGCGCCCGCGCTGGCGAGGCGCAAGCCGCCCTTGATCCACCACAGCGTGGAAAGCAGCAGCGTCGCCTGCACCGCCCAGACCCGCTGCACGTTCCACGCCATGGCCTCGACGAGGATCAGGACGAAGGAATTCTTGAAGATGATGTCTATGTCCGAGTTCCATTCGGAGGACGTCATCATCGGCCCCGCATACAGCGAGAGCACGCTGAAGAACAACAGCAACAGCGCGGTCACCGTCGCGGGGCCCGGCTTGATGAACGGCCTGCCCTCCTGCGAGGCCGACACAAAGTGCAGGCCCACGGCGGCGACGATGGAGAGGTCGCCGATGTGCAGGGCGTGCAGGAACAGGAAGCGGTTCTGCGGCTGCACGCACAGGACGCAGATGTACCAGAGGAGGAAGCGGAATGCCCAGGTGGAAGCCATTGGGGGGATTAGTTAATTGGGGGTCAGGAATCGGTTTGGCGGTTTTTCAGGTAGCGGATGTATCCGTTGATCAGTTTCACAGCGTGTTCAATCATCTCCCGTCCGTGTTTCAAGTCGTCGGAAATGAGTGAGTCCTCCTGAGCGACAAGAAGATGATCCAGACATTCATACAACGACCCGCGGCTCTGTCGGCAGAATTGGATGGTCTCCTTGTAATGAAACCGACCGTATCCTTCCGCTATATTGGATGCACTTGACCGCGACGCGCGAGTCAATTGATCGGCCAGGCGATACCGCTCCTCGGCTGGCAGACCACGAACGAACTCACTGATCCAGAGCCGGAATGCCCTGCACGCCTGCCAGCACTCCAACTTCTCAAACGTCCGGAACGCTTCCCCCACCCTCAATCCCCCAATCAACCAATTAACGAATCACCGAATCTCCAAGACACACTTCGTCCCGGTCAGTTCCCGCTGAACCAACCCGCCGGCGGTAAAATGCAATGCGGGCCTCAAGGGCCGATCCCGTCACAACAACTTGCGCAACAGTGGACTGTTGATCAACTTCGCAAAGCGTTTTCGGCGCTTCTCGGCCTCGTTCAGGCGTTCCAGGACAAAGGCGTGCGATCTATTTCCATTCCCGCCCCGCAACGCCATCTGGATGCTCCGCTCAATCTGGATGCGCGCCGACTCCAGCTTCTTTTCGAGGGAGGTGAGCAAACCGCCGTTCAGAATCGAGCGAAAATCGGTTTCGGCCTCGTAAAAATCGCGGCGGTCGCCGCGCACCCAGACCTTGCGGACCGCGCCCCAGGTCTCCAGTTTGCGACCCGCAATACTGACACTCGCCTTGCTGACGCCCAATTGGCCGGCCAGCTCGTCCAGGCACAGGGGCTCGGGGCTCAAATACAACAGGGTATAAATCTGGCCGAACAGGCGGGACAGCCCGAACGACTGCGCCGTCCGCCCCCCCGCCTCGACCATCTCCCATACCGCGCCCGCCGCTGTCGGCTCATTTGCCATTCGTTTATAAATTACTAAACGATCTAAATCCCGTCAAGGCGGACTGTTTTCAGGACATGGCCCGGAGGTGGTCACACGCTCCGGAGAAGCCGCGCGAAGGCGAATGAGGCGCCGGTTCGCCGGCTGACGGGTTCCGCGTGCGCCGATCCGCGAACCGGCCCAACCGGCGGGAGAAAGGAGCTGGCGAATCCCGCGGGCGCTGGTATACGGTTGCGCGGTGAATGCGGCCCCGCCATCGCAAGACCCGCTTGAACTTTCCGTCGTCATGCCCTGCCTCAACGAAGCGGACACCGTGTCCGCGTGCGTGGGAAAGGCGGTCCGGGCGATGCGGGAAGCCGCGATCGCGGGCGAGGTCATCGTCGCGGACAACGGCAGCACCGACGGATCCCAGGCGCTCGCGGAATCGGCCGGCGCCCGCGTCGTTCCGGTGGCGGCGAAAGGATACGGCAACGCGTTGATGGGCGGCATCGCCGCCGCGCGGGGGCGCTTTGTCCTGATGGGTGACGCGGACGACAGCTACGACTTCCTCGAGATTCCGAAATTCGTCCGCAAACTGCGCGAGGGTCACGCGCTGGTCCAGGGGTGCCGCCTGCCCGCGGGCGGCGGCACGGTGGCGCCCGGCGCCATGCCGTGGTCGCACCGCTGGATCGGCAATCCGATGTTCTCCTTCCTGTCGCGCCGGTGGTTCGGGGCCCCGATCCACGATATCTATTGCGGGATGCGCGGCTTCACGAAGGCGCACTATGAATCGCTCAACCAGCGCTGCACGGGGATGGAATTCGCGACCGAAATGATCATCAAGTCGAGTCTCCACGGGGCGAAGATCGCGGAGGTGCCGATCACCCTGCACCCGGACGGACGCAAGGCCCATGCGCCGCATCTCAAGACGTTCCGCGACGGCTGGCGCACGTTGCGCTTCTTCCTGATGTACAGCCCGCGCTGGTTGTTCCTCGCGCCGGGGCTCGTCCTGATCCTGGCGGGGGCGCTCGGCTACGCCCTCGCCCTTCCGGGTGTGTCCTGGCGCGGCGTCGTGTTCGACCTTCACACCCTGCTCTATGCCAGCGCGGCTATCCTCGCCGGCTACCAGGCCCTGCTCTTCGCGATTTTCACAAAGACCTTCGCCATGAACGAGGGCCTGATGCCGGAAGATCCACGCCTGCTGGCCTTTTTCCGGGTCGTCAATCTGGAGCGCGGCGCGATGGCCGGCCTGCTGGCCGCCCTGGCGGGACTCGGACTCATGGCCTGTGTCTTCTGGACCTGGCGGGGGACGGAATTCGGCCGTCTCGACTACGCATCCACCATGCGATGGGCCATTCCGGGCGCGACCCTGACGGCCCTGGGCATCCAGACGATCCTCTCCGGATTTTTCGTCAGCATCCTCGGGATGAATCGAAAGCGATGAGCGCGGAGGCCCAGCCGGAGTTCGATGCCTTTGCCGAGGACTACGACCGGGCGCTCGGGCAGGGCCTCTCGGTGTCCGGGGAGTCGAAGGATTTTTTCGCGGAGCAACGGATTCTCTGGCTCAAACGCCGGTTGGACGCGATGGAATTCGCGCCGCTCCGCATCCTCGATTTCGGCTGCGGCACCGGATCGGCGGCCCCCTATTTCCGCCTCCATTTCCCCGGCGCGCGCCTCGTGGGGACGGATGTGTCCGCCCGCTCGATTGAACAGGCGCGCCGGCAGCATGCGGCCACCGGGGCCCGGTTTGCCGTTCATCCCGGTTACCGGCCCGACGAACCCTTCGACTTGGCCTTCTGCAACGGGGTGTTTCATCACATCCCGCCGAGCGAGCGGGCCGACGCCGTGCGCTACATCGCGGATGCGCTCACCCCCGGCGGTCTCTTCGCGTTCTGGGAGAACAATCCGTGGAATCCGGGAACCCGGATGGTCATGCGCCGGATTCCGTTCGACCGGGATGCGATCACCCTGACCCCGCCGGAAGCGCGGCGGCTGCTGCGCGCCGGCGGCCTGCGGGTGCTCCGCACGGACGCGCTGTTCCTTTTCCCGCGCGCGCTGCGCGGCCTGCGGTTCGTGGAGCCATGGTTCGCTCCCCTGCCCCTCGGGGCGCAGTACATGGTGCTCGCTCAACGCCCGGATTCATCGGGCAATTCGACGAACGTGCAGGCCGTTCCGTCCAGCGCCAGCCGGTAGATCCGCCGGTCCGGAAAGGCGGCCCGGAGGCAACCCGCCGCGCCCGGCACATCCCGCGCGAACAGGACGTCGTTCTTGAGGAACGGGTCGTTGAACTGAAAACCCGCCGGGTATTGCAGGGGGGCCTCATCCTCGATGGGCATCAACACCACGGAACGCCCCAGCGCCCGCCGGCCCGCGGCCTCGACGACGTCCCGCGACACCTGTTCGTAGGCCCGGCTGTAGCGGGGCCCCAGATGGCGCGGGACATACTGCAATCCCGCGTAGAGCGTGCCCATCAGGACAAGCCACAGGACCAGTGCCGCGCCCGCCGGCCGGTCCGAAAGGCGGCGCATGCCCAGCACCGCGAGCGCCAGCAAGGCGGGCGCCATCGGAAAATAATAACGGGCCTCATACTCCGCGCCGTAGTAGCTGTAGAAGAAATAGACGCCGGTGTAGAGAAGGCAGGTGGCGCAGGCGATGACCACAAAACGGGTCGGCCTCGCAATCAGCGCGAAGGGAATGGCCGCCAGCGAGACGGGCCAGCCGAGCAGGGCCCCATTAAGCCGATACCAGGTCCATGTCGTGATAGCGACCGCCTTGGAGGGCGTAAAACTCCCGGAAAATCCGAAGGTGGCCTGAAACATCGGCGTGCGGAAGCCGACATTCGTGAAGCCATACCCGAGCGCAAGCGCCGACCCGTAGACGGAGCGATTCCAAAGCAACACGGCCACGAGCGGAACCGCGAGGCCGGCCAGCAGGAACGGCAGCGCGCGCAGCGCGGCGCCCCATCGGCGCGCCAGCAGGATGCCGAACACGGCCAGCAGCCCCGCAATGGCCGCATCCTGCGGGCGTGTGATCAGCGCCCAGCCCCATGCGAATCCCGCCAACGCCCCCACCCACCGGCGCGGGCGCGCGCCGCGATCATCGGCCAGCAGCGCCTGCAGTCCCATCACACCGCCCAGTACACAGGCCATGAAGGTGGTGTGGGACATGAAGGATCCGCCCAGCAGCAGGGCGAGCGGCGAGGCCAGAAACAGCAGGCCGCAACCCCGGGCGGAGGCCCGGCCCAGATGCGGCTTCAAGGCCAGGACCAGAAACACCGCTGAGAGTCCCGAGGCGATCGGAACAATCCACGGCAGAAGACCCGTGACCAGGCCCAACGCGAGCAGGATCGGATGGCCGGGGGTGTACTTGGTGAACCAGCGACCATCCAACGTCATCACGATGTGTTCGTGGTCGAAGGCCTCCGGGCAGGGCGGAACGGGGAACCAGGCCCGACCCATCGCCAGCGCGCGCGCGCCGAACAGATGGCTGACCGCGTCCGTGACGTGCGCGATGCCGTCAAAAAGGAATTCCTGCACCGCCCACGCGCCGCCGGCGCACAGCAGGAACAACGCCGCGAGGAAGGCCGCATCCGATCCGCGATCCGCCGCCCGCGCCAGGCCGCGCGCCGCGCGGTCGCCATGCCACAGCAGCGGCGCGCACAACAGGCCGATCCAGCCGGTCGCCGCCTGGGCCCGGAGCAGTTGCGCGATGAACGGATCGGACAAGCGCGCGGACGGGCGCAGCGCATGGGCAAGCGCCGCCACCAGGCATACTTCAGCGAGCGCCGCCAGCGCCAGGACCAGGCACCCCGCGACAATCGCAAGCGGCCAGAGGCGCGCGTCGGGTCTGAACGGCGACGGCTGCACGGCGGCTCAATCGCACAACCGGTATTTCAGGATGCACCACAGGGCGCGCACGCCGTCTTTCCAGCCGATTTTCTTGCCTTCCTCGTACGTGCGGCCGTGGTAGCTGATGGGCACTTCGTAGATCCGGCACCGCTTGCGCGCGACTTTGGCGGTGATCTCGACCTCGAACCCGAACCGGTCCTCCCGGATCGCGATACCCTGCAGCACCTCGCGGCGGAAGACCTTGTAGCAGACCTCCATGTCGGTGAGGTTCAGGTTGGTCATCATGTTGGAGAGCAGGGTGAGGAATTTATTCCCCACCATATGCCAGAACAGGTGCACCCGGTGCGCGCCGCCGCCGGCGAAGCGCGAGCCGAAGACGACGTCCGCATGCCCCTCCAGGATCGGCGCGAGCAGGTTCGGATATTCGCGGGGATCGTATTCGAGATCTGCGTCCTGGATCAACACGATGTCACCCGTCGCGCGCGCGAACCCCGTCCGCAGCGCGGCCCCCTTGCCCCGGTTGACCTCGTGGTGGAGCACGACCAGCGAGGCGTCCGCCCGGGCCAGCTCGTCGAGCACGGCGCCGGTCCGGTCCCTGGAGCAATCGTTGACGAGGATGATTTCCTTGGCCAGCCCCGTCTCGATGCGCTTCACGGCGTCAAGGAGGCGGCCGATGGTTTCCGCCTCGTTGTAAACGGGAATGACGATGGACAGCGTGCGATATCGTTCCTGGGTCATGGCGTGTTCCCGGTATGTTCTCCACGGAGGAAAAAATAGTCAACCGCGGCTTCGCCGGTCCGGCGCGGCCGCCAGCCGTTCTCCCAGAAAAACGGCCGGTAGCCCGCCGCCGCGAGGAACGCGGCGACGCGGCCCGCGGAGGCGCCGGGATCGTCCAGGTCCCCCATGATTTCGATCAGAAGGGCCGGCCGGCTCCGCTCAAGGATTTCCGGCGCGCCGTGCAAGGCCTGCTCCTCGTGCCCCTCGACGTCAATTTTCATGAAGGCGACGCGCCCCGCGTCGTCCGCCAGCTCGTCGTCCATCCGGCGCAGCGGAATGGCGACCGGCACGGCGCCCGCCGCGGACTCCCCGGCGTCCAGCACGCGGGATTCATAGAGATTCTCGCCGCCGTCGCGGTAGTTCGGGATCGCCATGCGCGCCCCGCCGTTGCGATCGGAAACGCCGCAACGGTGGAGGATCACCTGCGCCAATCCGAGGCGCCGAACGGCGCGATCAAGCAGGTCGGCGGTCTGCGGGACGGGTTCGAAACTGTGCACCCGCCCCGCGGGGCCGACCCACGACGCCAGCAGGGCGGTCACGTAGCCCACGTTCGCGCCGGCATCCACCACGACCGCGCCGGGCTTGACCAGCCGCCGGACGGCATCGGCCGGCGGCCAGCGATCCGCCGTGAAGCGGGCCACCACGCGCGGGTGGTACCAGCGGCGCAATTGCTGGCGGAACCCGGCGGGCAGCAGGCGAATCAGTCGGTGCGTGAGGGCCATCTGTTCAGGTCTTTGGCTGTGCGCTCAAGGTTCGCGCGTTTCGCGGCTCATCCACTCCAACCGCGGACACGCCCGCCGGATTCCTTCCGCGCAGTACCGCGAATCGCGGCGGACTATACCGGCGCGAGGGTTGCGCTGTCCACCTCGACGGCGGCGGCCTGGCGGATCATATCAATGTTGACGAGCACGCGCGTCGAGCCCTGCACGCGCATCACGACGCCCTCGAGGCCGCGCAGGGGGCCGGATTTCACACGCACCCGCCGCCCGGTTTCCAGGAACGGCAGGACCTCGACGAGCAGCCCGGCGGCGAGCAGGGCGTGCAGCTGCTTGAGTTGCCCCACCAGCGAGGCCTGGTCCACGACCTCGAGCAGGTTCGCGGTGTGCTGGTTCTGGCGCAGCCACTGGCGCTGCGGCGGGTCGCCGCGGCAGAACACGTAGCCGGCGAAGAGGGGCGCGGTGAACGCGCGCCTGCGGTTTCCGTAGCGATGTTCGCGGACCTGCACTGGGAGATAGATCGTGATCCCGGCCGCGCGTGCGGCATCGGCCAGTTTTTTTTCGCAGCGGGGCCGGGTGTGGGCCACCGCCCAGCGGACCGGTTCGCGGGGAACGCTCCAATCGGGGGCCGTATCCGGAAGCCCCGGCATGGTCAGGCGGTCTGGACGTCGCCTTTGGGCGGCGTCGCGGGGAGCACGCTGATCTGCCCCGCGGCGGCGGGGGCGGGCGCGGCGTCTTCGCTGTGGCGAAGCCCGACCAGGATGGTCTTGAACGTCCGCAGCAGGATCATCGCGTCGAGGAAAAAGCTCATGTGTTTGATGTAGTAGAGATCGTACTGCAGTTTGCGGCGCGCGGCCTCGATGCTGGCGGCGTAGGGATACATGACCTGCGCCCACCCCGTGATGCCGGGCGGGACCAGCAACCGCTCGCGGTAGAACGGGATGGCGGAGGCCAGGGTCTCGATGAACTCGGGGCGCTCGGGGCGCGGGCCCACCAGACTCATCTCGCCCCGCAGCACATTGACCAGCTGCGGCATCTCGTCAATTCTCCATTTCCGGATCACACGGCCCACCCGGGTCACGCGCGTATCGGCCGCGCCGGCCCAGACGGCGCCGGACCCGACCTCGGCATCCGGCCGCATGGAGCGGAATTTCAACACGGTGATGTGGCGCCCGTCGAGGCCCGCGCGGCGCTGGCGGTACAGCACCGGGCCGCGCGAATCCATCTTGATCAAGAGCGCGGCGAGCAACATGACCGGCGATCCGACGGCCAGGCCGAGGCCCGCCACGACGAAATCCATGATGCGCTTGATCTTGCGGACATGGATCACGGAGCTGTTCATCGCGGCATTCATCAGCCACTCGTCGTTCACGTGATCCAGCGGGATCTCCTGCGCCAGCATCTCGTGCAGGGACACATAGTCGAGGATTTCCGTCCCGGTGCAGCGGAGGGGGCGCAGCAGCCGGAGGACGGCGGGTTCGCGCGAGAGGCTCGTGGCCACGACCAATGTCTCCGCCTCGAACGCCTCGGCCAGCTCGCGCAGGCGGTCCACCGAGCCGACCACGGGCACCCCGGACACGAGCTGCCCCGGCTGTACGCGGCGGCTCGCGATAATGCCCCGCAGCTTGAGGCCGGAATCCGGGTTGGCGTGAAGCAGTTGGGCGACCTCGGCGGCCTCGCGGTTTTCCCCCACAATCAGCGTATTTTTCGACAGCACGCCGCTGCGGACGACCGACCGGTACACGGCCCGCAGGGTCCAGCTCGACAGGAAAACGAAGCCGGCGCTGAGCAGCAGGATGCCGCGCCCGATGTTGAGTTGGAACCGCGCGTAAAAAAAGACGACGATCAAGACGATGCTGATGCCGGTCGCGATCAGCGGGATCCAGAAGGAAGCGTAGCGACGGGTCAGGGCCTGGCGTTCGTACATGCCCGAGGCATAGAAGACCACCAGAAAGATCAGGACCGAGCTGCCGAGCGAGAGATAGTGGCGGGAGCAATAGTCGAGCCCCTGCTCCGGGCCGAGCCGGATCATCGCGGAGGCCAGGATCGCCCCCAGGATGCCCAGCACGTCCCCGGTCAGGAGCGCCACGCGGCGCAGCGATATGTATTGACCCCGATGAAAAATCATCGCGCCCCTTCGTTCCCCGGGTCAGGTTTTTGCCGCCGGCGCCTCCGGCCGGTCGTAGCGGTAGTCGTAATCGTAATACCCGTAGTACGTCGAATAATAATAGTACCCGACGCGCCCGAATTCGAGATTGTTCAGCACGCACCCGAGCACGTGGCCGCCGCGCTGGCGGATGATCTGCAGGGACATCTGGGCCAGTCGCCGGGAGGTCTGGCCGGCCCAGACCACCATGATCACGCCGTCCACCTGGGCGGCGAGGATCGAGGATTCGGAAACGGCCATGATCGGGGGACAATCGAAGATGATCCGGTCGTAGTTGCGCTTGGCGTATTCCACGAAGGAGGCGAATTCGCCCCGCAGCATCAGCTCCGCCGGATTGGGCGGGAACGGACCGGTCGCCACGATGTCCAGGTTGTTGAGGCCGGTGCGCTGGATCACGGATTCCGGCTTCGCCTGGCCCACGAGGACGTCGGAGAGGCCGCGGCCGCCCTCCAGTCCGAAGAACTTGTGCAATTCGCCGCGCCGCATGTCGGCGTCCACCAGCAGCACGCGCATGCCGGCCTGCGCCAGGCTCACCGAGATGTTGAGCGACGTGGTGGTCTTGCCCTCCTTCGGAACGGCGGAGGTGACCACCAGGGAGCGCACGCCACGCGCCTTGCCCGCGACCAGCAGGGCGGACCGGATATTCCGGTAGGCCTCCGCCAGTCCGCTTTTCTGGTCAATGTTTGAGATGAGGCGGGCGCGCAGGTCCTGCGGGTCCCAGTTCGCGGCGGGGATCACGCCGAAAAACTCGAGGTGCAGGTTGCGCTGGACGTCCTCGGGATACCGGATCGAGTCGTCAATGAATTCCAGTCCGAACACGAGGCCGATGCCGATGCCGAGGCCGATCAGGGCGGCCATGAAGATGCTCTGCATCCGGCGCGGGGTGATGGGCGTCATCGGCGGTTTCGCCGTCTCGAGCCGGCGGATGTATTCCGGCTCGATGCCGATCGAGATGTCCACCTCCTTCAGCCGGTTAAAAATCAGGTCGTACAGACTGCGCAACCGGACGACATCGCGCGAGAGCGCGGCATATTCGTCCGCCTTGCGCGAGACCTCGAGCGCCTCCGACTCCCATTCGCTTTCCGCCCTCGTCACGGCACGCTCCTTGACCTGCAGCGACTCCAGCTCCGAGTAGTATTGTTTCAGAGCGAACTGCACTTCCTGATCCAGCTGCTGCTGGATCTCGCGGATCTTGTCGGTCGTCTTCTGGATCTCGGGGTGCGCGTCCTTGAACTTGTTGCGCAGGATCGAGAGCCGGCTCTCCAGCATCACTTTATCTCGGCGCAGGACCTCCCAGGTCGGACGTTCCACCACGCCGCGTTCGAGCAGCGATTCGGGCCCGCGGCTCACGAAGTACGGCGTCCCGGTGGAGGCCCCCATCATCGCGATGGGCGGCTGGAAGACCGTGGACGCGGGCGCGGCCAGCGTCTGCAGGACCACCTCGTCGGACGCCTCGCTCAGCAGCGGCTGCTGCGCCTGGAGAATCATGCGATCGGCCCGGTGCTGGGCCGCGCGGCCCGACAAATTGGCCAGCATGCCGGCGGCTACATTGCCGCGCTCGGAGATGGCCACAACGCTGTTTTCCCGCTTGAAGGCCAGCACGCGATCTTCGGACTTCTTCAATTCGTCGCGGAGCCGGTTCGCCTGCTGCGTCAGGCTGATGACCGTGGCCTGGGAGGTTTCCATCCGCTCTTCCGACTTGTAGTCAATGAAGGCGTCAATCATGGCGTTCGCGAATTCCGCGGCGAACTGGGGGTCCAGCGCATCAATCGCCACGCCGAGAATTGCGGCGCGACCAAGGGGATAGACCGAGACCTTCACGAGTTTCTGGGCGATTTCAGCCGCGGGACGGTTCAGGCGCTCGCGCGCTCGGCCGATGATCAGGCCCGACTGCAGCACGCGCATTTGCGTGTCAATGACGTCGCCGATCACATTTTCAAGCTCCCGCTCCTTGACCGGAAGCGCGAGGCCGCGGCTCAGGACGAGCGTGCCGGTGGACCGGTACACCGGCACCTGTTTCACCAGGTTGACGACGGTCACCGACAGCGAAATGACGAAGCACAGGGCCACCAGCCAGATTCGCTTGACGACGATGTGGAAGTACTGCTTGAGGTCCACGATGTCGAACGACTTGGAGGTGACGGGCGCCGGCGGCGGCGAGAAGGCCGGAGTTGTATAAGCGGGCGGCGCCTCCCCGGCGGGTCCCGGCGATCCGGCGGCGGACCCCGGGGGCCCGACTTTGGGGAGCGACGGCGGTTCAATGATCTTTTTCATTCTAGAAGAGTATCCGTTCGGGCACGATCACCACGTCCTCGTCGCGAAGCGGAACGTCGTCCTCGAACGATCCGGTCTTGAGGATCCGGCCGACATCAACCTCCAGGCTCTCGCGCCGGCCGTCCGGCGCGGCGCGCTGGATCCGCACGCGGGACGGATTGGCGAATTTACCCAGTCCCCCGTTCATCAGGAGCGTGCGCGCGAGCGTGGCCTCCCCCTGCAGCGGGAGGGGAAAAATCCCGGGGCGCTCGACTTCGCCCAGCAGATAAATGCGGCCGCCCGAGGACTGCGCCCCGGACGGAGCGAAGAGGATGTCGCCCGGCAGCACCGGGATGTTCATCTGCATGTCGGCCGCCCCGAACAGGCGGGCCAGATCAACCGGAATGGCCCTGTACTGACCGCCGGGGCCGTCCGGACGCAGCAGGCGCACGGCCGACATGTTGGCCTCCCGCGAAACGCCGCCCGCCTGCGCGACCGCGCGGATCATATCGAGATTGGGCTGGTGGGGATGAAAGCCCGGGGCCCCGAATTCGCCCAGCGCGAGGAACTCCGAGGCCTGCTCGCCGCCGCCCAGCTTGGGGACGAACACCATGTCGCGCGGCCGCAGGAACTGGTCCTGGCTGAAATCGAGCGAATCCATCATGGATTTGACGTCCACCGTGATGATCTGGCGCTCGAGCCCGCCGCCGGGCCGCCAGCGCAAGATGCGCAGATTTTTCGCGTCGGCGCTCGCGCTCAACCCGCCCCGCATGGCGATCGCCTCCATCAGCGTCAGGATCTGATCGCCCTTGAATTCAAGTTCGCCGGGGCTGTTGAAGGCGCCGACCAGCATGACCGAGCCTTCCACGAACTCGGCGACTTCGACGGAAACGGTCGCCTTCTTGTAATACGATCGTTCCAGCAGCCGCGTGAGTTCCGCGGCGGCCTCTTCGGGGGTCAGCGTGTCAACGGACGTCCGCCCCATGAAACCGAAATCAATGGTCCCATCGCCCGCGACCGGGTAGGTCTTCGAGAGGGTCTCGTCCTCCGCGACGACAATCCGCAGGCGATCGCCCGCCAGGATGGGACGGCGCTTCGGCGGCTTTTCCGCGTCCGGACGATCCGCCGCCGGGGATGACGGAGAGAGCGAGCAGATCGCCAGCGCGAGCAAACAGGCCAGGTTAAAACGCATAGACATACGACCAGATCACGCGGTGTTCATCCAGGAATTCGTCCACCAGGTTCGAATCCTCCCACGAATAGGTGTATGAGGCGGTCCGGTTGAGCCGCCGGGAAACCGCCACCGAATTCTGCAGGCGGAGTTCGTAGGAGAAGATGGTCTCCTCCGGCCCCGCGACCGGCTTGTTGATTTCATAGGACGCCGCCGCGGCGGCATCCAGCCCGGCGAACAGGAAATCCTTTTTCGTGATTTCGTAGGTGTAGTCCGTCGAATCGGAGTCCGTGGTCGAACCGAACGTCTCCTTCGGCTCGCGGCTGACGGAGAAGCGCTGCCGGGCCGAGCGGGACAGGTCGTGCACCAGCTCCGCCCCATAGGTGAACGCGATGTCCTCATCCTCCGGGTTCTCCTCGTAGGAATACGTGGCATTCGCGGAGAAGAGCAGGCGGGAGTTAATCTGTATCTTGTCGCGCGCGGTCAGCTCGTGCTTGGGTTCCCACTGCCCCGACTTCTCGTCCGTGTCCTCGCGCTCAAATCCGAAGGAATAGGTCAGCTCCGGACGCCGCAGGAGGGTCAGGCGCCAGTCAATCTTGATGTTTTCGGTCGTCTTCCACCGGGGATCGTCATCGGACTTGTTGATCTGTTCCTGGTAGGAGTGCTCGACGTCGTACTGGAGGGACAGGTTGTCGCGCACCTTCCAACCCGCCATGTAATTTACCACGGTCTCATCCTTGTCGCCGTCCTTGAACGCCTCCTTGTCAAAGCGGACCTGGTTGAATTCATAGCTGCCCGCCGCCCTGAACGGACCGCCGTTCCATTCCACCTCCAGGCCATAGTCGTACTGCGTGGAGGGGTTCCGCGTGGTCCCGCTGCGCCCACCCGTGAACACGACGTCCTCGGCCGTCTCCGTCGTGCTTTCCCACCCGATTTCGCCGCGAATTTTAAGTCGTTTGAGATCCGTGACGGAGCTCAACTTCAGTTTTCCGAAGGGTTCCTGCGAGGTGTCCAGGTCGTCGCGCACGAAGTGCCGCTCGATCTCGATGCCGCTGTTCAGGTTGAGGATGGTGTGCGGCGAGATGGGCGCGGAGGCCACCATGTCGAGGCCGAATACGAGGTAAAAGTCCTCGCGCTCGCGCTCGGCCTCCGACTCCCGCTCGCCATCCACATTCGAGGTGTAGATGGCATCGAGCTTGAGCCGGGGGGAAATGTCAAACGGCCCGATGCGCAAAGCCGCCTGGGCGCGCGCCTCCGAAACCAGCAGGCCGGACGTCACGGCCGCCGAACAGGCGGCCACCAACCATGCGCGCGCCCCCGCCATCAGCGGCGCGCGCCAGGCGCGCGGGTCGGTCGTACGATTACGCTGGTTGGCGCAAAGCATGAAGCCACTCAGCCCGCGAGACACGATCGCCGGGCGCGGGTGAAACCACTAGCGGGCCTGTTTGATGGCCTTGTACTCTTCGACGGGAACACTTTGGCCCGAACGTCCCGAAAAATCGCCCGGCTCGCCCCACTGCACCACGCGGTCGTTTTCGTAGAAGACCCAGTAGTTCTTGGGATTCACGGAAATGCCGGACAGATACTCCCACACCTGCTGGGTCTGGCCGTCCTCGTAGACCTTGGCGGCGCGGATCGTGGTCGGATCGCCCAACTCGTCCCGCACCTCGTCCGGCGTCATACCCAGGCGCAACTTCTTGATTTTGGGGGCCGGAGTGCCGCATCCGACCAGCGCCAGAAGCCCGATTGCACACAAAACCCTGATGGCGTTTTTCACAAGCACTCCTTTCCGAAGTTCGGCAATTAACGGGGGCCATCATTGACCAAAGGGCCTTGGTCCGGCAAGCGCAAAGAACTTAAAACACGTTTTTCCGCCTGTCGCCCCGCGCGGAGGGACCCCGCGCCGCGCCGCACCCGCAAACCCGGAGGACGGCCATTTCTGCCCTTGCCCTTTCCGCCCGTTTCGGGGTATGTACGTTGCTGGGTCAATCATGAAACGCCGCGTGCAAATCGTTCTCCTTGCCCTGCTGGCGGTGGGGATCGCCGTCGGGGCCGCGGTGGCCGTCCGGGGCAAGCGCCTGGTCAGGACGGCATACGACTGGCGAAAGGAAATCCGGTTTCTGATCGAAAATGGGGGCACGATCGGCGAGGTGCCCGCCACGGAGGCCTTCGAGGATGGCTACCTCGAGGCGGTCTTCGGCGGAGATCCCGAGCTGCTGGCCAAATTGCGCGGCGTCATCTCCAAGGGTCTGGCCGAGGATCCGTCACTCAGCCTGGGTGAAGTAGCCGCCATGCTGGTGACCTATCGGAAAAATTCGGACGGCCGCGTCGAGGACGTGGTGGCGCACGTCATCGGCGGTTTCCCGCTGGGCCAGCGGAGACCAGGCTTCCACAAGGACGGCTTCTTCCAGGCGCAAATTGACCGCAACCTCTGGGGCACGGGGAACAGCATGATCGCCTTCCTCGGCCGGGACATCGTGTTGTTCGCGGACGAAACGGTCGCCAACGCGCAGCAGAATGTCCTCGAATCCATCCTTTCCGGCGACATCATGCCCATGGTGGAGATGATCGAGGACCGGCCGATCTTCTTCACCGCCGTCTTCCCCGATCCCCGCCGCGTCGTGCCGCCCCAGCTGCGGCCGCACATCCAGGCCTTTATCCTCAAGGGGCACCTGGCCCCCTATGAAGGGTCGTACGATATCACCATCCTGACCCCGAACCCCGAGTCGGCCGCCTACGCGCTGTCCATGATCTACGACATGAAACTGGCCACGGCCATGGTCCTGCAGGGACGGTTCCAGGGCATCGTCCTGCAGAAAAGCTGGGGGCCCCACATCCCGGTGTGGTGGGCCCACGAAATGGACAAGAACCTCAAGCGTATGACGCTCGAAAAGGAGCAGAACCTCGTCCGGCTGCGCCTCGACTTCGAGCGCGTGATGGTCAATGTGACGTTGAAATCCGTCGAGCGCATGGGGCGGGATCTCTCCCAGATGCGAGGCAGTCTCGACGAGAAACTCGACCCCCGCCTCGTGGATGCCCGCCTCAAATCGGAGAAGCCCCTCCACTACTGGAGCGACGCACACGAGTGGGGACCGGACTGGCCGATCGCGGAGCCGACCACGAACAAACAGGCCGAGGCGGGCGTCGTATCCCCGCCGGTCGAACCGCCCGCCGCCACCGCGCCCTGATCGTCAGCCGGCGCAAGGGGTTCGCCCGCCGGGCGCCTCGCTGAACTCTAACGATCTTCCACTATTGCCTCGCCCGGGGCATTTAGCATAGAGTCCAACCGATTTACCGAGTGACGGCGCGATCTCCCACTCGAACGCGCCGAACGGGGTATTCTGTTCATGCTTCTGGGCTGGCGCCATATTTCTAGGACCCTGCCGACCGGCCTCCGGGTTCTATCTTGGGTGTGCGCGGGGGAACTCCTCCTCGCATCCGGCACGGCCGCCATCGAATTCGACCTCCGTCAGCTGGCCGAGGAAATCCACATCAACCGCGACGCCGCGATCAGCGAATCCGGCATGGCGGTGTGGACCCAGTACCCGACCAACGACATCGCGCCATCCATCACGGATTTGATTGTGCATCGGGACGGCGGCCGGTCCAATCTCACGCGGGAAACGTCGGCCGCTTTCTACGGCAACGCGAAGCCGGTCGTGGAATCGAATGCGATCGTCTGGGTGGCCAATTACCGGGAATTCCCCGAGAATCAGTTCTGGATCCTCCGGGAGGTTCCGAACCGCGACGACGTCGCCCAGGAAATCCCGGCGCTCTACAAAGTCCGCGTCACCGAAACCGGGGAGCGCGAATTCTACAACGTGGCCGACATCACCGGCCGCGTGGAGGTCGTCACCAACGACGTGGGAACGGTGGTGACCAACATCTATCCGGCCGCCTCCCCGGAAGACCAGATCCGGCGTCACCCCAGCGGCGCGTCGGAAATCAATTTCTGGCCGGGCACCGGCGAGATCATCCGTATCTCAACGGACGCCCGAAACGACTTCAACCCCAGCTTCAGCGGCCGCCTCGTCTCCTGGCAGAAGGCCAAGGGATTCCCCTTCGGATGGGAAATCATGGCCTGGGACAACGGCGTCACCAAACAGCTGACCACCAATTTCTATTACGAAATGGCGCCGAAGGTGCACGGCCGCCAGGTCGCCTGGTACGGATGGGACGGCTATGACTTCGAGATTTTCCTGTACGACGCGGACCGGGAAGAGATCCTCCAGTTGACCAGCAACCGCTACGACGATGTCTCGCCGGTCGTCTGGAACGGCCAGGTCGCGTGGGAAGGCTATCCCGCCGTCGAGGCCGATGTCTTCCTCTACCGCGACGGCGAGACGCTGAAGATCAGCGACAACATCGAGGATGATATCAACCCCAGGATCTGGAACGGGCAGGTGGTCTGGCAATCGTTCGACGGGGATGATTTCGAGATTTATCTCTACGACGGGACGAAATCCATCAAGGTCACGGCCAACAACTACGACGACACGAACCCCGACCTCCGCGACGGGGTGATCACGTGGATGGGCTATGAGGGCAATTGGGACGCGGAGATCTTCGCCTGGGACGGCGCCGGCCAACCCGTTCAACTGACGACCAACGAAGAGGAAGACCGGGATCCCCGCACCGCGAATCGTCGAATCGTCTGGTCGGTGGACCGGCTGGGCCGCTCCCAGATCTGGCTGGCCGAACCCAAGTAGCCCCGCAGGACTCTCCGCCTCCTCCCGACGGCACGCCTATGGAGCGCGCCCCCGCCTCGCCATCCAGGATGCGGTCCGCGCTGGGAAAATTCCAAACGCCCATAACATCCGGTGTCATTTGACAGGGCGCGGCCTCCGGACGCGCCGCGATCCAGCGGGTCCGGCTTGCCCCGCCGAAGTTTCCGACAAAGGCGGTGGCCCCGCCCGACCCGGAGAATTGAACCCGATATTTCCGGCGCGCGATATTGCACGGCGGCGGGATCACAACTGCCATTGCCGGTCGAGGGCGCGATATTGCAGCGCCTCCGAAACGTGGGGCGGCTGGATGTCCTCGCACGCCCCCAGATCGGCGATGGTCCGGGCCACCTTCAGGATGCGGTCATAGGCGCGGGCGCTGAAGTTCAGGTCGTGGATGGCCATGCGCAGCATATCCTGCGCCTCCGGCGGGAGCCGCGCGAAGCGCTGGACCTCCTTCGCGCGCATCGCGGCGTTGCACCTCACGCGCGGATTGCCGTCGTACCTCGCCATCTGCACCTGCCGCCCGCGCATGACGCGGTCGCGGATCGCGGACGACGGTTCGCCCTTCGACTCCGAGGCGAGGTCGTGATATTTCACGGTGGGCACTTCCACGTGGATGTCAATCCGGTCCAGCAACGGCCCCGATATCCGCGCGCGATACCGCTGGATCTGGACCGGCGTGCACCGGCAATCGCGCTTGGTGTCCCCGTAATATCCGCACGGACAGGGATTCATCGCCGCCACCAGCATGAACCGGCACGGGAAGGTCAGGCTCGCGGCGGCGCGGGCGATGGTGACCTGCCCATCCTCCAGCGGCTGCCGCATCACCTCCAGTACATTGCGGTGAAACTCCGGCAATTCGTCCAGGAACAGCACGCCGTGGTGCGCGAGGCTCACCTCGCCCGGCATCGGGTGCGCCCCCCCGCCCAGCAGCCCGGCGTCCGAGATGGTGTGATGCGGCGATCGGAACGGCCTCCGCGCGACCAGCGCCTGGTGCGGCGGCAATATGCCCGCGATGCTGTGGATCTTGGTCGTTTCCAGCGCCTCCTCCATGGTCAGCGGCGGGAGGATGCTCGGCACGCGTTTCGCCAGCATGGACTTGCCGGTCCCGGGCGGGCCGATTAACAGCAGGTTGTGCCCGCCCGCGATCGCCACCTCGACGGCGCGTTTCGCGAACTCCTGGCCCTTCACGTCCGCGTAGTCGTCCTCGTAGGCGCAGTGCGATGAAAACTCGCGGCTCACATCCACGCGCACCGGCGCGATCTCGATCTTGCCCGCCACGAAATCCGCCGCCTCGCGCAGCGACCGCACCGGGTACACCGCGATCCCCTCCACCACCGCGGCCTCCTCGACGTTGTCCGGCGGCACCAGCACCGCGGCGCGCCCTTCGCCGCGGGCCATGATCGTCATGGGCAGCACCCCGCGCACGCGGCGCACCTCGCCGCTCAACGCGAGTTCACCGACCACGACGAATCGTTCGAGCGCCCCGGCGGGGATGGCATCGGTGGCGGCCAGCATGCCCAGCGCGATCGGCAGATCAAAACTCGGCCCCTCCTTCTTAACGTCGGCCGGAGCGAGGTTGACCGTCGTGCGCCCCAGCGGCGGCGCGAATCCGGAATTGATCAGCGCGGTCCAGACGCGGTCCGTGCTCTCCTTCACCGCGGCGTCGGGCAGACCGACGACGATCACCTTCGGATCGCCGCGTCCCGCGTTCACCTCGATCTCGACGGGAAACGCGTCCACGCCATACACCGCGCTCGAATACACCTTGGCCAACATATCGCCGGTACTCCCGCGGGCGGCCGCCCCGACGGCACCCACGCGGCGCAGGGTAAAGCACTTGCGCCCCGCTGGAAAGCGCGCATTCGCTTGCGGCGCGCGGCGGCGCGCCCTACGGTTCCCTTCCATGAAGGCCGCGTTGAAAGAGTGGGCCGGATGGGCGCTCGCCCGGTGC
>CAYMCD010000043.1:0-22838 GCA_964388845.1 uncultured Verrucomicrobiota bacterium
CGGTGAATCCGCGCATCAAGAGCCTGAACTACCTGAACAACGTGCTGGCCAAGATTGAGGCGATCAACGCGGGGGTGATGGAGTGCCTGATGCTGAACCCGCAGGGCTACATCGCGGAGGCGTCGGGCGACAACCTGTTTGTGATCCGCGGCGACACGCTGCTCACGCCGCCGCCGTGGTGCGGCTCGCTGGAGGGCATCACGCGCGCCGTGGTGATGAAACTGGCTCCGGGGCACGGGCTCAAGGTGAAGGAGGACGTGTTGACGCGGTACGATGTGTACACGGCGGACGAGGTGTTCCTGACCGGCACGGCGGCCGAGATCATCAGCGTGGTGAAGGTGGACCGGCGGCCGATCGGCGCGGGGACCCCGGGCGTCAAGACGCGCGAGCTGGCGCGGGCCTTCAGCCGCCATGCGCGGCGGGTGGGCACGCCGATCGCCTGAGGCGGGACCCATGCTCTGCGAATCCTGCAAGGAGCGCGAGGCGACCGTCCACCTGACGCAGGTGGTGGAGGGGGCCATCAAGAAGCTGCACCTCTGCGAGGAGTGCGCGGCGAAGAGCGGGCTGGACGTGCACGGCCCGCTGTCCATCACCGACATCCTGCTCGGCATGGGCATCGAAAAGCCGGCCGAGGCGCGGGCGTCGGAGCGGACCTGTCCGCGCTGCCACATGCGGCGCACGGATTTCAAGAAGACCGGGCGGTTCGGGTGCGCGGCGTGCTACGAGGCCTTCGCGGAGGAGCTGCCGCCGCTGTTGAAGGCGATGCACCGCTCGGACCACCACACCGGGAAGGTCCCGAAGCGGGAGGGCGCGCGGGTGCAGGCCGGCGCGGAGCTGGCCGAGCTTCAGCAGCGTATGGACCGGGCCATCGCGGCGGAGCAGTTTGAGGAGGCGGCGGCGCTGCGCGACCGCATTCTCGACTGCCGCCAGCGGCTCGGGGAGCCCGAACAGCGGGGCGCGCCATGACGATCGAGCAATTGCTCCAGCAACCGAGCGCCTGGCTCGCCGCCGGGAAGGACGCCGGCCCCGTCGTCAGCAGCCGGATCCGGCTTGCGCGCAACGTGAAGGACGTGGCCTTTCCCGGCTGGGCGGGGGCCGAGGAGTGCGAGCGGTTATGGAACCGGGTGCGCCCCGCGTTGGAGGGCGTGGCAAGCCTCGAGCCCGCGTCCGTGTTCGCGATGGGCGCGGTGGACGAGTTGGACAAGCAGATCCTGTTCGAGCGGCATCTCATCAGCCGCGAGCAGGCCGGGAAGGGGCGCGGCAGCGGGCTGGTCATCCGGCGCGACGAAACGCTGTCGGCCATGGTGAACGAGGAGGACCACCTGCGCCTGCAGGGCATGCGGGCGGGGTTGAGCCTGCGCGAGATCTGGGCGGAGGTGGACCGGCTGGACTCCGAGATCGAGGAGCGTGTGGACTACGCCTTTTCACCGCGGCTCGGCTATCTGACCGCGTGTCCGACGAATGTCGGGACGGGGATGCGGGCGAGCGTAATGCTCCATCTGCCCGGGCTGGTGTTGATGAACGAGATCGGGCCCGTGATCAAGGGGATGGGCAAGATCGGGCTGGCGGTCCGGGGGCTGTGGGGCGAGGGCACCGAGGCGACGGGCAACATGTTTCAGATCTCGAACCAGATGACGCTGGGCGACGCCGAGGGGCAGATCGTGACGATCATCGAGCAGATCGTGCACGAGCTGATCGAGCACGAGCAGAACGCGCGCGGGCGGTTGCTGGAGCGGCGCGAGGCGGTCGTCCACGACCATGTCGGCCGTGCGCTCGGGATCCTGTCCCACGCCCACATCCTGTCCTCGAAAGAGGCGCTCGACCTGTTGTCCGGTTTGCGTTTGGGAATTGACCTGGGTATATTGGACAGCGTCGGCCGGCGCGCGGTGTTCGAGCTGATGCTGTTGACGCAGCCGGGCCATCTGCAGAAGATCGAGGAGAAGTCGTTGAAACCGAAAGAGCGCGACCGTTTCCGCGCCAGGCTGGTGCGGGAGAAGCTCGCCGGGCCGGCGGGGCGCCGCGAGAACCGGAAGACCGGATGAACAATTTCACACCGAGAGCGCAACAGGTCCTGCAACTCGCCCGCAAGGAGGCGGACCGGTTCAACCACGGCTACGTGGGAACGGAGCATCTCCTGCTCGGCATCATCGCGCTGGGGCAGGGGGTGGCCGTCAGCGTGCTGCAGCGCATGGGCGTGAACCTGGAGGCCGTGCGGCTGGAGGTGGAGAAGGCCGTCGGGGTCGGCCCCGAGACGAAGACGGTGGGGAACCTGCCGTTCACGCCGCGCGTGAAGAAGGTGCTGGCGCTGGCGGGCAGCGAGGCGCGCGCGCTGAACCACGCCTATGTCGGGACGGAGCACATCCTGCTCGGCCTGCTCCGCGAGGGCGAGGGCGTGGCGTCGCGCGGGTTGCGCAACCTGAATGTGGACCTTGAAAAGACGCGCGTCGAGATCATGAAGGAGCTCGACCCGAATTACGATCCCGAGAGCGACGCGAGCGCGGCGGGCGGCGGGGCTCCGTCCGGCGGGGCTCCGGCGCCCGGCGCGGAGGGACCGGCCGCGCCCGCGCCCAAGGATTCGAAGACCCCGGCGTTGAGCACGTTCGGGCGCGACCTGACGGACCTCGCGGCCAAGGGCGAGCTGGACCCCGTCATCGGGCGCGCGAATGAAATCGAGCGCGTCGTCCAGATCCTCTGCCGCCGCAGCAAGAACAACCCCGTCCTGCTGGGCGAGGCGGGCGTGGGCAAGACGGCCATTGTCGAGGGGCTGGCCCAGCAGATCTCCAAGGGCGACGTGCCCGAGCTGCTGCGCGGCAAGCGGGTGGTCACGCTGGACCTGGCGCTGATGGTGGCGGGCACGAAGTACCGCGGCCAGTTCGAGGAGCGCATCAAGGCGGTGATGGACGAGATCAAGCGCGCGAAGAACGTGATCCTCTTCATTGACGAGCTGCACACGATTGTCGGCGCGGGGTCCGCCGAGGGGGCGATGGACGCGTCGAACATCATCAAGCCGTCGCTCTCGCGCGGCGAGATGCAGTGCATCGGCGCGACGACGCTCACGGAATACCGCAAATTCATCGAGAAGGACGCCGCGCTCGAGCGCCGTTTCCAGTCCGTGATGGTGAAGGAGCCGACGATCGCGGAGACCGTGGAGATCCTGAAGGGGCTCCGGCCGCGCTACGAGGCGCATCACCACGCCCAGATCACGGATGCCGCGTTGACGGCGTCCGCCGAGTTGTCCGCGCGCTACCTGAACGACCGCTTCCTGCCGGACAAGGCGATTGACGTGATGGACGAGGCGGGGGCCCGCGCCCGGATCTCGGCGATGACCCGGCCGCCGGACATCAAGCAGAAGGAGGCGCAGATCGAGGAAATCCGCGGCCGGAAGGAGGCCGCGATCAAGGCGCAGAATTTCGAGGAGGCGGCCTCGTTCCGCGACCGGGAGCGCGTGGCGAGCGAGGAGGTCGAGAAGGTCCTGGCCGAGTGGCGCAAGTCGCGCGACGCGACGGTCGTGACGGTCGGCGAAGAGGACATCATGACGATCGTCTCCAAGTGGACCGGCATCCCGCTTTCCCGGATGGAGGAGCGCGAGGCGGCCCGCCTGCTGTTGATGGAGGAGGAGCTGCAGAAGACCGTGGTGGGCCAGCACGAGGCGGTGGCCTCGATCTCGAAGGCGCTGCGCCGGTCGCGCGCCGACCTGCGCGATCCGCGACGGCCCATCGGCTCGTTTGTGTTCCTCGGCCCGACGGGCGTCGGAAAGACCCTGCTCGCGAAGGCGCTGGCGGAGTTCATGTT
This sequence comes from uncultured Verrucomicrobiota bacterium, assembly GCA_964388845.1. Classification (GTDB taxonomy): domain Bacteria; phylum Verrucomicrobiota; class Kiritimatiellia; order CAIVKH01; family CAIVKH01; genus JAMLJG01. The sequence continues at coordinate 3,793 of CAYMCD010000043.1, forward strand.
CAACGACGCCGATGCGCTGATCCAGATTGACATGTCGGAATACATGGAGAAGTTCGCCGTCTCCCGCCTGGTCGGCTCGCCGCCGGGCTATGTGGGGTATGACGAGGGCGGCCAGCTCACCGAGAAGGTGCGGCGCCGCCCGTATTCCGTGGTGCTGTTCGACGAGATCGAGAAGGCGCATCCGGACGTGATGCACATCCTGCTGCAGATCCTCGAAGAGGGCAAATTGACGGACAGCCTCGGGCGCACCGTTGATTTCCGCAACACGGTGGTGATCATGACCTCGAACATCGGGGCGGACCTGATCCGGAAGGGCAGCGGGCTCGGGTTCGGCGATATCGCCGCCTCGGCGGATTACGAGCGGCTGAAATCGCAGATGCTGGACGAGTCCAAGCGCGCGTTCAAACCCGAGTTGCTCAACCGCATTGACGACATCATCGTCTTCCGCCAGCTGGTCCGGGAGGACGTGATGCGCATCCTCGACATCGAGGTCCGGAAGGTGCAGGAGCGGCTGGCCGCGCGGAAGGTGGAGCTGCACATGGCGGAATCCGCCCGCGACTTTCTGCTGGCCAAGGGCTTCGACCCGGCCTACGGCGCGCGTCCGCTGCGCCGCGCCGTGGAGCGGTTCCTGGAGGATCCGCTGGCCGAGGAAATCCTGCGCGGAAACCTGACCCATGCGGAGGCGGTCGAGGTCACCGCGGACGGCGACCACCTGAAGTTCGGTCAGCTGGCCGGGACCAGCTGACCGGCCCGGCGGCCGGCCGGTCGGGCCGCGGGGTTGCGCCACGCATGCATGGGTTTCTCAACGCTTTCGCCCGCGCGGTCGCCGCGCTGCCCCTGGGGCTCGCGCAGGCCCTGGGCCGCGCGCTCGGTTCGATCGGCTACGTGCTGATCCGCCGGCACCGCCGCGCGCAGGTGCGGGAGTTGGAGCGTTGCTTCCCCGGTCTGGCCCGGTCGGATCTCAAGCGCCGGCTGCGCCGGGTCTATCAGGGCATGGCCCTCAACTACATCGAGGTCTTCCGCTGGCTCGGCGGGCGGGCGGAAGAGTTGGAGGCCCGGATCGCGGTGTCGGGGTTCGAGCACTACGAGCGCGCGGCGGCCGCCGGGCGGGGCGTGCTGGTGTTGACCGCGCACACGGGCAACTGGGACCTGCTCGGCCTGTGGGCCGCGCGGCGGATGCCGCTGACGATCATCTCGAAGGAGCTCCGGAGCCGCGGGGCGAACCGGTTCTGGATGGAGGCGCGCGCGCGGTGCGGGATCGCGATCGTGCCCGCGCACAACTCCTATCGCGCCTGCCTGGCGGCGCTGCGCCGCGGCGGGACGCTCGGGTTCATCCTCGACCAGAACATGACCCGGATGGAAGGCATCTTTGTCGAGTTTTTCGGGAAGCCCGCCTGCACCACGCCGGGTTTGGCGTTCATGGCGGCCCACACGCGGGCACCCGTGCTGCCCGTCTTCATCCTGCGCGCGCCGGACGGCACGCACCGCGTGGAGTTCCACCCCGCCCTCGATCCGCCGCCCGACCGCGAGCCGGACACCCTCCGCCGGGCGACTCAGGACTATACGAGGCGCATCGAAGATGTTATACGCCGGCATCCCGATCAGTGGATCTGGATGCACCGCCGCTGGCGCACGCAGCCGCCCGCGGATGAACGGGGACCGGCCCGCGCGGTCGAACCAGCAGGATGAGCCGCATGAAAAATTCAGCAGAAACCGGACGGTCGGATCGCGCCCTGGCCGGCGCCGCGTGGTTCGCAGGGGTGGGCACCGCGCTCACGATCGCCGCCGGGTTGAGTTTCCTTTTCGTGTGCACGATCCTGCCGCTCGTCGGAAAGGCCGGCCTCGCGACCGTGCACGCGCGGCTGAACCGGACGGCGTTCCTCGCGGCGCTGCTCGCCAGTCTGGCGTTGTCGGCCGGGGCGACCTGGGCGAAATTCGCCCGCCGCCGCCTCGATCGCAGCCCGATGCCGGTGTTGTCCATCATGCTTGCCGGGCTCTGCCTGCTGCTGCTGGTCTCGCAGCTGGCGGGCCTGCTGGGCATCTGACGCGCGCCCGGGCGCCTTTTTCTTTTGCTTTGCGCGCGTTCTTTGTTATATCGGACCGACAGTTCTACACACACCGGTGGAGGGATTCGCAGTATGAACTATTTCCGCAATTTCGTGATGGCCGGGCTCGCGCTGGCGCTGGGCCTTTCGTCCGCCCGCGCCGAGGAGCGCGATTTGTTTGACGAGGCCCCGTGGTATGCCGGGTTCGGGCTCGGGTTCCAGCACTACGAAGGCGATGAGCAGGTGGACCGCGGGGTCTTTCTCGGGGGCCGCCTGGGCCACGACTTCAACCGGTTCCTCGGCGTCGAGCTCGGGCTCGATTTCGCGCCGGCCATCCAGGACGGGTCCTTCGACGACCCGTCCCGCGACCTGTTGAAAGACGATATCTGGGGCCTGCGCCTGTCCGTTGACGCGCTCCTGCACCTGCGCAACGCGAAGAACCTGCGCTGGGACCCGTACCTGTCCGCCGGGGTGGGGCTGATGTACTACGAGGAGGATCTGGAGGGCAGCAATCCCGAATTCTTCGCCAATCTCGGCGCCGGCTTGTTCTATCATTTGAGCGATGTGTGGTCCCTGCGCTTCGACTGGCGGTCCGCCGTCGTCGGCGGAGATACCGAGTTTAACCAGTACCTGTTGGCCGGCGCCAACTACCGGTGGGGCGCCGTCGTCAAGCCGGTCTACAGCGTCAGCGGCGGCGACATTGACAGCGACGGCGACGGCCTGCTCGATTCCGAGGAGGCCACGCTCGGGACCGATCCCTTCAATCCGGACACCGACGGCGACGGGCTCTCCGACGGCGAGGAGGTCCGCGCGCAAAAGACCGATCCCCTCAATCCCGACAGCGACTGGGACGGGCTCAAGGATGGGCCCGAGGTCATGGTCTACAAGACCAACCCGCTCGATCCCGACACGGACAAGGGCGGCGTGACCGACGGACACGAGGTCATCGAGGACGGCACCGACCCGTTGAACCCGGCGGACGATTTGCAGTTGTTCACCCTCCAGATCGAGTTCGACTACGACCGCGCGAACCTGCGCCCGCAGTACCACAAGGACCTGGATGTGATCGTGAAGGTGCTCCAGCGCGATCCCGGCGCGACGGCGCGGATCGAGGGGCACGCCGACAAGCGCCCGAAATCGCAGCACGCCTACAACATGCGGCTCTCCGAGCGGCGCGCCCGCGCGGTGCTCGACTACATCGCCGGCGCCGGCGGCATTGATCGCGCCCGCCTCGCGGCGGTGGGGTATGGATTCACCCGGCCGGTGGCCCCGAACGACAACGAGACGAACATGCAGCGGAACCGCCGCACCGAGATCTACATCCGGCCGAGCGGCCAGGTCGAGGTCCAGGCGACCGGCGGCCACGCGCTGGACACCGAGACCGCGCAGCCGCAGCCCGCGCAGGACGCTCAGGACGCGCAGCCCGCGCAGGACGTCCTCACGAAGTAGCGCCGGTCAACCGGCCCGGCTTGACGAAAATTCTGGAGGCCGCGCTTGACCCGAGCGTGCAGGGCGCGCGCCTCCCGCAGGCGACCACGAGGGCGTCCGCCGAATCGTCCCGCGAGAGCACGCGGATGCGGGCGCCGGGGAGCAGCCCGTTCCGTTCCGCGAATTGAAGGAACAGCGGGTCGGCGTCGGAGATCCGGGCGATCCGGCAGCGCCCGCCCGTCGGGACGTGGAGCAGGGAGTGCCGGATCTCCGGATGGACCTTGCCCCTGGCGTTTGGAATCGGCGCACCGTGCGGGTCAACCGCGGGGCGTCCGAGGAGGGCGTCCATCCGATCCAGGACCTTTTCCGAAACGGCGTGCTCCAATTCCTCGGCCTCCGCGTGCACCTCGGACCAGTCGAGCCCCAGCGCCTTGACGAGGAAGAGTTCGAGCAGGCGGTGCCGGCGCAGCACGTGGAGGGCCAGGCGTTCGCCGCCGGGCGTGAGGCGAACGCCGGCGCGCGGCTTATAGTCCACGAGACCCGAATCCGCCAGCGCCTTGATCATGGTCGTGACCGTACCCGGCACGACATCCATCGCTTCCGCGAGGCATCCCATCGGCACGAGGCGCCCGGTCCGCCGGTTTTGTTCGACGTACAGCCGCTTGATGTAGTCCTCGACAGTGCTGGTCGGCATGGGCTCCTCACGTCCCGGGATTTTCGTCTTCCTCGAAGCGGGCAAACAGGAGGCGCAGGCTGTTGAGGACGACGAGGACCGTGCTGCCCTCGTGTCCGATGACACCCATCGTGAGGGGGATCCAGCCCGCGAAGGCGGCGCCTGTCAGGAGGAGGACGGAACCGAGCGAGAGGGCCAGGTTCTGGCGGATGATCCGGCCGGCGCGGCGGCTGATCTCGAAGGCCAGCGAAAAGCGGTCGAGCCGGTCCTTCATCAACACGACGTCCGCCTGTTCCAGCGCGGCATCGGATCCGCGCATGCCCATGGCGACGCCCACGTGCGCGGCCGCCAGGCTGGGGGCGTCGTTCACGCCGTCGCCCACCATGGCGGGCCGTTCGCCGGCCTCCGCCCAGACGCGGATCAGGCGGACCTTGTCTTCCGGCGCGAGCCCGGCGTGGAACTCGTCCAGGCCCACAGCCGCCGCGACCGCGCGGGCCGCCTCGGGCCGGTCTCCCGTGAGCATCGCGACGGCGAGCCCTTCGCGCCGGAGCCGGGCGAGGAGGGGCCGGCTGGCCAGCCGGACCTCGTCCTCCAACAGGAAGCGGCCGCGCAGCCCGGCGCCCTCGATGAACACCTCCGTCGCGCCGGCGGGGGGCTCCGGCAGCTCATGGACCCATGCGCCCGTCATCAGCCGGCGATGTCCCAGACGGACCTCCGCGCCGCCGATCTCGCCGACCAGTCCGGCGCCCGTGAGCGACCGGAAGGCGGACGCCTCCGGCCTCCGCGTCCCGCGTTCAGCCGCGTGGCGATGGAGGGCCTGCGCGACCGGATGATGCGAATGCACGGCGAGCGCATCCGCATGGGCGAGCAGGCGGTCCGGTTCCCCGTCCCCGGCCGGCTGGACGGCCGCCACACGGAGGGCGCCGCTGGTCAGGGTCCCGGTCTTGTCCAGCGCGACGCGGCGGATCTGGGACAGCTTCTCGAGGGCGACGCCGCCGCGGAACAGGATGCCGCGCCGCGCCGCCGCGGCGATCCCGGCCAGCACGGCCGACGGGATCGAAAGCACCAGGGCGCAGGGCGACGCCACGACCAGCAGGGTCATGGCGCGGTAGAAGGCCCGATCCGCGTCGAAGCCGAATCCCTTCCACCACACGAAGAACATCGCCGCGCACAGGACCAGGACCGCATAGGTGTAGCCGCTCCCGAACCGATCCGTGAATCGCTGCGCGGGCGCCTTGGACTCGCGCGCCTCCTGGATCAGGCGGATGATGCGGGCGAGCGCGCTTCCGGCCGCGGGGTGGGTGACCCGGCAGTCCATGCGCCCCCACAGGTTCAGCGTGCCGGCCAGCACCCGGTCTCCGGCCCCCTTTTCCACGGGAACGGACTCGCCGGTCAGATTCGATTCGTCCGTTGCGGACTGCCCGCGCAGCACGACGGCGTCCGCGGGGAACACCTCGCCCGGCCGGATCGCGAGGACCATGCCGGGCTGCAGCGCGTCAACCGGGACGGTGCGTTCGTGTTCACCGTCGAGGACCGTGGCGCTTTTCGGGGCCTCCTTGAACAGGCTGCTGATCGCGCGCTCCGTGCGCTGCTGCGCGAGATCCTCCAGCGCGCCGCTGATCGAGAAGAGGAACAAGAGGACGGCGCCTTCCCACCAGTGGCCGATGAGCGCGGCGCCGGCCGCGACCGCCAGCATGAGAAAGTGGATGTCGAGCACCCGTTTCCGCAGCAGTTCCCACGTTTCTTCCGCCGCGTGCCAGGCCCCGGCCAGATACGCGGCGAGGTAGCAGGCCCGGGCCAGACGCGCGGCTTCCGGATGAAGGCGCTCGACCAGCCAGCCGGCCAGGCCCAACACGCCGCACAGGGCCGCGAGCAGGATCGGCCCTTTCCACGGATGCGCGCCGATGGATTCCGGGGCGATCGGGGCGATGCGAATCCACGGGAATTGTTTCCAGTGCCAGAAGCGCGGCGCGGTCGCGCAGGTTTCGCGCTCGAGATAGACGCCGGTCCCGGGCAACGCGACCAGGCGCACCCCGGGGGGGAGGGCGGCGCCCGCGCCCCGGGCACAGTGCCTGCAATCGGCCCGCCACGGCGGCGTCGCGCAGTCGGGCCAGTCTTCCGGCTCGTATTCCGCGGCGATGTCGCGGAGCCGGCGCTGCGCATCGTCGCTCTTGTCGCCCGGCAGGCTGGCGAACGAAATCCGCCTGGACGCCGCGTCGAGGAAGAGCGCCCGGACGGCTTCCGACCCCGCCAGGTGTTCCGCCAGCCGGTGGATGAGGCATGACTCTGTCCGCATGGTCTGATGGCGAAGGACCGCCCGGGGCCTTCGCGGATGTTCTGTGTTGACGGCCCATCGGAACAGGAATACTTTGATAAGTCAAAGAAATTTGTTGGACTCATGAAAAAACCGCGCAAGGGATGGATATTCGCGTCCGCGTGCGCCGCGGGGCTGCTCGCGGCCGCGCGCCCGGCGGCGGCGGACGAAGCCCCGTTGCGCGTCGTTGCCACGGTGGGGATGGTGGCCGACCTGGTCCGGACCGTCGGGGGCGAGCGCGTCGCCGTTGCGCAGTTGATTGGGAGCGGCATGGACCCCCACCTCTACAAGCCGACCCGCAGCGACGTGGCGCGCCTGCTGGCGGCCGACGTGGTGTTCTACTCCGGCTTGAAACTCGAGGGGAAGATGGCCGACACGCTGGAGCGCCTGGCGCGCGGCGGGCGCGAGGTGCGCGCCGTGACGGACGCCCTGGCGGCGGGCGCCGTCGCGCCCGACCCCGCGGGGGCGGGGCATCCGGACCCGCACGTATGGATGGACGTCGGCGCGTGGGCCGGGACCCTCGACCTGATCCGCGATGTGCTCGCGCGGGCGGATCCCGCCGACGCGGACGGATACCGGGCGCGCGCGGACGAGTGCCGAAAGCGGTTGGCGGATCTTGACGCGTATGTTCGAGCCGTCTGCGCGACGATCCCGGCTTCCGCGCGCGTGCTGGTGACCGCGCACGATGCCTTCCACTATTTCGGGCGCGCCTACGGCCTGGAGGTCCACGGGATCCAGGGGATTTCCACCGAGTCGGAGGCGGGTCTCGAACGGATCAACCGGTTGGTGGATCTGCTGGTCGTCCGCCGCATCGCGGCGATTTTCTTCGAGAGCAGCGTGGCGGATCGCAATGTGCGCGCGCTGACCGAAGGCACCCGCGCGCGCGGCCATGAGGTAAGCATCGGGGGCACGCTATTTTCGGACGCCATGGGGCTGCCGGGCACCCCCGAGGGAACCTACGTCGGCATGATCGAGCACAACGCCAACACGATCGTGCGCGCGCTGGGCGGGCGCGTTCCGGAGGGCGGCTTCGCCGCGTGGCGGGGGGGCGCGCCATGATCATGCCCTGGCGTATGGCGTCCCGGCCCGCGGGGCCCGAGCATTCGAGCCGCGCGCCGGTCTCCATCCATGACATGACGGTGGCCTATCACCGGAAACCGGTGCTGTGGGACGTGGATCTGGATATCCCGGAAGGCCGGTTGGTCGGGATCGTGGGCCCGAACGGCGCCGGCAAGAGCACGCTGCTGAAGGCCATTCTCGGCCTGATTCCCACGGCCTCGGGCGACGTGCGGATTTATGGGAAGCGCGTGCGCGAGCAGCGCGGCCTCATCGGCTATGTGCCCCAGCGGGAGAGCGTGGACTGGGATTTTCCCGTCTGCGCGCTGGACGTGGTGGCCATGGGCCTCTACCGGGAAATCGGCTGGTTCCGCCGGGTTCGCGCGGCGCACCGCGCGCGGGCGATGGAGGCGCTCGTCCGGGTGGGCATGGATTCCCTCGCGCTGCGGCAGATCAGCCAGTTGTCGGGGGGGCAGCAGCAGCGCGTGTTCCTGGCGCGCTCACTCGTGCAGGACGCGCGCCTGTATTTGATGGACGAACCGTTCGCGGGCGTGGATGCCGCGACGGAGGGGATTATCATCAATCTATTGCGCGGGTTGCGCGAGAAGGGGCGCACCGTGGTTGTCATCCACCACGATCTGCAGACGGCGCCCGAGTACTTCGACCACATGATCCTGCTGAACACGCGCGTGGTGGCCGCCGGGCCGACCGCCGAGGTCTTCACGCAGAAAAACCTGCACAACACGTACGGGGGGCGCTTGACCCTGCTCGACGAGGCCGCCCAGGCGGTGGCCGGCACCGCCCAACGCTAACCGATGCGGACGAGATGGACAGGCTGCGGCGTCACGATCGCCCTCGCCGCGTGGGCGGCCGCGCCGCCGGACGCCGCGGGCGCGGAGGCCCCCTCCGCGCTCTGGCGGCTCCTGTCGCTGAGCGATTACAACACGCGGGTCGTCCTGGCCGGCGCCGGCCTGCTCGGCCTGGCCTGCGGGCTGATCGGCGTCTTCCTGGTGTTGCGGCGGCGGGCGCTGCTCGGCGACGCCCTCAGCCACGCGACGCTGCCCGGCATCGCGGTGGCTTTTCTGGCGATGGTGGCGGCGGGCGGCGACGGGAAATACATGCCCGGCTTGCTGCTGGGCGCGGCCCTTTCCGCGTTGCTCGGCTTGGCCGTCATCCATCTGCTTCGGGCGACGACCCGCCTCCCGCAGGATGCCGTGCTCGGCATTGTCTTGAGCGTCTTCTTCGGGGCCGGGGTGTCCCTGCTGGGCGTCATCCAGAAGAGCGGCGCGGCCTCGGCCGCGGGGCTTGAATCGTTCATCTTTGGAAAGACCGCGTCCATGCTGGCGGAGGACGGGCGCCGCATCGGGATCTGCGCGCTCTCGCTGGCGGCGGCCTGCGCGCTGTTGTTCAAGGAGTTCAGGGCCGTGGTGTTTGACGAGGGCTTCGCGCGCGCGCAGGGCTGGCCCGTCGGGTGGCTGGACGCAGCGATGATGGCGATGGTGCTCGCGGTGACGGTGATCGGCCTGCAGGCCGTGGGCCTCGTCCTGGTGATCGCCCTGCTGATCATCCCGCCGGTCTCGGCCCGGTTCTGGACGGAGCGCCTGTCGGCGATGGTGCTCATTTCCGCCGCCTTCGGCGCGGCGTCCGCCCTCGCGGGGGCCGCCGCCAGCTCCCTCTATCCCGATCTGCCCGCCGGCGCGATGATTGTCCTGATGGCCTCGGCCCTTTTCGCGGCCAGTCTGCTCTTTGGCCGCCCGCGCGGCCTGCTGATGCGCTGGCGCGGCCACGCGCGGCTGGAGTCGCGGATTGACCGCCAGAACGCGCTGCGCTCGCTCTACGAACTGGGCGAACGCGCCGGCGGCTCCGCGGCCGCGGACCTCGCGGCCCTGCACCGCAACCGGCACTGGCGCGGCCGCCGGCTGGCGCGCGCGCTCCGGCGCCTCGTCGCCGAGGAACTCATCCACGAGCTGCCGGACGGGTGGCGGCTGACGCCCGACGGCGAGGAGGCGGCGCGCCGTATCGTGCGAAACCACCGCTTGTGGGAGCTCTACCTGATCCACCACGCCGACGTCGCGTCCTCGCACGTGGATCGGGGCGCGGATTTGATCGAGCACGTGCTGGGCCGCGCCATGGTGGATGAACTGGAGCGCCTGCTGGCCGCGGAGCCGCGGGTCGAGCCCATGCCCGCCAGCCCGCATCCGATCCAGGCCGGGCGCGGGGGAGGGGGCGCATGAGCTGGACGATGCTCGATCTGTGGATGGTCGCGACCGCGGCCCTTTCCGCGGCCTCCTGCGCCGTGTTGGGGAATTTCCTGCTGGTCCGGCGGCTCTCGCTCATGGGCGACGCGATCAGCCACGCCGTGCTGCCCGGCCTGGCCATCGCCTTCCTGGTGACCGGTTCGCGCGACGCCGGCCCGATGGCCATGGGCGCGATCATCGCCGGCCTGGTCACCGCTGCGCTCACACAGGGCATCGCCCATGTCGGACGGGTCGAGGAGAGCGCCTCGATGGGCGTGGTGTTCACCGCCCTGTTTGCGCTGGGGCTCCTCCTTCTTGTGCGGGCGGCGGATCGCGTGGATCTCGATCCCTCGTGCGTGCTGTACGGCGCGTTGGAACTGACGCCGCTGGACACCGTCCGGATCGGCGGATGGGAAGCGCCGCGCGCCTTCGTGGTCAACGCCGTGGTCCTTCTCCTGAACGGCGCCCTTGTGGCCGCCTGTTACAAGGAGCTGTTGATCGGCGCGTTTGACGCCGATCTGGCGCAAAGCCAGGGTTTCCGACCGCGCATCATGCACCAGCTCCTGATGGCCCTGGTCGCCGTCACGGCGGTCGCTTGTTTCGAGACCGTGGGCAGCATCCTCGTCGTGGCGATGCTGGTCGTTCCCCCGGCCGCCGCGCGTCTGCTCGCGCACCGCCTTCCGTTCATGATCCTGTGGAGTCTCGGCATCGCGGTCGCCAGCGCGGCGCTGGGCCATGTCGCGGCCCTGGTCGTCCCGGGCTGGTTCGGTTTCGCCGACACGACGACCGCCGGCATGATGGCGGTGTCCGCCGGCCTGATCTTCGGCGCCGTCCTGTGCCTGGCGCCGGAGCAGGGTCTTCTGCCCCGCGCCTGGCGCCTGGCGGAGCTCCGTGTCCGGATCGGCGTCGAGGACGCGCTGGCCGCGCTCTACCGCCGCGCGGAGGGTCGCCTCGGCGAGACGCCGCTGCCCGCCGGGTTCTGGCTGCGCCGGCTGCGGCGGCGCGGCCTGGCCGAATCGGGGCCTGTGGGATGGCGCCTGACCGGGCGGGGGCGCGCCTCGGCCGAAGGTCTGATCCGGTCGCACCGCCTCTGGGAACGCTACCTGGTGGACCGGGCGAACATCAGCCCGGATCATGCGCACCAGTCCTCGGAACGGCTGGAACACATCACGACCCCCGGCCTGTGCGAGGACTTGGATGCGGCCCTCGATGCGCCCGCGCGCGACCCGCACGGCCGCGAAATCCCGCCCGCCCGCGACATTCGCAGTTGAATTGCCCGCCGGATCGCGGTATGACATCGCGCCTTTCAAGAGGGAAGTGAGGAAAGCACCATGGCGGTCATTCATATTCGCAACAAGCATCTCCGTCGCAAGCGCAAGAACGCGGCCGACAAGCGCCGCCGCGCAAAGGTGCAGAAAAAGCGCGCGCTCGCGCTCGGCGTTCCGGCGGCGAAGGCGGACAAGATGAACACGAAGCAGATCCGCGAGTTGCTGCGCCTGCCGAAAATTACCGCGAAGCGTTTTGCCCCGAAGCCGGCCTGATCCGGCGCCCGTCATGGCGGTGCGCTGGCGATACCGCGTCGAATATGGCCTGCTGCGGTTCTGGGCCGCCGCGCTGAACGCCCTGCCGTACCGGCTGGCCCTGCTGGTGGCCGCCGCCCTCGCCGCCGGCGCATACCGGATGGCCCGCCGGCGAGCCGCGGAGGCCCGCCGCCGCATCGCCGAGGTGTTCCCGGAAAAGTCCGCGCGGGAAGTCGGGCGCATCGCCCGGCGGGCCCTGCGGAACCTCTTCTTCAGCGGGATCGAGACCCTCCGGTTCGCGCGCGCCGGCGATGCCTGGATCGCGCGCCACGTCAACATCGGAAATTTCCCGGAGGTGGTCGAGGCCCGCCTGGAGCGGGGGCGGGGGGCCCTGCTCGTGATCCCGCACATGGGCAATTGGGAAATGGCGGGCCTCATCGCGGCGCGCCGCGGGCACCCGATGTTTTTCCTTGTCGGCCGACAGCGCAATCCGCTGGCCGAGTCGTTCATGAATCGCGCGCGCGCCGCGACCGGAGTTGTCGTGATCACGCGGGACGAACACGCCGTGCGCCATGTGCTCAGGAACCTGCGCGCGGGCCGGATCTTCGGGATCCTGCCGGATGTGCGCATGAAGACGCCGGGCGTGCCCGTCACGTTTTTGGGCAAGCCGATGGATTTGCCCGGCGGCGTGGGCCTTTTCGCGCGCCGGACCGGAATCCCCGTATTTATCGGATACGTGCGCCGCGAAGGCTGGACCCGGCACGTCTGGGAATTTCAGCCGCCGCTGTGGGCCGATCCCGCCGCGGACAAGGAGGCGGACGACCGCCGCCTGTCCCAGGCCGTCGCCGACTCGTTCAGCGAAGTCATCCGGAGATTCCCGGACCAGTACTTCTGGTATAACAAGCGCTGGATCCTCGATCCGCGCGCGCCGGCTACCGCCGGAGAGGCGGCAGCCGGCGGCTGACGATCCGGTCGAACGCAAAGGCCGGCAGCCAGGCCTTCAGGAGCGGCGCGGCGCGGGCGGGGAGAGTCACCGGGTAGCGCCGGCGTGGCCGGCGCGATTCCAGCGCGTGCGCGATCGCGCGGGCCACCGCCTCGGGGGGCCGCGCAAAGGGGCCCGGTCCGGCGGAGCGCCGGGCGAGGTCGGGCAGCGAGAAGCGCGATTCCCGCGGCAGCGTGCGCGCGCCGACCGCGCGCGCCGTGTCGCGGAAGGCCGTATGGATCGGCCCGGGTTCGACCAGGTGTACGCCGACGCCGGTGCCGCGCAGTTCGACCCGCTGCGCATCGGCCAGCGACTCCACCGCGTGCTTGGTCGCGCAATAGGCTCCCATCGTCGGGATCGTCACGCGGCCGAGCACGGAGCTGACGTGCACGATCCGCCCGCTCCCGGCGCGGATCATCGCGGGCAGAATCCGGTTTGTGAGATCCTGAAGCCCGAACACATTGACCTCGAATTGCGCGCGCAGGGCGCCGCGTGACACGTCCTCGACCGCGCCGGGCTGGCCGAACGCCGCATTGTTGACGAGGCCGCCCAGAAGTCCCCCGGTCCGGTCCAGCGCGGCGTGGGCGCACTCGATCACGGAGGCCGGGTCGGCCAGATCCAGCGCGAGCGCCTCAAACCCCTCGGCCGCCAGCGCGTCCAGATCCCCCGGTGTCCGCGCCGTGGCCAGCACGCGCCATCCGCGCCGCAGGAGCAGCCGGGCGGTCGCGCGGCCGATGCCGGTGGAACAACCCGTGACAAGGACGGCGCGGTGTCGGACAGGCGGGAGATTCATGCCCCACCCTTAGGCCATGGGGGCCATGCTGTCAAACAGCCGCGTAGACCATGTGCCAGGATCATTAGCAGCCCCCCGGTTGTTAAAACAGACGGCCCGCGAGCTGTGGGTTGGGGGGGGGCAGCAGGAATCGCGGGCGTCGTCTGTATATCGTTGCGTTGGAGGGGGCGTTATGGCCGTGCGTCAGTTCTCCTCGAAGAGCACGCCGAATCCGTTGGAGATGGCGCGACCCTGCCACGAGGACAGGGTGTTGTTCATCGCCAGTCGCTCTGTTTCGCCGTACACAATGGCCCGGAATTCATGGATGCCGCCGCGATCGAAATAGTAGGTGGTGACGACGGAATGGGCGACGTGTTCCTGGCCGGGCTGCAGGACGATCATTTCCGGCGTGCCCTGCCGCGCGCCGCGGATCAGGTTGTCCCGCTTGCCATCCGGATAAACCCACGTCATCAACAGATCCGGGTCCCTCGGGAACAGGACCGGTTCCGTCCCGATGTTGCGGATCACCACGACGAACGTGAGCGGATCTCCAATGCGCGCGCGCTCCCGATCGGGCCGGAGCAGGATTTCGATTCCCATTTCCGTCCGGTTGTCAGCGAGATTGCCAAGCTGCTGCGGCTTATACGCCTGTTGCACCGTCCCGCAACCCGTCAACAGGGCAACCGACAGGAGACATCCGCAGGTTATGACGCCGGTCTTCATTGGAACCGCCGTTAAATAAGCAGTGTATGTGCCAACTGCTCGATTGGACGCGATATTGGCCGTTCAACGCTCACTTTTACAAAGCTGAACCGTGTCAGCCGGCTACCGATTGAAGTTGGGCCGCCTCAAAAATGACAAAGAGGCTGCGATACATTCACAAAATTGATCCGGGTCGAATTTTCCAAGCTCTGTAAAAACTCTGTTTGGAAACTTCCAACGTCTGTAATTTTCAGAGTCCGTTATCCCGGCCATACCGAGGCCCAGGGGCCTTGGGGTTCGAGGCGGGTAACGGTCGGAAATCCGGGTGGTGCAGTTGGCCGCCGCGCGCTATCGTTTCGCGGCGGCGCGGAATTCGCGCCGCCCTAACGGGTATGAATGGCAGTCAGAGGGAATGGAGTGGGGTGGCATTGTGAAAACATCGGGGCGCGCGTCGGATTGTCTGATGGTCTACGTCACCGCGGCCACCGGAGCGGAGGCGCGCAGGATCGCGCGCGCGCTGGTGGAGGAGCGGCTCGCGGCGTGCGTCAACATCATGGGGCCGATCGGTTCGCTGTACCGATGGAAGGGGGCCATCGCGGAGAGCCGCGAAGTGGCCTTCTGGGCCAAGACGACGCGCGCGCGGTTCGCCGCGCTGCGGGCGCGGGTGTGCGCCCTCCATTCCTACGACGTGCCCTGTGTCGTCGCGCTCCCGATCGCGGCGGGGCACCGCCCGTTCCTGGCGTGGATCGCCGGAAGCGTACGGACCCCGGCGCCGCTCAAAGGCCGAGGTCAATCCGCCGCGCCTGCGCCTCGAGGGTCCGCCCGTCGGGGAGGCTGAATCGGATCCGGACCATGCTCACCGACTCCGCGCGGAGCACCGTCAGTGTCTGGCCGCCGGCGAGCGTGCCGATCACGCGGCCGGGTTCGAGCAGCGAATAGACGGGCAGCGCCCGGCTGGTGGTCAGAGTTTGCTCCGCAATGTCCGGCGGCCGGTTGATCTGCTCAAAACGGCTCAGGATTGGCCCCGCGTACGCCCACGCGCCGCGCCGGCTCCGCTTCGCCTCGTTTTCAAGGCCTTTGAGGCGCATCCGCATCGCGTTGACGCTCGGCGCATCGGGCGGCAGTTCCTGCAACCCGTGGATCCGGGCCAGTCCGTTCTGGACGAGCGCCTCCATCAGGTACGTGTCGCCGGATTTGATCACGGCGTAGTCGCGGTCCTTCTCGCTGGAGCCCATCGCGTCGTCGAACTGGGTGAAGACGGTGAAGGGAGCGCGCCGCAGGAAATCCCCGCTGAACTCCACGGCCGCCCGGCCGGCCTTGAGCGCGTCCTCGGGTGAAATGCCGAAATAGGCGGCCTGCTCCGCCACGCGGTCGGGGAACCGGTTGTCCGTTTCCGGCGCGTCCACCCAGAGCAGGCGGAAGATGTAGATGCGCCGGTTGACCCGGACATGGAAACTGTCCCCGTCGTTCGCGGCGTTTTCGACCAGCGCGCAGCCCTCCTTGGTCCGCCATTTTTTCGCGGCGCATGCCGTTTCGACGGCGATCCACCAGTGGGCTGCAAAGAGGGCGGTGAGCGCGATGCGGGTCATCCCCCGCAGGATAGGTTGCGCCCCAGCCGGGGTCCACCCGGAACTTCCTCGGGCGTCGGCCCGGCGGTGGGTCGGCCGCTCACTCGATGGCGAGGCCCATCCGGACGAAGCCGGTGTCGTCCACCTCCGCATCCGATTCCTTGCGCCGCCCGTCGCGGAGTTCCAGTTCCCGATTGAAGACGAAACCGGCCTGCGCAAAAACGAGGAGGCGCGGGCGCGCGCGCCATTCGACGCCCAGGCCCGCGCGGTACTCCGAGAGCGCCAGATCGCGGTTGCCTTCCGGCCGCTCGACGTTCCACTGGTCTCCGCCCGGCTCGATCGAGAGGCTCCACGCGAACCGGTCGCCCGCGCGGCGGCGGACGAGCGGGCGCGGGAAAAGCAGCTCGACCGTCCACGCGTCATCCGGCCGCCAGGTGGCGCCCAGCGCCGGGAAAATACGGGTCCGCCCGAAGTCCTGTCCGAGGACGATGCCGCCGGACAGGGACCAGCGCGCGTTCAACGGCCGGGTGGCGATGGCCAGGCCGTTGAAGCCCAGATCGTCGCCAGTCACGGACTCGAAGTCCGTCCGCAGCGCGGGCGTCAGCAGCAGGAAGCCGGACCAGCCATTGGA
Organism: uncultured Verrucomicrobiota bacterium; assembly: GCA_964388845.1. Classification (GTDB taxonomy): domain Bacteria; phylum Verrucomicrobiota; class Kiritimatiellia; order CAIVKH01; family CAIVKH01; genus JAMLJG01. Next base: position 19,721 of record CAYMCD010000043.1, read on the forward strand.
AGACGACTGGGCGAATCGAATCGGGAATCGGAGGGAGTAAACGGTTGTGTCGCCCGCCGTCCCGGCCGGGGCGTCGAACTCGTACTGTGTCCAGCGCACACCGGGGACGAGGGTACGGCCGGCCCCGCGCCAGACGGGATAGCCCGAGCGGAATTCGGTCTCGCGCAGGGTCAATTCGCCTCCGCCTGAAAGGCCGGCGCGGTCCTCATGCGTATAGGAGAATCCCGCCCGTTCCCGGCGCTGCGCGGCGGCGCCGGGCGCGAACAGCGGCAGCGCGCAAAGGAGGAGGGCGGCGGCGCGGATCCGGCCGGCTGTTTGGCGCCCGGTCCCGTTCATGGCAGGTTGACGCATGGCACCCACAGTCCGGTTGCGGTGGAATAGACGCCCGCCTCAACGGGCGCTTGCGCCAGCGCGAACACGGCGGCGGCGTAGGCGGCGAGTTGTGGCGTATAGAGGGCGCGCAGGTGGTCGCGCTCCCCGGGACGAATCACGTTGGTCTTCCAATCCACGATCAGCCACGCGCGCCGGGCCGGATGCCAGACGGCCAGGTCCACGATGCCCTCGACGCAGGCGCCGGCGTCGCGCCGCCAGAAGACGGGAATTTCACGGCGATGGATCTGGCCGGGTTCCCGCAATCGGGCCGCGAGCTCCGAGGCGAGCAGCAAGTCCGCCTCCGCCGCGCCTCGCGCGGGCTGGGGGCATGCGGCCAGCGCGTCGCGCCAGTGCCGTTCCTGCGCGTCGCGCGGGGCCGGCCAGGGCATCGTTTCGACCCATTCGTGCCACCAGATGCCGTAATGCCGGGCGGCCTCGGCCCCCGCCGTGCGCTCCTCATCCGCGCGGTCCAGCCGGCGCTCGGCCATCGCCTCGGCCTCGCCGAGTTCGTAGGGCAGGATGCGCAGCGGGGCGGCGGCTGCGCGTTCGATCGCCCGCTGGATGACCGGTTCCGCCGGCGCCGGTTCCGGTTCGAGGGTTCGGGGCGCGGCGGGGCGGTCCGGCGATTCCTCCTGCGCCGGATCGGCGGACCAGCCGCCCATCGCGGGCGCGTACACCAGCGAGCCGTCATCGCCGACCAGCCCGGCCAGGTCGGCGAAGGAGCGGTTGGGCCGCTTGCGCGGGAAGTGCAGGTGATCATCCCCGATCACCAGGGTGCGCTGCGCCCGCGTGAGTCCGACATACAGCAGGCGCTGCAGCTCCTGGCGGCGCTTCTGTTCGACCTGGTCCTGCATCCGCCTGAAATCGTCCTTGGAGAGCGCGATGTGCGGCCACTCGCCCGGCCCGGCGCGCACGAGGGCGGGATACGTTTTGGGCTCGCCGATGGCGCGGAAAAAGAGGGGCAGGACCACGACCGGCCACTGCAGGCCCTTCGCCTTGTAGACGGTCAGCAATTGGACGGCATCGGCGGTGACGGGGCGCGCGGGGATCGTCTCCGCCAGTTTGTCGCGCAGCGAGTCGGCGAAGGCGGGCAGGGCCATCTGCTGTTCCTCGGCCTGGGCGGCGAGGGCGACCAGCGCGCGGATGTCGGCGTCGGCGCACGCGTCGGGGCGCGCCAGCGCGGCGAGGCGATCGCGCAGGGCGACGGCCAGGAGGATGAGCTCGGTCGCGTCGCGCAGCGGCTGGCGGCCGATCTCTCGGGCCAGCGCGGCGAGGGTCTGGAGCGTGTCCTCAACGGCGGCCAGATCGCCCGCGAGGGCCGGGTCGGCGGGGCGTCCGCCGGCCCGCCGCTCTCCCTGCAGCTGCCAGGGATCCGTGCGCGTGGCGGCAAACCAGGCGAGCGCCTCGTCGCTGTGCCCGTAGATTTCGCGGAGGACGCCGACCAGTTCATAGGCGTGTCCGGCCCGCGACAGCACGCAGGCCAGCGCCGTGAACCATGCGAAGACGGGATTGTCCGCCAGGACGGCGCGTTCGGAATGGATCTGCGGGCCGAGCCCCTTTTCGCGCAGTCCGACGGCGAGTCCCTGCAGCCAGCGGGTGCGCGGGCAGAGGACGGCGACGTCGGACCACTGCCGCGCGCGCAGGCGATCGAGCCCCTGCGCGAGGAGCCATTCCGCGAGCCGGCGTCCGATGCCGAGCGTGGCCGCCCCGACGGGCAGCGGTTCCGGCGGCGGTTCCGGGGTCCAGCAGATGACCTGCCCGGCCCCGGCGTCCGGCCTCGGCCGGAGAAGGTGATAGCGGACCTGACCCTCGTCCCGCTGGAAGGCGGGCGCCATCAAGGCGTTCACGGAATCCAGGATGGCCTGATCGCAGCGGAACGTGACGGAGAACGCAATTTCCTCGGCGTGCGGCGCCGCGGCGAGCCGCGCGCGAACGCGCTCGTACCAGCCCAGATCCGCGCGGTCGCCGTAGATGGATTGCTGCGGGTCGCCGACCATGCAGAAGCGGCCGGGCCCGGGCGGCGCGCCGCCGTCGCGCAACCATTCCCCGGCGGCCTCGGTCGGGCGCGTCAATTCGAGCAGGATGTTGAACTGCGTCGGGTCCGTGTCCTGCGCCTCGTCGAGGATGACGTGATAGCCTTCGTCGCGGAGGTGGCGCGCGGTATCCGGGTCGCGCAGCAGTTCCCACGCGAGTTCGACCTGGTCGGCGAAGGTGAGGGCGCCGCGTCCCCGGCGGTAGGCCCGATAGGCGCGCGCGATCTCCGCGGCCACCTCCGTGGCGCAGCGGGCCAGCCAGTTCCGGAGCGGACCGAATGCGTTCTCCCACGAGGCGACAAAGTCGCGCGCGGTGGAGGTGTTCTTCGGGAGCGGGGCGTAGGGATCGCCGCGCTCCCACGCGCGCCGCCACTCCGCCGCGGCCGTCTTGGCGCGCGCGATGGTGGCGGCGCTGGCAGGGCGGGCGGTCTGGCCCATCAGGCCGTCCAGCGGGACGGGCGGGGGCGGGGGGGGCGCATCGCGGGCGGGCAGGGCGGCCCCCTGCTGGAGATCGCGCGCGAGGCGGAAGAGGTGCTCGACCGGCATCAGCCGGCAAACGGCTTCAACCGTTTCCGGCGGGAGGCTGGGCGCGAGGTGATCCGTGTCCCGGATGAACTGCGACCAGAGTTCGTCGTCCTGCTCCACCGGTTCGAACCGGGACGGGAGCCCGCGGCGGTGTCCGTGCAGGCGGAGCAGGCGCACGCAGAAGCTGT
>CAYMCD010000044.1:0-22530 GCA_964388845.1 uncultured Verrucomicrobiota bacterium
GGCGGGCGCTCGATCATCGGCGATCCGCGCTCCGAGAAGATGCAGTCGGTGATGAATCTCAAGATCAAGTACCGCGAATCCTTCCGTCCGTTCGCGCCCTCCTGCCTGCGCGAGCATGTCGGCGACTATTTCGAGCTCGACCGCGAGTCGCCCTATATGCTGCTCGTGGCGCCCGTGCGCAACGATTTGTGGACCGACCTGACCGAGGAGCAGAAACGCATCATGCTCGACCCGGATCTCTGCAAACGGGTGAATGTGGCCCGCTCGACCCTGCCGGCGATCACGCACGTGGACTATTCCGCGCGTGTGCAGACCGTCGAGCGCGATGTGAACCCGCGCTATTACGACCTGATCAAGGCCTTCGGCGACCTGACCGGCGTGTACTGCATCATCAACACCTCGTTCAACGTGCGCGGCGAGCCGATCGTCTGTACGCCCGAAGACGCCTACCGATGCTTCATGCGGACGGAGATGGACTACCTCGTCCTGGGCGACTTCATCCTCCGCAAGGCCGAACAGCCTGAGTGGAAGGACAAGGTTGACTGGCGAAAGGACTACGTGTTGGATTGAGGGCCGGAAGGTTCTCGTCGAACAGGGTGAAAAAACTCGTTTTTGTCCTGCTTCTTGCCGGGTTGCTCTACGGGAGCATTGAGCTGTTCTGCTATTTCGGTTTCCGTGGCGCGACCGCCAAACTCGGCATCGTGGACCCCGCGCGGTTCACCCTGCCCGCCAAACTGGTTCCGGATGCGATGCGGCAGTTCGACGCCGAGCTCGGCTGGATTCAGTCCCCGGAGGAACGCGCCACGCCGACCCGGCGCGACCGCGCGGTAGCGTCCTGTTTCGGCGACTCCTTCACCTGGGGCGATGAGGTGAAGAACCACGAGACGTGGGCCTTTTATCTCTCCGAGTCGTTGCGCGCCAATGTCCTCAATTTCGGCGTCAACGCCTACGGCACCGACCAGGCTTTGCTGCGCTATCGCCAATGCGCCCCGCGCCGGCCGACGCCCGTCGTGTTGCTCGGTCTCGTCAGCGCGGACATGCCCCGGTGTTTGAGCGTCTATCGGCGATTCTATTTTCCGCGCACCTATGTGCTCGTGACCAAGCCCCGGTTCGTGCTGGACGGGGACGGGGCGCTTACGCTCAAACCCAATCCCATCCGGCGCCGGGAGGACGTCGTCCGGCTCACCGATCCCGACTTTATCCGGCAACTCGGCGGTATGGATCGCTGGTACCGGCCCGCGGGCGCGCCGGTGTTTGCCTTTCCCTTCTCCAGGTTGCTGGTTCATCGCGGAGTCTGGGCGGCCCTGGCGCGCGCCCGCGCCGGAATTGTCCCCGACGAAATCAATGCCGCGCCGGGCAACACGACGATTTGGGAAGATCCCGAGGCCTGTCGCCTGTTTTTTTCGATCGTTGACGCGTTTGTGAGCGAGGCCCGCGCGCGGGGTCAGATCCCGCTCATCGTCTTGTTTCCGACCAAACAGGAAATGGCGGACGCCGCCGCGCATGGGACGCCCGTGGCCATCGCGAAGATTGAGGGGCATTGTCGAGCCCGCCAGTATGAATATTTAGACGAGTTCCAGTCGCTGCGAGAACTGGTGGACGGCGGCGTGCCGTTACAGCGGCTCTTCCGGAATGCGCACCTGTCGCCCGAGGGGAATCGCCGGGTGGCCTCGGATATCCTGCGCCACCTGCGGGCACAGCATCCGGAAATTCTCGATTCGCCGTCCGGAACGGATCCCTTCTGACCGATCAAGGACCGGGGACGGGCGGGGGACCGCCGACATCGCGGACAAAGGAAACGAACAGGTTTCCATACCGCCTCAACGGGGCGCTGACGGTCCGGGACGCGAGCGGCGCGCCGCCGCTCGTTCTAAAGGTGACGGTAAATTCCTTCAGGTCGGGCGGGCAGGGGACCCGCGCGACGTGCAGGTAGCGCGGCAGGGTCTCCCACCTGCGGGTATCCGGCTGCTCCAGCAGCCCGATGAGGACGAAGCGCACGAGTTCGCCGAGCAGCTCGTTGTCTTTTTCGATCTGGTGCGCGATGCCTTCCTTCATTGCCACGCGCGCCACGGTCTTCACCACCTGCCGCGCGGCGTCCTTTTGTTGCGAGGTGAAAGCCAGGTCGGCGGTGTCCGTGAGGGGCTGGGAGCGCCCCAGCCGGGTCGGACCCGCGTACAACTCGGCGTGGGGATTCAGGTCCTGCAGGACCATGCGCTGCGGATTCGGGGCGCGGCCCATAAGGACGAAGCAGAGCAGTTCGGCCTGCCCGGGCGCGGGGGCCAAACCTTCCGTTCGTCCGGACTCGGGATCCACGCGCGCGCCGGTCGCCAGTTCCGCCGCCTTCCGGTATTGGAGCCGGGCGTTGGAATCGTCGCCGATCAACTCGAAGGCGGCCCCCGCGACATAGCGCGCGTAGGCGATGTCGGGGTACTCGCCCAGCACGTCGGGGTCCAGCGATTGCAGGAGGCGGCGCGCTTCCACCGCCGCGTTTTCCCAGTCGCCCCCGGCCCAATGGCTTTTGGCCGTGAAGGCGTGGAGCAAGGTCCGTTCGTAGGGAAAACCCCGGAAATCCTGGACGGTGTCGTTCGCCACCATGGACGCGCCGCCGCGCGAGAGGCTGTACGTTTCCAGTTCCGCCAGCCGGTCGTACGCGGCGATGAAGTCGCGGGCGCTGTCCGCGTAGCGGCCGAGGAACAGGCGGACCATGCCGCGCTCCATCAGGAACAGGACGCGATCCTGTCTCGGGGCGGAGCCATCGAGGCTGCGGTCCGCCTGATCGAGGCGGCCCTGATAGAACTCGAAGCGGGCCGTGTGAAGGGCGCGGGTGGCGCACCCCGCGAGTAGGACCAGCGCGACGGCCGCCACCCCGCCGGCCAGCAACCGGACGGCGGGTTTGCGATTCATGTCACCACCCGATGAGCGGCTGGCGTTCGGCGCGGGCGAATTCGGACTGGGTCGTCCACGCGATCAGGCCCGACTGCAGGTCGGTGACCTCGATGGTGAGCTGGTAGTAGCGCTCTTTGGTCTTGCTGACGCGGACCTGGCGCGGCGATTTCTGCTGCATCTCCATGATGGACCCGGTGAACATGTAGCGCGCAGCCGCCTGCTGGCCGATTTCCACGCCGGTCCCGGGTGTCGCGTTGGCCGCCTGGTAACCCTGCTCGTTGGCGAGGTCCGCCCGGCGCTCCACGTTGACAAATTGGACACGGCCCGAGTTGATGAGCTTCGTTCGCATCGTGTCGGTCAGGGCCTTGGTGTCGAGGTAGTCGCTGGTGCGGTTCTCCACCCCCCTGATGGCGATGGTGGGGGTTTCCGTCTGTTTGCCCATGAACGGGCTGGCCAGGAACTGGTCCACGACCTCCCCGGAGATGGTCCGCAGGTCGCGGAAATCGAATTGGGCCCGCAACGGGTCGCTCGAATCAATATTCACATCGCTGACCTTGGCCCGGAACATCGCGCATCCGTTCCCGGCCAGCATCAACCCCGCCAGACAACCCGCAATCCACAGTCGTTTCATGGCATCGCTCCTCATGCTGTATACCGACGGCCACTTTACTCTTTCGGGCGGGCCGGCGCAAGCCGGCGCATTTTCGGAGAGATAGACGTCCGACGGGCCATTCTATTCAACACCCCGGCATCTTCGAAATGGAGAAGCCCTCCAAGCGCGGGTTTGTCGGCGGTCTTGGCGTCCAGTATTTCCACACCTGCCCGGCTTTGGAATCCTCGGCCAGCTCGCGGGCTATTCGGATCGCTTCCAGCCCGGCGCGCGGAATGTCCACCACCGCCGCCGATGCGCCATGCTTCGACCCGTCGAGCTTCACCTCGCGCATGATCTCTTCGGTTGTGGCGTCCGCGTCGAACGCCAGCGCGCCGATGACGTTGTATTTCCGGCCCAGCAGCAGGACGTTGACGGCATGCTGCCCGCCGGACTGCATGGCGCTGAATATCTTGCCGGCGGACGCCGAGTCCCGCACCTGGGCAAACTCGTCGCGCGGCACCAGCTCCCACGCGGCCACGCGCTGGCTCTCTAAATTCGCCGGGAGCGCGGCCGTCTCGGCCTTGGAAATATGCGGAACAGGAGCCTTGCGGCCGGCATCAAGAGCGCGCGCATCGAAATCAACCATCTTGCTTTCGCGCATGCTGTAGTATTTGCCGCCGTTGATGATGACGTGATCCGCCACCGAAAGACCCGTCGCCCGTGTGGCCACGATGAATTGGCGGGTAATTCGGATGTCTTCCGCTCTGGGGGGTGGGGTCGCCGCTGAGGTGGTTGTGGCCGAGGATGACTTGCGCCGCGCCTGCCGGGGCTTCCCGCATGATGGCCGCGGAGTTTATGTCGCCCCCCGCGCGGGGGCGTGGATTGCTGCGGCGCTCTCCCGAGCGCCTTGCCCTTCGCGCTCCGATGTCGCGCTCCGGGGCTGCATCGGCATTGGCTGATGCAGCCTTTCCGCGCGGCTGCCCACGCCGCGCGTAATGAAACGCGGTGGAGAGGATGGGCCAATTGAATCGCGCGTGGGTGCGTGGATTGCTGCCGGAGCAAGTTTTTGTTTGGCGGGCTGTATTGCCTGGCTGAGGCGCGAGTTTTATCTGATCGCGCCAGGCGGACGGTCTGATAGCCTTTCCTCATGCGAATCACGGGTGGCACTCTGGGCGGGCGTCGGCTGGTTGTGCCGGCGGGGGTCCGGCCGACGCAGGACAAGGTGCGGCAGGCCATTTTTTCGGCGTTGGGCGAGGCGATCACGGGGGTCCGGGTGCTCGACCTCTTTGCGGGCACGGGGGCGCTGGGCCTGGAGGCGTACAGCCGGGGCGCCGCCTCGGTGTGCTGGGTAGAGGAGAACCCTCGGACGGCCGCGCGCCTGCAGGAGACGGTCCGCGCCCTGTGCCCGGACGCCGGGCGGGTTGTGCGGGCCGATGCGTTGGCCTATCTCAAGCGCGCGGCCGGATTGGAGTCGTACGAACTGGTCCTGGCCGATCCGCCTTACGATCGGGCGGGCGACCGGCGCTGGATGGAAAAGACCTTGCCCCTGCTGGAGGCCGGTTCTATCGTCCGGGTGCGTGGGGTGGTTGTGTTCGAGATGGGCGCCGCGGAGCAGCCGGTGGAGCGGGTGGGGTGGGCGCCGATCTGGGAACGACGGTACGGCGATACGCGCGTGTGCATGGCGCAGCGGGAGGAAACAGGATCGCGATGAAACGATTGGCCATCTACCCCGGCACCTTTGACCCCGTGACCATGGGCCATCTGGATGTTATCCGCCGGGCCGCGAAGGTGTTCGACCACCTGGTCGTGGCCGTCGCGATAGCGTCGCGGAAAGACACCTGGTTCGACATCGAGGAACGCCTGCATCTGCTCCGGGTCGTCACGCGCGGCCTGAAGAACGTGTCGGTGGAGTCCTTCTCCGGACTGTTGATGAATTATGTCCGGGCGCGCGGCAGCCGGACCGTGGTGCGGGGATTGCGCGCCTTCACCGATTTCGAGTACGAGTTCCAGATGGCCCTGACCAACCGCAAGCTCGCGCCCGACATCGAGACTGTCTTCCTGATGACGTCGGAGGCCCACAGCTACATCAGCTCGACGATGGTGCGTGAGGTGGCGGAGCTCGGGGGCGACACCTCGACACTGGTCCCGTCTCCCGTGCAGCGGGCCCTGCTGCGCAAAATGGGCCAGGCCCGTTGAAAACGGGCCGCCCCGTGAATACGCACTCGATGAGGCGCCCATGATTGTTGATATTCCGAAACTTCGCGCCGACGGGGAATGGTTCGAGGGCGAGGAACCGGCCGCGATTTTGGGCCTGGAGGGCGAATCATCCGTCCGGGCCGCGCAGCCGCTCCACTACCGCTTTTTTATCCAGCCCGTTTCGGACCGCCTGGTCGTCAGGGGCACGGTTTCCGTCAGCCTGGAGTTCCAATGCGGGCGTTGCGCCGAATTTTTCTCGACAACAGTGGAGGAATCCTCATTCTTGCAGGCTTACGAAATTTCGGGGGCGACCGAGACGGTGGATGTGACGCCCGATATCCGGGAGGAGATCCTGCTTCGGTTGCCGCACTTCCCGGTGTGTTCTCCGGATTGCAGAGGGCTTTGCCCGCGGTGCGGAACCAACCTGAACCGCGGGAGTTGCGCCTGCCGCCCGCCCGGCGATCTGCGCTGGAACGCGCTGGATGGCGTCCGGTTGGGCTGAAGGAGCGGGTGCGCGGTCCCTTGAAATAGATGAGGAGCAGTCATGGGTGTCCCCAAGCGAAAAACGTCCAAGAAGAAGCGCCGGCAGCGTCAGGCGTCGCACCGCAAACCGATGGCGGGGGCGGCGCGCGATCCCAAGACCGGCTCCTGGCACCAGCCGCACCGGGTTGATCCGGTGACCGGCATGTACCGCGGCCGCCAGGTCGTGATAGTCTCCGCGGACGAATAGGCCGCCGGGCGCGGGTTCGCGGCGCCCGCAACCATATCCCTATGCGTGTAGCAGTTGATGCGATGGGTGGCGATTTCGCGCCTCAAGCGCTGGTCGAGGGCTCCGTCCGGGCGGCCCGGGAACTCAACACGATCAGCAAATTGATCCTGGTGGGGGACGAGCGCCGCCTCGGGGACGAGCTCAAGCGCCACGGGCCGACGCCCGCCAAGATCAGCGTCCACCACTGCACGGAAGTCATCGAGATGGGCGAGAGCCCCGCCACCGCGGTCCGCCGGAAAAAAGATTCCTCCATCAACCGCGCCATTGACCTCGTCAAGGACGGCCTGGCGGACGCGATCTTCTCCGCCGGCAGCACCGGGGCGCAGGTGGCCGCCAGCCAGCTCAAGCTGCGGACGCTCGACGGGATCCAGCGGCCCGCCATCGCCACCGTCTTCCCGTCCCCGACCAAGCCCTTCGTCCTGCTCGACGCCGGGGCGAACACGGATTGCACGCCCGAGATGCTGCTGCAATTCGCGGTCATGGGCATGGTGTACTCGCGCGAAATCCTCAAGACGCCCCAGCCCCGCATCGGGCTCATGAGCATCGGCGAGGAGGACGCGAAGGGCAACGCGACGACCAAGGAGACCTTCGATTTCCTGCGTGCCTCCGGCTTGAACTTCGCCGGGAACATCGAGGGGCATGACCTGTTCGAGGGGGAAACCGACGTGGTGGTGTGCGACGGTTTCGTCGGAAACGTCGTATTGAAAACGAGCGAGAGCGTGGCCCACGCCATCGGAATCTGGTTGAAGCAGGAGTTCAAGGCCAACCCGGTCCGGCTGTTCGGCGCGGTCTGCCTGAGCGGCGCCCTGAAGCAATTGAAACGCAAGCTCGATCCGTCGCAATACGGCGGGGCGCCGCTGCTCGGGGTGCGCGGCGTCAGCATCATCGGGCACGGCTCCTCCAACGCCACGGCGGTGTACAACGGAATCCGCACTTCCGCGGAGGCTGTGAAGCAGGACATCAACCACCTGATTGTCGAGGAAATCAGCAAGGTCAACGCGCGCCGCTCGGCGCCCCCCGCGGGCTAGCGCGATGCGAGGTTCCACTGTGCATGCGGATTCCATACACGCCACGGCCGCGGGCATCCCCCGCGCCGCCATCGTCGGCACGGGATCGTACGTCCCCCGGCGGATCCTGACCAATGCGGATCTCGAGAAGATGGTGGACACCACCGACGATTGGATCCTGACGCGCACCGGCATCCGGGAGCGGCACATCGCCGCGCCGGACGAGGCCACCTCGGACATGGGCGCGGAGGCGGCGCGCCGCGCGCTGGCGGATGCCGGCGTCGCGCCGGAAGCGGTGGACCTCCTGGTCGTCGCGACCATCACGCCGGACATGGGCTTTCCGAACACCGCCTGTTTCGTGCAGGCGAAAATCGGGGCGAAGAACGCGTTTTGCTATGACATCGAGGCGGCGTGTTCCGGATTTGTGTACGGCCTCGACCTGGCCCGGCAGTACATCGGGACGGGCTCGGCCCGCACCGTGCTCGTGATCGGCGCGGAAAAGATCAGTTGCATCACCGACTGGTCCGACCGCTCGCTCTGCGTGCTGTTCGGCGACGCCGCGGGGGCCGCCGTGGTGCAATCCGTCCCGGGCCGCAACGGCATCCTCGCCTCGGTGATGCGGTCGGACGGGACGCTGTCCGAACTGCTCAAGCTGCCCGGCGGCGGGAGCCGCCACCCGGCTTCGGCGGAAACCCTCGCCGCCGGACTCCACTTCATGAAGATGAACGGCCGCGATGTCTTCAAGCATGCCGTCACCTGCATGACGGACGTGGCGCGCCGCGCGCTCGACAAGGCCGGGCTGACGGTGGACGACCTCGATCTGATCATTCCGCACCAGGCGAACCAGCGGATTGTGAGCGCGATCGGCGAGCGGCTGGGCGGCGATCCGGGCAAGTATTACGTGAACCTCGACCGCTACGGCAACACCTCGGCGGCCTCGGTCATCCTGGCGCTGGATGAGGCCAAGCGGTTGAACCGCCTCAAGCGCGGCGACAAGGTCCTGCTGGTCGCCTTCGGCGGCGGCTTCACCTGGGGGGCGACCATCCTCGAGTGGTGAGGATGGCCGGCCGCGGCGCACGCATCCAAGGACAACGGAGGGGACCCATGAGCAAACGCGCGATCCTATTTCCCGGCCAGGGCGCCCAGTATGCCGGCATGGGCCGCGACCTGGCCGAATCCGATCCCTCCTGCCGCGACCTCTTTGACCGGGCCCGCGCCGTTCTCGGCTACGACCTGTCGGATGTGGCCTTCAACGGCCCGATCGAACGCCTCACCATTTCCGCGCATGCGCAGCCGGCGATTTTTGTGCACAGCGTGGCGGCCTGGACGGCGTGGATGCGGCGCCATCCGGACTGGACGTTCGATGTCGCCGCCGGGTTGAGCTCCGGCGAATGGACGGCCCTTCACCTGGCCGGGGTGGTCGGATACGAGGACACCCTGAAGATCCTCGAGGCGCGCGGACGGTTCATGACCGAGGCCTGCGAGGAGCGGCCCGGCGGCATGCTGACCGTGATCGGCGCGTCCGAGGAACTGATCATCCGGCTTTGCGCCGAGACGGGCGTCGAGCAGGCCAATTTGAATTCCCACGAACAGATCGTGTTGAGCGGCCCGCGCGAGGCGATTGAGCGGGCCGAGTCGTTGGCGAAGGAACTCGGGATCCGGAAGGCGATCCGGCTGAACGTCGCCGGCGCGTTCCATTCCACCTTGATGCGCCCCGCCGCCGCGAAGCTGGAGGCGGAGCTGGGGCGGATGGATTTCCGCGCGCCGGCCTTTCCGGTGGTTTCCAACGTCACCGCGCGGCCCCACGGGGACCCCGTCGAAATCCGCCGCCAGATGGTCGCCCAGGTCTATTCCCCCGTCCGCTGGTACCAGGGCATCGAATGGATGAAGGGGAATGGCGTCGCCGATTATCTGGAGTGCGGACCCGGAAAAGTCCTGTCGGGACTGGTCAAACGTATTGACAAGGGTGCCCGCCTCCATAGCATACAGGACCTCTCCGGGTTGGAGGGCGCCTGATGGGCGCGCCCGCCGGCTGCGCGGATGTGGAATGAAAACATGGCGAATCTAGCGGGTAAAATTGCGATCGTGACGGGTGCCAGCGGCGGAATCGGCCGCGCGGTGGCCGTCCGGCTCGCGGCCGACGGCGCGGATGTCGCGTGCTTCGGGCAGAACGCCGAACGGCTCCAGGAGACCGTTTCCGAGGTGGCCCGGCATGGGCGCCGCGCCGGCGTCCACACGGTGGATTCCCGCGACGCGGCGGCGATCCATGCGGCCGTGGCGCAGGTCGAAGCGAGCTGGGGTCGGATTGACGTGCTCGTGAACAATGCCGGCGTGACCAAGGACGGGCTGCTCATCCGCATGTCCGCGGACGACTGGGACGAGGTCATGGCGGTCAACCTGCGTAGCACGTTTCTTTTCACCAAGGCGGCCGCCCGCGCGATGATGAAGCAGCGCGGCGGCTCGATCATCAATGTGTCCTCGATCATCGGCCTGATCGGGAACCCCGGCCAGGCGAACTATGCCGCCTCGAAGGCCGGCATCATCGCCTTCACCAAGAGCGTGGCGAAGGAGCTGGCCTCCCGCGGCGTGCGCGCGAATGCGATCGCGCCCGGCTTCATCTCCACCCGGATGACGGGCCGGCTCAACGACGAATTGCAGAAGAAGATGCTGGAGCTCATTCCACTCGCCCGGTACGGTAGCCCGGAAGACGTGGCGGGGGCCGCATCCTTTCTGGCCGGTGACGATTCCGCCTATGTCACCGGGCAGGTGATCCAAGTTTGCGGCGGTATGGTAATGTGAACAAGACGAAGGAGAAAGACCATGGCACTGGAAGAAAAAGTCAAAGAAATCATCGTTGAACAGCTCGGGGTTAATGCCGAACAGGTGACGCCGGAGGCGTCGTTCATAGACGACCTCGGCGCGGACTCGCTCGACACGGTCGAGCTCGTGATGGCGTTCGAGGAGGAGTTCGGCGCCGAAATCCCGGACGAGGACGCCGAAAAGCTGACGACCGTCGGCGCCGTGGTCAGCTACCTGAAGGGAAAAGGGTTCGGCGACAAGTAATCGCCGGGCTTTCGCGGACCGGGAACCGGCGGGACGGCCCGCCTCCGGTCGGCCCCCTCTGGAAATCGTGAAATGAGCCGCCGTCGCGTTGTCGTCACGGGCCTGGGTGTGGTGTCCCCGCTGGGGTGCGACCACTCGGTGTTCCTTGACCGGCTGCTGGCCGGCCAATCGGGCATCCGCGACATCCAGTCCTTCGACGCGAGCCAGTACACCTCCCGGATTGCCGGCGAGGTGGTGGATCTGGATCTCGACCGTTTCCTCCCCAAGAAGGAGCAGCGGCGGATGGATCCGTTCTGCCATTACGGGCTGGCGGCGGCCAAGCTGGCGGTGGCGGATGCCGGGCTCGACTTTTCACGGGAGGAGCCCCCCCGATGCGGCGTCCTGATGGGATCGGGCATCGGCGGCCTGCAGATCCTGCAGGACCAGATGCGGACGCTGGCAGCGAAGGGGCCGGGGCGGTTCTCGCCCTTCATGATCCCGCAGATGATCACCAACATCCTCGCGGGCTACGTCGCGATCGAGTACGGACTGCAGGGCCCGAATTTCTGCATCACCTCCGCGTGCGCGACGGCCACGCACAGCCTCGGCGAGTCCATGCGCATGATCCGCCATGGCGAGGCCGACGTGATGATCGCCGGCGGCTCCGAGGGCTCCATCTGCGAGCTGGGCGTGGGCGGCTTCTGCGCTATGCGGGCCTTGAGCACGCGAAACAACGAGCCGACCCGGGCCTCGCGCCCGTTCGACCGTGGCCGGGACGGGTTCGTCATCGCGGAAGGCGCCGGCGTGCTGGTCCTGGAGGAGCTGGAGCGCGCCCGGGCGCGCGGGGCGCGGATTTATTGCGAGCTGGCCGGCTACGGGCGCACCTGCGATGCGTACCACATCACCGCGCCGCACGACCAGGGCGCCGGCGCGTCGCGCGCCATGACGCTGGCGGTCGCCGACGCCCAGTTAAACCTGGACGACATCACCTATGTCAACCCGCACGCCACCAGCACGCAACTCGGCGATCTCTGCGAGATCCAGGCCATCAAGGCGGCGTTCGGCGCGGAGCGCGCATCGAAGCTGGTCCTGAGCGCGACCAAATCCATGATCGGCCACGGGCTGGGCGCGGCCGGCGGCATGGAGTCCGTTGCGCTGGCGCGGATGATCGAGCGCGGCGTCGTCCATCCCACCATCAACCTCGACGATCCGGACGAGGGGTGCGACCTCGATTTTGTCCCTCGGCAGGCGCGCGAGTTGAAGATTCGCGCGGCGCTAAAAAATTCCTTCGGATTCGGCGGCCACAACGCCACGCTTTGTTTTACGGCCGTCTGAACTCCCCGGCGCCCCGGCGGCGCCGCCCGGCCGCCTGATCGGTTTGCCCAATGGAAATTGTCCCCCATCCCCTGGCCGACAAACTGGCCGACCTGCGCGCCCACCTCCCGCACGGCCGCCGGATCCTGATCATTCCACACGACTTTCCGGACCCGGACGCGCTGGCTTCAGCCGCGGCCTTTCACCTGTTGTTGGACCGCCACTTCGGAGTCCACAGCCAGATCGCGTTCAGCGGCGATGTCTCCCGCGCGGAAAACAAGGAGCTGCTGCGCCGGCTGCGGTACCGGTGGCACCGGCTGTCCGACCTGCGGCAGCCGCGCCGCGCGGGCTTTGACGCCATATTGGTGGACACCGCGCCCTGGTCGCGCAACGTCACGCTGCCGGATGGCGTCCGCATCCGCGCGGTGTTCGATCACCACGAGCACCGGGCGCCCGCGCAGCCGGCCGGCCTCTTCGCCGATATCCGCCACGAGGCCGGCGCGACGACCACCATCGCGCACCAGTATCTCCAGGCGGCCGGCATCGAGCCGCCGCGCTGGCTCGCCGCCATCATGGCGTACGCGATTTCGTCGGAGACCCTGGACCTCACCCGGGAGGTGTCGGACGTTGATCTCCGCGCCTATGTCGAGCTGGTCGCGAAGGCGGATTTGCGCGTCATCGGGAGGATCCGGCACGCGCCCCTCGTGCGGGATTACTACGTGCGGCTGCAGGAGGGCCTGGCGCGGGCCCGGGTCTTCCACGGCATCGCATGGAGCCACTTGAGCGGCGTGGAAAAACCTGAAATCGTGGCCGAGGTGGCGGATCTGCTGTTGCGCATGGAGGGCATCCGCTGGTCCTTCTGCACGGCGGAATTGCCCGGCCGCCTGTTCGTTTCGCTGCGGAGCAGCCGGCCCGGCGCGCGCTGCAGTCGGATCGTCCGCGCGGCGCTGGGGCGGCCGGGGGTGGCCGGCGGGCACGACCAGATGGCCGCCGGATACCTGCCGGTGGGCGCGCTGGTCGGCCTTGATTTCGAGGAAAAACGGCTGGCGGTTTCGCGCCAGCTGATCCGCCGGATGGGGGGCCGCCCCCGCGAAGGGGGGCCGCCCGTCGAGGAACAGGCCGAACGGCTGGTCCCTTGAAGGCCGTTCGCGAAAGACGAGATTCCGCGCGGTTTCGCTCTTGACGTTGGATGCGGCGCTGCGACACTCTGGGCCCGATTAATTCGCGTCTCCACGGGACGTTACATGCTTAACAGTCTTATAGGTTTGTTTTCCAACGACATCGGCATTGATTTGGGAACGGCCAACACCCTGGTTTATGTGAAAGACCGGGGCATTGTGCTGCGGGAGCCGTCCGTGGTCGCCATACAGGCGGGCACGAGCAGGGTCCTGGCCGTGGGCGAGGAAGCAAAGCGGATGCTGGGCCGGACGCCCGGCAGCATCGTGGCCATCCGGCCGCTCAAAGCCGGCGTGATCGCCGACTTCGAAATTACGGAGGCCATGCTGCGCTATTTCATCCGCAAGGTACATAACCGCCGAAAACTGGTCCGGCCGCGCGTGATCGTGGCCGTGCCCAGCGGCATAACGGAGGTGGAGAAACGCGCCGTCAAGGACTCTGCGGTCCATGCCGGCGCGCGTGAGGTCTTCCTGATAGAAGAGCCGATGGCCGCGGCGATCGGCGTGGGACAGCCCGTGCAGGACCCCCCCGGCAACAAGATTGTGGACATCGGAGGCGGCACCACCGAAGTGGCGCTGATCTCCCTTGCCGGCATCGTGTTCAGTCGCAGCGTGCGCGTCGGTGGCGATGAGATGGACGAGTCCATCGTCCAGTACTTGAAGCGGGTGTATAACCTGATGATCGGCGAGCGAACGGCGGAGGAAATCAAGATTTCCATCGGTTCGGCCTATCCACTCGAAGAAGAAATGTCGATGGAAGTAAAGGGCCGGGACCTGGTGGCCGGACTGCCCAAGACGCTCACGTTGACTTCTGAGGAGGTCCGTGAGGCGTTGCAGGAGCCCGTCTCCGCCATTGTTGAAGCCGTGCGCATTACGTTGGAACGGTGTCCGCCGGAACTGTCGGCGGATTTGGTGGACCGGGGCATGATCCTGGCCGGTGGCGGTTCGTTGCTGCGCGGGTTGGACAAACTTATCGCGGAGCAGACCGGATTGCCGGTGCATGTGGCGGACGATCCGTTGAGCGCGGTGGCCGAAGGCACCGGGATCGTCCTGAGCGAACTGAATTTCCTCCGCAAGGTCGCCCGTTCCGACAAGGTATACTAGGCGCCCCCCGCGGCGCCCCGCTCGTCCGTCTGATCGCCCGTGGAAGGACCGAAAGGTTCCGGTGATGAAACCGAACTTTTCCAACCAGGTTCCCCCGGGGCGCCCGTGATGGAACGCCGCTACACCATATGGGTGTTGCTGGCGCTGCTGCTGCTCGCCCTGCTGAACCTCCCCGACGCCGTGAGTCAGGGCATCAAGAATGCCGTGCGGGCCGCCCTCGCGCCGCTGCAGGAATCGGTGAGCCGGACCGGGCTGCGGCTCCGCGAAGGATGGGCGACCGTCCGCGGTCTGGGCGGGCTCGCCGGCGAGAACCAGCGCATGGCGGCCGAACTGGCGCGCCTGCTCGGCGAAGTGCGCGATCTGAAGAACCTGGAGCGGGAAAACGAAAAGTTGCGCGGCGCGCTCGAATTTTCCAGCCGCGCCCGGCGCGACCTCATCCCGGCTGAGGTGATCGCCCGAAGCCGGGAAGGGTGGTGGCAAACCCTGCGGATCAACAAGGGATCCGACCAGGGAGTCGCGGTGGACCAGGCCGTGATCTCCGTGGACGGACTCGTCGGACGGGTGGCTTCGGTCTCGGACCGGACGGCCGATGTGCTGATGCTCTCCGACCCCACCTGCCAGGTGTCCGCCCAGATCCTGAGGACCGCCGCCTTCGGCATCGTGTCGGGGCGCGGGCCCCAGTGGGACGGCTCCGTGGTCTGCCGCATGGAATTCATCAACAAGAACATCCCCGTCCAGCCGGGCGATGAAGTCATCACCTCCGGCCTCGGGGGCATCTTCCCGCGCGGTCTCCTGGTCGGCTATGTGGACCGCATCGCCACCGACCGGACGGGCCTGTTCCAGTCGGCCGACATCATTTCCAAGGCCGACCTGGGCATGGTGCAGGTCGTTTTCACCGTGCGGGCCGTGTCCCGGGACGCGCCGTTTGTCCGCGCGGCCGAAGGGGGCGCGCCGTGAACCAGATCGCGATGATCTTCGCCCTGCTGGTCGCCGCGGTGGCCCAGGCGATGCTCCCCACCACCGCGTGGACCGGCTGGGCGCCGGCGCCCGTCATGGGGGCCCTGGTGGTGTATTATGCCCTCGTCCGCCCGCGCGGCCTGTTGCTTGAGGTGGCGCTGCTGGCGGGGCTCGTGGAGGATAGCTTCGGGCAGATGCCACTCGGCACTTCGAGCTTCAGTTATGCCGTGGCCGGCCTCCTGATCGAGCGCTACCGGGACAACGTGGTGATCCGCCAATGGACCACCCATGTGTTTTTCGGCGCGCTCGTCAACCTGGCCGGCGCGCTGTTCGCCTGTCTGATCCTGATGAAGGACGGCCTGATCCAGCCCTCGCCGCTCCACGTGGCGCTGCGGCTGGCGGGTGCCCTGCTGCTCGGCGGCCTCTTCACCCCCGTCGTGTTCGCGCTGATGTCCGCGCTTGAGGAAACGCTGGGCCATGTTGAAGCGGAGGCCGACTGACATGCCGCGCTCGACGCCATGGGACGACGAATTCCTGCGGGCCCGGCTGCTGTTCGCGCTGATGCTCCTGGCCTTTCTGTTCCTCGGGGGCTGGCTGTGGCGGATCCAGGTCCGGCACGGGCCCAGCTTCGAACAGGACCAGATCAAGCAGAGCATGCGCCGGGTGCGCCTGCCGGGCATCCGCGGGCGCCTGTTCGACCGCGAGAACCGCGTCGTGGCCGATAACCGGCCGAGCTATACGGTGTCGCTCTATCTCGAGGAACTCCGCCGGCCCGGTTCGTGGGACCGCACGGTCGCGCGCGTCCAGGACGTGATCGCGGAGATCGAGCGCATCCTCGGCGCGCCCTCGCCGCTGACCGAGCGGGACATCCGAAACCATATCCGCCGCCGCCTGCCGCTCCCGCTCGTGGCCTGGCGCGACCTCGACGAGGCGGCCCTGGCGCGCTTCGCGGAACAGGGCGGGCGCATCCCGGGGGTCGAGATCCAGGTCGAGAGCACCCGCGTCTATCCGTTCAAGCAGCTGGCCGGGCACACGCTCGGGTATGTCGGCCGCGCCGATGTCGAGCAGGACGAATCCGAACCCTATCACTACTACCTGCCCGAGATCGCCGGCCGCAGCGGCCTTGAGAAGACGCTCGACCAATACCTGCGCGGGGAAGCGGGCGGACGCCTGATGCGCGTGGATGTCACCGGCTATCGCCGCTATGACTTCAAGCGGCGCGAGCCGCGGCCCGGCCAGGATGTCATGCTCACCCTCGACATGCGCGCGCAGGAACTGGCCGAACGCGCGCTCCATGGCGAAAACGGCGCGGTGGTCGTGCTCGATCCGCGCAACGGCGATGTGCTCGCGCTGGCGAGCAGCCCGGGATTCGACCCGAACGATTTCGTCCCGTCCATCTCCGCCGCGCGCTGGCAGGAACTTGTCGGCGATGATCGCAACCCGCTCCTGAACCGGGCCGTGGCCGGCGGGTACGCGCCCGGCAGTACCTTCAAGGTCGTCACCGCGCTGGCCGGCCTGGAAAGCGGACGGTGCCCGCCGGGCGCATTGCACAATTGCCCGGGCTATTTCCAGTTGGGCCGGGCGACGTTCCGGTGCTGGTTCCATGCGGGACACGGCGCCATCCCGATGCGCCGGGCCATCGAACAATCGTGCAACGTCTATTTCTTCCATGTGGGGTTGGCGATCGGACACGGGCGCATCCGCGACATGGCGGCCCGCATGGGGCTCGGGGCCCGCACCGGAGTGGAACTCGACTACGAGACGCCCGGCCTCGTTCCCGATGACGCATGGAAACGGGGCGCCGCCAGGGAGGCCTGGCGCGACGGCGACACGTGCAACATGTCCATCGGACAGGGCGCGCTGGTCGTCACGCCGATCCAGATGGCGCAGGTCGCCAGCCTGATCGCCAACGGCGGCCATCTCTATCGCCCGCGCCTGGTGCGGGGCATCCGCGAATTCGGCGCGGAAATCTTTGTCGCCCAGCCGCCCGAACGCATCCGGGAGATGGATTGGACACCCGCCCATATTGACCTCGTCCGCCAGGGAATGCATGACGTCATCCAGGGCGAACGCGGAACGGCCCGCCGGGTGGCCATCCCGGGCTTCACCCTCGCGGGAAAGACCGGCACCGCCGAGTTCGGACGGAAGGATGAACGGAAGCGGCACGCATGGATGATCGCCTTCGCGCCCTACGAGGATCCCCGCTACGCGGTCGCCCTGCTGGTGGATGAGGGCCTCTCGGGCGGCGAGACCGCGGCGCCCCGCGTGCGGGAATTGCTGCAAGGCCTTTTGCTGCCCGAATCGCAGGAGGGCCGTGGCTGATGAACCTCTCCCGCCCGCTCCAACTGTGGAAGCGCATGGATTGGATCTTCATCGTCCATGTGCTGGCGCTCGTCGTGGCCGGCATCCTGTTCATCTTCAGCGCCTCCTCGCGGCAGGATGACATCCAGATGACGACCCTGACCCAGCGCCAGATCGTCTGGAGCCTATCCGGGCTCGCGCTGCTCTTTGTGATGACCGCGCTGGATTACCGCCGCGCCGGGCGCGCGTCCTACGTGTTTTACGCGGCCTGCCTGGTCCTGCTCGTGCTGGTCCTTCTCGTCGGCAAGAAGATGTACGGCGCGACGCGCTGGCTGAACCTGTTCGGCATTCACGTCCAGCCGTCCGAATTCGCGAAACTCGCCACCATCCTGATGCTGGCCCGATTCCTGGGCGAGCCGGGGCGGGACCTCGCGCACCCGAAAACCCTGGTCGTTGCCCTGGCCCTCGTGGCGATCCCCTTTGTCCTTATCCTCCAACAGCCCGACCTGGGGACGGCCTCCACGCTCGTCCCCGTGGCGCTGGCCATGCTGTACGTCGCGGGGATGCCGGTGCGCTACCTTGTTATCCTTGCCGTGGCCGGCGCGCTCGCCGCAATCCCGGGCTGGTTTGTGCTGAACGACTATCAAAGGGATCGTTTGCTGGTCTTCTTCGATCCGGGCCGCGACCCGCTGGGCATCGGCTGGAACAGCATCCAGTCGGGGATCGCGGTCGGCTCGGGCGGGATGGCCGGCAAGGGGTATATGATGGGAACCCAGAATATCCTGGGTTTCCTTCCGCGTACGGTGGCGCCCACGGATTTCATTTTTTCCGTGATCGCCGAGGAGACGGGATTCATCGGCAGCTCGGTGCTCTTGATCCTGTTTGCAGTCCTGATGGGGGGCGGTATCCGAGCCGGTCTCGCCTCCCGCGACAAGATGGGGCGGTTGCTGGCGGTCGGTGTGGTCGCGCTGTTGTTCTTCCACATCTTCGTCAACATGGCCATGACGGTCGGCCTGATGCCGATCACGGGCCTGCCGCTCCCGCTTGTCAGCTATGGCGGTTCGTTCATGCTGACCACGATGGCCGGCCTGGGCTTCGTGCAAAGCGTTTATGTGCGCCGGTTCCGGCGCTGAAAGGTAAGGTCAATATGTTCTGGGGATTCCTGAAAATATTCGCGCGGCGGAAAATTAAGAAGGAGATCATCATCAACGCGGAGAGCCTGGAGACCCGCGTGGCCACGCTGACGGAGGGCAAGCTCGAGGACTTTTTCATCGAGCGCACCAGCGATGACCGCATCGTGGGCAGCATCTTCAAGGGCCGGATCCAGAACCTCGAGGACGGCCTGCAAGCCGCCTTCGTGGACATCGGCATGAAGAAGAACGCCTTCATCCACTACTGGGACATGATCCCGGAGGACGCCGCGCGGCTGGAAGCCGAGGAGGGCATCGAAACGCGCCGCCCGGCGCGCCGGAAGAAATTCGCGCCCGGCGAGATGGCTCGTCAATTCTCCGTCGGATCCGAAATCGTCGTGCAGGTCACCAAGGGCGCCATCGGCACCAAGGGGCCGCGCGTCACCGCGAACCTGAGCGTCCCCGGGCGCTACCTGGTGATGATGCCCGGCACGACCCTGAAGGGGGTTTCCCGGAAGATCGAGGACGCCAAGGAACGCGAGCGCCTGAAGAAGGCCCTCTCGCGGCTGCCCTCGCCGGGGGGCAACGGGCTCATCGTCCGCACCGCGGGCGAGGGCGCCCGCGCGGTCGCATTCGCCCGCGACGTCCGCGCGCTGGCCGAAATCTGGCGCGAGATCGAGGACGGTATCCGGAACAAGCCGGCTCCGTGCCGGCTCTACCAGGAGCCCGACCTGATCGAGCGGACGGTGCGCGACTCGCTGACCGAGGATATTGACCGCATCGTCGTGGATTCGCGCGCGGAATACGACCGCATCCGGACCGTCGTCGGGAAATACGCGCGGCGCACCCGCACCCGGATCCAGCTCTACGAGGGCGACGCGCCGATCTTTGAGCACTTCGACGTCGAACGCCAGCTCGAGAATGCCTTCAGCCGGAAGGTCTGGCTCAAGAGCGGCGGCTACCTGATCGTGGATGAGACCGAGGCGCTGGTCGCGGTGGATGTCAACACCGGTCGCCACAAGGGCGCCCAGAACCAGGAAGACTCGATCTTCGAGGTGAATCAGGAGGCGGCCGATGAGGTCGCCCGCCAATTGCGCCTGCGCAACGTCGGCGGGCTGGTTGTCATTGACTTCATTGACATGAAGTCGCGAAAGCACCAGAACCAGGTGTACCGGACGCTCAAGGAGGCGCTCCGCACGGACAAGGCCCGCACCAACGTGCTGCCGCTGTCGCAACTGGGGTTGATGGAGATGACCCGCCAGCGGCAGGAGGAAAGCGTCCGCGCGGCCACCTACATGAACTGCCCGTACTGCGAGGGGCGCGGCAAGGTGAAGTCCGCGCTCACCATGAGCGTGGAGATCCAGCGCCGCATCGCCGAAGTCATGCGCCGGCGCAAGGCGGCCGCCAACAATCCCGTCAACATCAAGATCACCATCAATCCCTCCATCCTCGAGCGGCTTCGCAATGAGGATGAGGAGATCCTGGTCGCGATGGAGGAGCGCTACCACGGCCACATGACCTTCGTGGCCAATCCGAACATGCACGTGGAGGATTTCACCATCACCCACGCCCAGACCGGCGAGGAGCTCTACAGCAGCGTGTCGGCGCCCCGCGCCGGATGACGCGCGCCGCCCGCCCGCGTATTTTGCGATGCGCGGGCCCGCCCGGTTCGTGTACGATGGGCGGGCGCGCGCGGGCCCTCATCGTATGAGCGAGCGAATCGGCATATTCGGCGGGTCGTTCAACCCGGTGCACACCGGGCACCTGATCCTGGCGCAGGATGCGCTGGAGCACATGGGCCTGGACCGCATGGTCTTTGTGCCGGCCGCCCAGCCGCCCCACAAACCGGCCGTCCCCCTCGCGCCGCCCGGGGACCGGCTGGAGATGCTGCGCCTTGCGATCGCCGGTGACCCGCGCTTCGAGGTGTCCGACGAGGAGATCCGGCACGGCGGCGTCTCCTACACGGTGGATACGCTGCGTCGCTTCCGGGCGAGCCGCCCGGAGGCCGAGCTCTACTTCATTATCGGCGGCGACTCGCTCCGGGAACTGCACACCTGGCGCGAGATCGAGGTCCTCCTGACCCTGGCCCGGATCGTCACGGTCGCGCGCCCGGGATTCGATCCCGGCAGGTTCGATGCGGCCGCCCTGCGCCTGCCGGACCCGTGGCCCGTTCGCCTGGCCGCCCACTGCGTGATGGGGCACCCGGTTGAAATATCTTCCACCGACATCCGCGCGCGCATTGCGCGGGGGCGGAGCATCCGCTATCTTGTGCCCGGCGCGGTGGAACGATATATTCAAACCATGCGATTATACGACCGGCAGGAGACCCTCCGATAGAAACGCTCGCGCAAGTGCGCCGCGCGCGGGAAGCGTTGCTGGCGAAGAAGGGGGAACGGGTCGTCCTGCTGGATGTCTCCGGACTTTCACCGGTGACGGATTATTGTCTGATCGCCACGGGCAACAGCGCCCCGCACCTCAAGGCCCTGGCCACCGAGGTCGAAAAAACCCTGTCCGCCGGCGGCGTGCGTTGCTTCCGGCGCGCGGGCAAGCCCGACAGCGGCTGGATCGTCGCGGATTATCTCGACTTTGTGGTCCACCTGTTCACGCATGAACTGCGCGAGCACTACCAGCTCGAACGCCTCTGGAACGACGCACGCGTGATCGCGTGACCGCTTGACCGCGCGGCGCGGGCGCGCGTCAGCGAACGGTGCTCCAGTCGGTAAACACCACGTCCGGTTTCCATCCCGCGCAGGCGGGTTCGCCCTCGCGCCGCCGGGCGGATCGGCGATCGCCGGCGAACCACCAGGTCCGGCAACCGCAGGCGTGTGCAGGCGCCAGGTCGTTGAGTAGGTCGTTGCCGATCATGGCCACATCGTGCGGCGCGATGCCTTCGCGATCGCCCAGGGTGTCGAGTACCTTGCGCAGCAGCGCCGCATCCGGCTTGGCCGTTCCCTCCCGCCACGACCAGGCGCACAGGTGGGGCGCTATTCCCAGATCCGCCGGCGTGCAGCCCAACAAGGCGTCGAACAACAACGGCGTGAAGGGTTGCGCGTTGGACACGATGCCCAGGCGGATGCCCCGCGCGTGCAATCGGTCCAACGCCTCCTTCGCGCCCGGCATCGGCCACACCGGATTGATCCGGCATTCCACCTCGATCGCGAACATGCGGACGGCGCGCGCCGCATCGGCGAAGGGACAGCCGTGTGCGCGCAGCACCTCCGCCCATACATCAAAAGCGAGCACCTCGGGATACCGCACGCCGCGAGCCCGGCCGGCGGCGTGCCGTCTCTCCACCTCGCGCCGGCAGGCGCCGGCGAGAGAGGCCGCCACGGCGGGGGCGATGAGCCAGCCGACGGCCGCCGCCGCGGCGACAACCCGATCCGGCGGGGCTTCCGATCGCGTGGCGATGTCGCCCGCCGCCGAAATGAACAATGTGCCATAGACGTCCAGCAGGGCCGCGCGGATGACCGCATCGGCGCGGTGCGTCGCGGGCACATCCGAGGGGATCGGCGCGAGGGGGCGGCTGTTCCGCCGGATGCGTTCGACGGCTTCCCGGCGTTCGTCTGGTGGAAATTCCCTCATGAGGAGCGAAGGAGCGAAAATCGAGCGGGATCGAGGAAAAATTCCAGAACGGCATCCGATCCGTGGGCGGACACCGGGCCCCGTGGCGCGCCGGCCACCGCGCGGTATACAGACTGAAGGTGCGCGCGGCATGCCGCGGGCTGAAACGCGCGCGCGACGGAGGCGGAATTCATCTCCAGTTGGCGCGCGGCGGCATCAATCGCGAGTTCCGCGGGCCGCAGCGCCGCGCGTTCGGCGGGCGCGTGAAGGACCCGCTCGATGACGCGCTGCTGCAGGGGTTCGTCCAGACGGCCAAAATCTATGGAACCGTCCCGCACCGCCGCCGCCCATGCGCGGGTGGGCGCATCGGCCGCCGGTCTCCGGCCATAGGCGGAGAGGGTGCGTTCCAACGCGTGTCCGATATGCGCGCGGACCAACTCGGCCCCAAGCCAGTGCAGGGGCACCTCGAGGCGTTCATAAAGGTGCGCGAGGCCGA
>CAYMCD010000045.1:0-22290 GCA_964388845.1 uncultured Verrucomicrobiota bacterium
AGACCGATCCCGATTTGGCCCCCGGCGGGCTTGTCCCGCCGGAGCCAAAGTTTATTGCGCTACCGCGTAGCGACGGAACTTCCGCTCCCGCGACGCGAGGTCGCGGGGGGCGCGCAAATCGAGGCCGAGACCGAGGCCGATTTCGAGACCGCTCCCGTTCTCAACTTTTGTCTTCTTGGTCGGGGAGCACACGCGGCCCCGCGTGTGGGGCGAGGCGCCCTCGCCTCGCCGCTCGAACTTCAGGCCGCGCGCGGTAGATATCGCGGACAGCCGTCGTCCGGAAACCGGACAGGCCGGCGCGCGCCACCCTCTCCACAGCCCGGCCCCGCCGTTCCCGCATCTCGCGCTTCTCCAGACGATTACCACAACGGCGCGCGTGACTTCACCGGCTTGGCGCGCCGAATGCGGAAAGGGATGGTGCGCGCGGCTGAATACGGCGACGCGTGGAGAAGAAAACACACACAAGAGATGAAAGGGAACGGCCATGAAGAGGAACGAAAGCATGATCCAGATTGGGCGGAGTATCACGGCGGCCCTGTTGTGCGCCGCCGCGGCGGGTCCGTTTGTCGAGGTGGCTTCCGCCGCGAACGATAGCGGGGGCAGGGAGCGGCTCTACAGCCGCAAGGAGCTCTACGACTTCGATCTCGCCGGCGTGCGGCTGGGCATGACCGAGTCGGAGGTGCGCGACGCCCTCACCTCGCGCGGCTACGAATTGCGCAGCCTGAGCAACCGCTGCGCGGAGGCCTACTTTTTCATAGGCGCGATCTCCCGCGATGTCCGCTCCGGTCTTCGTCATCCTTCGGAGGCCGGGCAGGCGCACGCGCAGTACGACGGCATGTATTACGCGACGAGCATCAGCTGCGGGAAGACGGACGCGGGGGGGTGGACCTCCACGGTCAACGTGAATTTCATGGAGAACATCCCGGCGGCGCGCTGCACCCCTGTCGTTGTTAAGGTCCGGTTCGAGCAAAGCTACGCGCAGAGGGGAACCGAGGCTTTCCCCCGGGCCCAGTACGCGTCAAACCTCAAAAAGGCGCTGCTGGAAAAGTATGGCCCTCCCACCCGGGACCTTTCGAACTCCGAGTTCAATGATCTCGAATGGCGGGCCGTTGACGCGGATCCGAAGATCCGGCGCGGCGCGGCAAAGTTGCGCGTCCAGGGGGGCACGATGACACTCTCGGACAGCGACCAGGCCCATGAGCTCGGAATGCAGCGCGAGGCCTTTATCAAGTCGCTGCACACCACGCCCGCGCTGCCCCAGAAGTTTGGGTTCTAGAGTGGTTCGTGATTTTATCTTACTGGGCGGGGAGAGGAGTTCGCGCGAGACACCTCTGACTCGGGAGACTGGAGGGGCCGAAGCAGATGATAGAGCAGGATGCTGGTTTTCCCCGCGACGCGCACCGGGTATACTTCTCGGCACTCGGCGGGCCGCGGCGCGGCCCGGGGCGGCCGGAGCGGCGGGAGGTTATATGAAGGCGCAGATCATCGCCATGGGCGGCGGCGGATTTTCCATGGAGCCGCGGAATCCGCTGCTCGACCAGTATTTCCTCCGCCAGACCGGCAAACGCAGGCCCGCGGTTTGTTTTGTCCCGACGGCGTCCGCCGAGGCGCCGTCCTACATCGCCCGATTCCATCGGGCGTTCCTCCGCCACCGGTGCCGCCCGGCCCACCTCTCGCTTTTCCGGCCGCCGAGAGACCTGGAGGATTTTGTTCTTTCGCAGGATGCCCTGTACGTCGGCGGCGGGAACACCAAGAGCATGTTGGCGCTCTGGCGGGAGTGGGGGCTCGATCGGATCCTGCGGGCGGCCTGGCGGCGGGGCGTGGTCCTGGGCGGGATCAGCGCCGGATCCATCTGCTGGTTCGAGGAGGGCCTCACCGATTCCATTCCCGGTCGGCTGACCGCCTTGCCCTGTCTCGGCTTTCTGCCCGGCAGCAATTGTCCGCACTACGACGGCGAATCCGGGCGGAGGCCGGCTTACCAGCGGGCCATCGCGCGGGGCGCCATCGCGGAGGGCTACGCAGCCGCGGATGGAGTTGCCCTGCACTTTGTCGGCCACCGGCTGCATCGGGTCGTGAGTTCGCGGCCCGCGGCGCTGGCCTACCGGGTCCGCCGCGCCGGGAGAAGCGCGGCCGAGTATGGCATCGCCCCCGAATATCTCGGCGCGAATCAATAGGGCCCCTGGCGAGGGATCCCGCGGTCAGGTCCCGGGGTACTGCCGGGCGCCGCGCCGGCGGAACTGCTCGGGGGAGAGGCCGTAGACCCGCTTGAACAGTTTCGAGAAGTGGTAGGGATCCTCGTAACCAATCTCCGCCGCGACCTCCTTCACCAACCGCCCTCCCGACGCCATGCGGTCCGCCGCCCGGCCCATCTTCAGGCGCACGAGACGCTGGTGCGGACTTTCCCTGCCGTAGCGTTGGAACAAGCGGCATAGGTACGCGGGCGCGACGTGACAGGCGCGCGCAACATCGGACAAATTCCGCAGCGCCAGACAGCGTTCCTCCAGCACCAGGCTGCAGCGCAGGAACGTGGCATAGGCCCGGGACTGCGCGCTCCCCGGCGTCATCCGGTCTTCGCCCGCCCTGAGCAGAAGATATTCGACCCGGCTGGCGCACATGCGCGCGGAGAGCGGGCTGTTTTCGGCGCCGTCGCGCAGCAGGTCCTCCAGCGCGTCCACCAGCCGCTGCGGCTTGGCCGCCCGGAAGACCGCGCCGATGGGCAGCCCGGCGTCCCGGATCAACCGCCGGCTCCCCGGCCCGGCGAAGTCCACGAAATACTTGACCATCGGCCGCGCCGGGTCGCATTCGATCCGATGCGCGAGCCCCGGGCCGTAGAGGAAAATCGAGGCGGGCGCGAGCGCCTGCCGCGCGCCGCCCGCCGTGTAGAAACCTGCCCCGTCCAGCACCAGCTCCAGGCAGTAATACGGAAAATCACGCCGCTCGATCCTGTAGGCGGGAAGGCAATGCTCGCAACCGGCCGCGACGACATGCGCCCGCCGCGAAATCCGGGCGTCGCGCTCCGGAAACGCGTACCGCCCCCGATCCACCTGCGTGGAAATGTACGCGGGTCTCCGCTGCTTGTCCTTCACCGGCGGCCACCCTGACCCGGATGCAATAGCGGGTCAATATTATACATGCGCAGGTCAAGCGGGGCCATTGGCGGAAAGCGGCCGGCCGCCTAGTGTGCACTCCGGATCGGCGCTGAAGGAATCGTCCGCGCCGAGGAAAGGCCCGCATGAACCGAATACCCGACCGGATGACCGGCGTCGTGCTGCCCGGCAACCGCACGACGCAATTCAGGGAATGCGCCGTCCCCCGCCCCGGCGAGCGGCAGGTGCTCCTGAAGATGAAGGCTTCCTCCATTTGCGGGAGCGATATCCGCGCGATCTACCGCGAGCACCTGGGCAGGGGTCCGGAGGCGTATCAGGGCGTCATCGCCGGGCACGAGCCCTGCGGCGAGGTGGTCGCGGCGGGGCCGAATTGCCGGGAGCGGCGCGTGGGCGACCGCGTCGTCGTCTATCACATTTCCGGCTGCGGCTGCTGCGAGGACTGCATGCACGGCTACCAGATCAGCTGCCACAGCCCCGCGCATCGCAAGGCCTACGGATGGCAGCGGGACGGGGGGCACGCGGAGTACATCCTGGTGGAAGAGCAGGACTGCGTTCCGCTGCCCGCGAATCTCTCTTTCGTGGACGGCGCCTACATGGCGTGCGGGTTCGGCACAGCGTGGGAATGCCTGACCCGCATGCAGGTCAGCGGGCGCGACCGCCTGCTGATCGCGGGGCTGGGCCCGGTCGGGCTGGCGGCGGCCCAGCTCGGCAGGGCGCTGGGCGTGACGGAGGTCATCGGGGTGGACCTCGCGCCGGGCCGCATGGACCTGGCCGCGGCCCTCGAGTACAGGCCCGGCATCCGCCTCGTGGATCACGTGATCCGGGCGGATGACCACGCGCTGGCGGCCATCAAGGACATCACCGGGGGAAAGGGTTGCGAGGCCAGCGTGGATTGCTCCGGCGCGGCGGACGCCCGCCTGCTGGCCATGCGGGGCACGCGCCAGTGGGGCCGATGCGGCTTCGTCGGCGAGGGCGGCAAAGTCGAATTCGACGTGTCCCCCTTCCTGATCCACGAGCAGATCACCCTCTTCGGCTCCTGGGTCACGTCCCGGCTCCATCTCGCGCAACTGGCCGAGCTCCTTTCGCGCCTGGATGTGCACCCGGAATCCACGGGCGGCCCGAAGCTGCCGCTCGCCGAGGCGGCCCGGGCTTACGAACTGGCCGACAAGGGGCAAACCGGGAAGGTTTGCATCGTGTTCGATTGATTCACCGCAGGAGCCCCGTCCCATGGACCCATCCTTCGCGCTCGCGCCGGACGCCATCCGCCCGACGGAGATTCTTTCGCGCACCCTGTACACCGGCGCCCGGATGCCCTGCATCGGGATGGGCACCTTCGGGTCGGATCATCAAAGCCACGAGCAGGTCGCGGAGGCGGTGCGCGGCGCGCTGACGGCCGGCTACCGCCACTTCGACTGCGCATCGGTCTACGGCAACGAAAAGGAGATCGGCCGCGTCTTCAAGGCGGCCTTCGCGTCGGGCGAGATCCACCGGTCCGAATTGTGGATCACATCGAAACTCTGGAACGACCGGCACGGGGACGGTCAAGTGTTTCCATCCTGCGAGCAATCCATCCGGGACCTGCAATGCGGCCACCTCGACCTCTACCTGGTCCACTGGCCCTTCCCGAATTACCATCCGCCCGGCTGCAGCGTGGATTTCCACAGTCCGGACGCGAAGCCGTACATTCACGAGGCGTTCATGCGGACCTGGCGTCAAATGGAGGCGCTGGTGACCGCCGGCCGGGTGCGGCACATCGGCGTGTCGAACATGACGATCCCCAAGCTTGACCTCCTGCTGCGCGACTGCCGGATCAAGCCGGCCTGCGCGGAGATGGAGTTGCACCCGCATTTCCAGCAGCCGGAGCTGCGCGCGTACGTCAGGGCTCGCGGCATAGAGCCCATCGGCTTCTGCCCGCTCGGCTCGCCCAATCGTCCGGCCCGCGATCGCGCGCCGGACGACACGGTGGACCTCGAGGATCCGGCCGTGCTGGAAATTGCGCGGCGGCGGGACGTGCACCCCGCGCTGGTTTGCCTGGCCTGGGCCGTGCAGATCGGGATCACGCCCATCCCGTTCTCGGCCCGGAGAACGAATTACCTGGGCAACCTGTCGGCCGGCCGGGGGAATCTGCTGACCGAGGCCGACTTGCTGGCGCTGTCGGGGATTGATAGAAACAACCGCCTGATCAAGGGCCAGGTGTTCTGCTGGAAAGAGGGGCAGGACTGGCGGGATCTCTGGGACGAGACCGGCGTCATCACGCCGGCCTGACGAGGGGACATCACATGCTGCATCTGGATCGCATGGCGTATGCGGGCTGGGACAACTGCCTCCGCCTCCACAACGGCGTCGTGGAGGCGGTGGTGACGCTGGATGTCGGCCCCCGGATCATCCGCTTCGGCTTCATCAACGGACAAAACCTGTTTCATGAGTTTCCCGACCAGGTGGGACGGACCGGCGGCGTCGAATGGAAAAATTACGGGGGCCACCGCCTGTGGCACGCGCCGGAGGTGGAGCCCCGCACGTATTTCCCCGACAACGCGCCCGTCCGCCACGAGTGGGACGGAAAAATCCTGACCGTCACGCCGCCCGAAGAGGCGTCGAACCGCCTGCAGCTGGCCATGGACATCGAGATGGATCCCGTCCTCCCGCTCGTTTCGCTGTGCCACCGGATCAGGAATACAGGCGTATGGGATGTGGAGCTGGCCCCCTGGTGCCTCAGCGTCATGGCCGCGGGCGGACGCGCGGTCTTCCCGCAGGAACCTTACGTCCCCCACGGCGAAAGCTACGCGCCCGCCCGCCCGCTGGTGCTCTGGCCTTTCACGCACATGGACGATCCGCGCTGGATATGGGGGCGCAACTATGTGCAGCTCCGCCAGGACGATGCGTTCCCAAGCAAACTGAAGGTCGGCGCGGCGAATTCGCCGGGTTGGGCGGCGTATCTGCTGGGCGGGGACGTGTTCATCAAGCGCTTCCCCTTCGTCCACGGCGCCTCCTATCCGGATATGGGCTGCAACTGCGAATTCTTCACCATGCCCGGCTTCCTCGAGGTGGAAACGCTCGGGCCGCTGGCGCGGATCGCCCCCGGCTCCACCGTGCGCCACATGGAGCGGTGGTTCGCGGGCCGGCTGCGGACCGAGTTCACCGACGCCGCCCTCGACGCGAACCTGCTGCCCCTTGTGAAGGCCTTCCGGTAGCCGCCGGAAAGTTGTGCTCATCTTTTCCCGGAAATGCTTTAGAGTCCCACCCGGGGCCATAAAGCGATGCGCGTCTGCGTGGATATCCAATCGGCGGTGGGGGCCCGGGCCGGGGTCGGGCGCTACACCAAGCTGCTGGTCGAGCACCTCGCCCCGCTTCGCGGCGCGAACGAGCTGGCGCTGTTCCACTTCGATTTCCACCGGCGCGGCGCCGGGCTCGCGGCGAACGGGGCCGTCGAACGCGCGTGCCGCTGGCTGCCGGGCCGGGTCGCGCAGGGCCTGTGGAAAACCGCGGGCTGGCCGCCCTACTCCTGGTTCGCCGGCCCGGCCGATGTGTATCACTTTCCCAATTTCATCCGCCCCCCCCTGCCCCGGGGCGCATCGGTCGTGACCATCCACGACGTCGCGTTTCTTCGCCTGCCGGAAACCATCGAGCGCGGGAACCTCGCCTATCTCAACGGGCACATCCGCCGCACCGTCGCGCGGGCGGACGCGATCATCACGGTGTCCGAATTCACCGCGCGCGAGGTGGAATCGCTGCTCGGGGTCCCGCGCGACCGGCTGCACCCCATTCCGTCCGGTCTTGACCCGGCCATGCGCCGGCCCGGCCCCGATGCGATCCGCGCGCTGCGCCGCCGGCTCCAGCTCGAGCGGCCCTACGTGCTCTCCGTCGGCACGCTCGAGCCGCGCAAGAATTTTCCGTTCCTCGTGGACGTCTTCGAACGGCTCCCCGATTTCGACGGCGACCTCGTCATCGCGGGGCGGCGCGGCTGGAAATTCGAACCGGTGCTGGACCGCATCGCCCGATCGGCCCGCCGCGGGCGGATCCGGCTGGTGGAGGATCTCGGCGAGGACGAACTGCCGGCCCTCTACGCCGGCGCGGAGCTGTTCCTGCTGGCCTCCCTGTACGAGGGATTCGGTTTCCCGCCCCTCGAGGCGATGGCCTGCGGCACGCCCGCGATCGTCTCCCCCGGCGGATCGCTCGCGGAAATCTGCGGCGGCGGCGCGCTGGTGCTGCCCGCGGACGACGCGGACCGGTGGGCCCGCGAAATTTCCTCCCTGCTGCGGGCGCCCGCCGCGCGCGACGCGCTGCGCCAGCGCGGGGCCGGCCACGCCGCGCGCTTCACGTGGACGGAGACCGCCCGGCGCACCTGGTCGGTCTACGCATCCGCCCACGCCGCGTACGGGACCCGCCACTACGGGAAAATTCCACGCTATGAAATTTAGCGCGTTTCCCGGACGCTCGTCTTCCGAATGGGGGCGCGCGCGCGCCGGCGATGAGGAAAATATTTCCAACGTTTGTAATAATTGTTTCTAGCGGTTTCCAACCCCTGTAAAAAGACCCGCGAATGAGAATCTGCCTGGACGCGCGCTGGATCTTTTCCGAACTGTCGGGGGTCGGACTCTACACCCAGGAGCTGATCCGTGCGCTGGCGCGGGCCGATCGGGAAAACGAGTACCTGCTGCTGTTCCAGCGGGTCGAGCTGCAGGAGCGCACCCGCGCGGCGACCCGGTTCGACCAGTATCCGCGTTTCCGCGCAATCCGCGCGCCGTACGGCGTCTTCAGCCCGCGCAACCAGATCGAGCTGCCGCTGCTGCTGGCGCGGCGCGGGGTCGAGCTCTACCATTCGACCAACTACATGATGCCGCTGGCCCGGCTCGGGCGCGTGCGCCGGGCGGTGACGATCCACGACCTGATCCCGTTGCTGTTCCCGGACCACGCCCCGAAGGCGAAAAAGACGCGGCTCTTCCCGCTCTACAAGGCGCTGATGCGGGCGGTCGCGCGGCGCTCCGACCTGATCATCGCGCCCAGCGCGTCCACGCGGCGCGACATCCTGCGCGAGCTGGAGGTGCCGTCATCGCGCGCCGAGCGCGTGGTGAGCATCCCCGAGGGCGTCACGCCGGAATACACGCCCGGCGGGCGCCCGAAGGACCGCGCGGAGAAGGTCATCCTCTACGTCGGGCGGAGCGATCCCTACAAGAACCTGCCCCGGCTGGTGGAGGCGCTGGCGGGCGTGCGCGCCAACGGGGTGAACGCCCGGCTGCGCGTGGTGGGCTCGCCCGACCCGCGCTATCCGGAGGCCCCGCGGCGCGCGGCGCAACTCGGGCTCGAAGGCTGGATTGCCTGGACGGGCTACGTGTCGTCGGAGCGGCTGGTGCGCGAGTACCAGACGGCGGACGTGTTCTGCCTGCCGTCGCGCTACGAGGGGTTCGGCCTCACGCTGCTGGAGGCGATGGCCTGCGGCACGCCGTGCGTGTGCAGCAACATCGGGTCGCTGCCGGAAGTCGCGGGCGACGCCGCGCGCAAGGTGGATCCGGCGATCCTGCCGCAGCTGGTCGAGGGGCTGACGGAGGTGCTCACCCGGCCCGAGGTCGCGGAGGAGTACGCCCGGCGCGGCCTCCAGCGCGCCGCCCAGTTCACCTGGGACCGGACCGCGAGGCTGACCATCGAGGCCTACAAACAGGCCGTATCCCGGGCCCCGTGATGGCGTTTCCCCCATCCTGGTCGTCGCTCAATGTCGCGCTGGCGCACGACTGGCTGACCGGCATGCGCGGCGGCGAGAAGTGCCTCGAACTGCTCTGCCGGGGGTTCCCCCGCGCGCCGTTGTACACGCTGCTGCACAAACCCGGCGCGGTGTCCGCGGCCATCGAAGCGCGCGAAATCCGCGCGTCCTTCCTGCAGCGCGTGCCGGGCATCGCGTCGCACTACCGCTATTGGCTGCCCGCCTTTCCCCTCGCAGTGCGCGGCTTCGCGCCGGTCGGGGCCGACCTGCTGATCAGCGCGAGCCATTGCGCCGCCAAGGCGCTGCGCGTGAAGCGGCCGGGCAAACACCTGTGCTACTGCTTCACGCCCATGCGCTATGCGTGGACGTTCCACGACGAATATTTCGGCGCGCGCAGCGTGAAGCGGGCGCTGGCGCGGCCGGTGCTGTCGGCGCTGCGCGACTGGGACCGCCGGGTGTGCGACCGCGTGGACCGCTTCATCGGCATTAGCCGCCACGTGTGCGACCGCATCAAGCGGTTCTACGGGCGCGATGCGGACCTCGTGTATCCGCCCGTGGACACGGAGTTCTACACGCCCGGCGGACCCGGCGCCCGGCGCGGGGACTTCGACCTGATCGTGTCGGCGCTCGTGCCCTACAAGCGGATTGACCTCGCGGTACGCGCGTACGCGCGGGGCGGGTTCCGGCTGAAGATCGTCGGCACGGGCACGGAAACCGCCGCGCTCCGGGCGCTGGCCGCGCCGAACGTCGAATTCCTGGGCTGGCGCGCGGATGCCGAGATCCGGGAGCTGTACCGCCGGTGCCGGATGCTCGTGTTTCCCGGCGAGGAGGATTTCGGCATCGTTCCGCTGGAGGCGCAGGCCTGCGGCGCGCCGGTGGCGGCCTTCGCGCGCGGCGGGGCGACCGAGACCCTCGCGGCGGACGTGACGGGCGTCTTCTTCGGGGAACAGACGCCGGAGGCGATCCTTGACGCGGTGGCGCGCTGCGCCGCGCGTTCGTGGGACGAGGCCGCCATACGACGCAACGCCGAGCGCTTCGGCGCGCAGGCCTACCTGGACGGCCTTGACCGCGCCATCCGGACCCTGCTCCGCGCCTGACGGCTTCCCGTTGCGGGCGGGTCCGGCCCGGCCCGCCGGCTGGAGCTTCCCCATGCGCCCAAGTTCGCGGCAATTCGCGGCAATTCGCGGCGAGGAGCGCCGGCGCCGGGTCACGGCCCGGCCCGCGGGGCCGCCAGGCCGATGCGCTCCAGCTCGCGCGCAAGCGCCTCGGCCATGACGCGGTTGCCGAGCTCGGTGTAGTGACCCCTGGCGCCGCGGAAGCGATCGGCGTCGTCCTGGATGAACAACGGTTTGATCTGGTCGCGTGGGAGGGCGCGCAGGGCGGGGATCAAATCCACGAAATGCCAGCCGTTGCTGCGGGCCTCTTCGCGCAGCCAGGCCCGCCACGCATTGGAGTCACCGTCCCGGTAGTCGTTCTCGGCCGGGAAATGCACCAGCGCGCCGCGGCGGCCGTGTTGCGCGTGCAGCGCGTGCAGTTCGTGAAAAATCGCCCGCGCGACATGCTCCACGTTTTTCTCGCGCCAGGACTTTTCCTCCTCCGCGCGTCGCTGGAGCCCCGCGGTGAGCCACTGGACCAGGCGCAACTCCTGGAGGGCCGCGCCATAGCGCAACTGGAACAGGGGCGAATGCCGCCGCCGCGGCGGCGGCACATTCTCCACGACAAGTTCGCCGTCCCTCAGGAGGACCAGCGGCTTGCCGTAGCCCATGAAGCGATCGCGGCCCAGCCGACGATAATTCTCGGTGATGAAGGAGAACAGGTGCAGGTCGTGCGGCAGCCGGACGCCGTCGCGCCGGTAGCGCAGGAAACTCTGGCCGAGGCCATAGCCGCCCAGCCCCAGATTCCGGATGTCCAGCGCGGGAAGGGCGCGCTCCAGATGCGCGACCCACGTTTCCGCGTCGCCGACGCCGTACCCCATCGTGAACGAATCGCCGGAGGCCACCGCGCGGACCGTGGGCGCGAGCTCGTCCGGGGATGGGACCGCACGGCTGCCGTCCGCCTCGATGGTCAGATCCCGCGCGGGACCGTAAAGACCGGGGTAGCGGCCGGGCCGCGATCTCCATCCCAACAGCGGATCGTAGTCGGTGTGGATGGACTCCGCCGTGGGCCGAAGATCCGCCCGCGCGTCCCGATTGATCTTCAGCCAGGCGGCCCGGTAGCCGGCCGCCCCCTCGAGGACCAGCAACAGCGCCAGGGTGAGAAAAAGCTGTCCGGCGATCCAGCGCGCCCATCGGCGGCCCTTGCGGTCGGCGGGTGTTTCCATGGCCGGCCAGCATACGATCGGATCATCGCCCATCGCCAGCGCTTTGTTGCGCCAGGACACACGGCGGCGGGGGCGGCATTGCGGATGGGCGGCGAACCTGATAGTAGTGCGCCGCAGCCTGGAGGGAAGATGAGCGCGCCCGTTTCCAACATCCGACCGCCGCCCGACGCCGTGCTGGCGCAGATCGCCGACTATGTGACGGGGCCGGCGCCGGCGAGCCGCGAGGCGCGGGAAACGGCGCGTCACTGCCTGATGGACAGCATCGGCTGCGCGCTGATGGCGCTGAAGTATCCCGAGTGCACGAAACTGCTGGGTCCCGTGGTGCCCGGCGCCGCGCTGGCCGGCGGCGCGCGCGTGCTGGGCATGGACGACGAACTCGATCCCGTCCGCTCCGCCTTCTGCAACGGCGCGCTGATCCGCTGGCTGGACTTCAACGACACGTGGCTCGCCGCCGAATGGGGACACCCGTCCGACAACCTCGGCGGCATCCTCGCGGTCGCGGACTGGATGAGCCGGCGGGCGTCTCCTTCCCCCGACTCCAAGCTCGAAACTCCAACCTCCCCCTCCGTCTCCGACATCCTCACCGCCGCAATCCGCGCGCATGAGATCCAGGGCGTGCTGGCGCTGGAGAACAGCTTCAACCGCGCGGGCATGGATCACGTGATCCTCGTGCGGATCGCGACGGCGGCGGTGGTGACGGCGATGCTCGGCGGCACGCGCGATCAGGTCATCAACGCGGTGTCGAACGCATGGGCGGATGGCGGCGCGCTCCGGGTCTACCGGCACGCGCCGAACACCGGATCGCGCAAGTCGTGGGCGGCGGGCGACGCGACGAGCCGCGCGGTCTGGCACGCGCTCAACGCGTTGCGCGGCGAAATGGGCTATCCGGGCGCGCTGACGACCCGGACGTGGGGCTTCCAGGACGCGCTGTTCCGCAACAAGGCCATCGGGCTCGCCCGGCCGCTCGGCGGCTACGTGATGGAAAACGTGCTGTTCAAGATTTCGTTCCCGGCCGAGTTCCACGCGCAGACCGCGGTGGAGTGCGCGTTCAAGCTCCACCCGCTGGCGAAGGACCGGATGGACGAGATCGAACGCATCGAACTGACCACGCACGAATCCGCGATCCGCATCATCAACAAGGCCGGCCCGCTGCACAATCCGGCCGACCGCGACCATTGCCTGCAATACATGACGGCCGTCGGCCTGGTCTTCGGCCGGCTCACGGCGGACCATTACGAGGACAAGGTCGCGAGAGACCCGCGCATAGACGCGCTGCGCGCGAAGATGGTCGTGTCCGAGGACCTGCGGTACAGCGCGGAATATTTGGACCCCGGGAAGCGCTCCATCGCGAATGCCGTGCAGGTGTTTTTTGCCGACGGCACGCACACCGATAAGATTGAGGTCGAATATCCCGTCGGCCACCGCCGCCGCCGCGCCGAGGGCCTTCCGCTGCTCGTGAAAAAGTTTCAAGAGGCGCTCGCCGAACGGTTCGCCTCCGCGCGCTGCCGGCAGATCCTGAACGCCTTCCAGGACCCGGCGCGGCTGGAGAAGATGAAGGCGAGCGAGTTGATGGAGTTGTTTGTGGCGAGTCCGGCGACCCCGCCGGGCGAGTGATATTTTGCGCGACGCGGTCGTCGCGGATCCAACACGCTGATCACTCCAGGCCGTCAATATCGCCGAGATCTCTTGCGCGCCCCGTGGCCCGCTTGTTGGCGATGAACTCCTGCAAGCCCAGGAAGCTCACCGGCTCCCCGGCCAGTTCGCCCAGGGCGCGCCCGCGCCAGGCGGAATCCCACTCAACACCCGTGATGGACGTGATGAGGTCTATTCGGACGGGCGGATATCCCAACTGAACAACCCGCCCGGGGCGGGAAAAGTCATCCGCCGATAGTTCGGGCAGCGCCATGCCGAAGTCCGCGAGGGCCTGCATCACGCGACCGGCGTTTTCCGGCGTGGGGCGAACGAGGAGGTCCATGTCGCCCGTGGCGCGCGGGCGGCCATGCAGGGCCAGCGCGAAACCGCCCACGACGAGATACTCAGCGCCGCGCGCGTTGAGACACCGCAACATGTCTTTGAAGTCGGGATTCGGGTCCATAGAAGATCCGACGCAGCGCGAATACCGCCGCAACACGTTCGGAGGGGGGGCGCAGCCGCCAGTACGAGATGTCTTCAGCGTCCTGCTTCGCGTCCTCCAGGCGCGCCTTGCGTACGACCTTTTGCATGCGCGAAGCATAGCAAAACCAACGCGTGCCGCATATCGCGAAAGCGTGAAATAGCGGTGTTTCGCTTTGTTCCTTTCGTGAGGGTGCGGTATGCTTTCCCCATGACCGACTGGCTGATCGCATTGCTGGTGGGCGCCGGGGCGGGCGCGTTCGCGGTGTGGCGCGGGCGGGGACGGCGCGCGGCGCCGACGGCGCGGGTGACGGTGCATTCCTCCATCGAGGAACTGCGGACGATCGGCGAGCTGTCGGTGTTCAAGGCGTTGACCAAGGAAATTGTCACCGCGCGCGACCACTGGGCCGGCTCGTTCGGCCGGCGTTATCTCGAATGGCTGTTCACGTCCAAGAAGATGGCGATGATTTTCGCGTTCGATATGGACTTCCGGTTCGACCTGCGCGACCCGGCGTTCCGCATCGTGAAACGGGAGGATGGCGGATTCCGGCTCGAGTTGCCGCCGCTGCGATACGACATCCACATTCGCGACATCACGTTCTACGACGAGCAGAAGACGAAGATGATGCCGTGGCTCGTGCCGGACCTGATCAACGCCGCGTTCGGCGCGGGATTCAACGAGCAGGATCGGAACAAACTCAAGGACGAGGCGCGCGCGCAGGCCGAGAAACTCGCCGCGAACCTCGTGCACCGCCTGAAGCCCGAGGTCCTCAGCTCCGCCCGTGAAACCCTGTTGCTGCTGGCGCGCGGGTTCACCGACCAGCCGGTGGACCTTGTCTTCGAGGAAAAGGCCCCGGTCCAGTCCACCGTGAATTTCGCGGCCCCC
Organism: uncultured Verrucomicrobiota bacterium; assembly: GCA_964388845.1. GTDB lineage: Bacteria > Verrucomicrobiota > Kiritimatiellia > CAIVKH01 > CAIVKH01 > JAMLJG01. The sequence continues at coordinate 14,121 of CAYMCD010000045.1, forward strand.
GGGTGATCGCGGCGCGCATTTCGCGTTGAAACAACCGCCGCCGCGTCGCACAATCGCGTCCATGCATGTTGGGCGCGCATGCGGGTGGCTCCTGGCCGGAGCGGCCCTGGGTGTCCAGGCCGCCATGGCGCTGGACGTGGTCATCATGCGCCACGCCGAAACGCTCGCGAATGAAACCGGGGTGTATTCCGCCTTTAACCAGCGCCACTTTTCGGAGAGGGGCCTCGGCCAGATCAATATCCTGACGGCCGCGCTGGGCGCCCGGCGATTCGACGCGGTCCTCGTGAGTCCCGCCTTTCGGTGCCTCAAGACGATCCAGCCGTATCTCGAACGCGCCGGCGCCCAGGCGGAAATCTGGCCGGAGCTGGACGAATGCTGTTGGATCCCGGAGGGGCGCGCCGAGAAGACGCCGCCGCCCGAGCCGATCCTCCTCGAGCCCGAGCAGCGGTCGCTGTTTGTCCTGCGGGCGGACGCCGGCGCCGAAACGCCGGGCCACGAATCGTACGCCGACGGCGTGAAGCGCGCGCGCGCCACGATCAACCGCCTGCTCGACCGGTGGCGGGGGCGCGAGGCCGTCCTCCTGGTGGTGACGCATAAACACACCGGCGCGCGGCTGGCGGAGGCCTTGTTGGGAGAAGCCCTGATGGGACGGTACAACATTCAGACCGCGGCGTTCACGCACCTGCGCGAGGTGGACGGACGTTTCCAGATGCTGGAAACGAACAGCGCAACCGTGCCGGACCTTGCCCCCCCGGAACCGGTGTCGCCATGAACGGGATCGCGCTCGTGCGCGGCGCGGTCCTCCTGCTCCTGGGCGGGGTGGCGCGCGCCTGGGCCGGGGACGGAGACGCCGGCGGGGACGAGATCCACTTTATTTTCCAGGTGGCGGTGATCCTGGTGTTCGCGCACATGGGCGGCTACCTGGCGCGCCGGCTGCACCTGCCCAGCGTCGCGGGCGAACTGGCGGCGGGCCTGCTCATCGGGCCACACGCCCTCGGACATCTGGCGTGGCCGTTGCTGGGCGCGCCGTTTCCGATCCTGGAGGGCGCCGGCGCGGGAATCGGACCGGAGATACTGCACCTCTCGGCCTTCGCCGCGATCCTGCTTCTTTTTGTCTCGGGTCTGGAAACGGACGTCGGGATGTTCCTGCGCTACAGCGGGCCGGGTCTGCTGGTGGGCGTGGGCGGGGTGGTCGTCGCCTACGCGATGGGCGCGGGGTGGGCGTTGCTGGCCGGCCTGGCCGATTCGTGGATGGACCCGCCGGCGCTTTTTTTTGGCGCCGTCTCGACGGCGACCTCGGTGGGCATCACGGCGCGTCTGTTGAGCGACCGGCGGCAAATGGAAACGCCCGAGGGGGTGACCATCCTGGCGGCCGCGGTGCTGGACGATATCTTGTGTTTCGTGCTGCTGGCCGTGGTCGTCGGCGTCACGGCGGCCCAGCTGCAGGGGTCGGAGTTTTCGTGGTCGCACATCGGCTGGGTGGCGTTCCGGACCGCGGGCTTCTGGATCCTGCTGGCGGGCGCCGGTCTGCTGCTGGGCCGGCGGCTCGCGCGGGCGCTCAAACTGCTGGGCTCGCACCAGACGATCGGCTTCGTCACGTTCGGCATCGCGCTCCTGCTCGCGGGCGTTAGCGAGCGCATGGGCCTCGCCGCGATCATCGGGTCCTACACCGCGGGGCTCGCGCTTTCGCGCAGCGACCTGGCGGACGTGATCCGCACCCGCCTGCACGGATTGTACGAGGCGTTGGTGCCGGTATTCTTCTGTGTCTCCGGCATGCTGGTGGATGTCCCGGCGCTGTCCGGCTCGCTGGGCCTCGGCCTGGCGTTCACCGCGCTGGCCGTGCTGTCCAAGATCGGCGGCTGCGGCCTGGCGGCGGCGCTGTCGGGGTTCAATGCGCGGGGCGCCCTCCGCATCGGCCTCGGCATGCTGCCGCGCGGGGAAGTGGCGCTCATCGTGGCGGGCATGGGCCTGTCCCGGGGCGTGCTGGACAACGAACGCTACGGCATCGCGGTGATGATGGCGATCCTGACGACGCTCCTGGCCCCGCCCCTGCTGGGTCTGGCGCTGACGGACCGCCCCGGCCTCCGGCGCGCACGGCGCTCCGGCGCCGCGCGGCGGGAGGAGGTCACCCTGTCGCTGCCGCGGGAGGACGTGGTGGAGCTGCTTCTGCGGCGGACCGTGGAAGCGCTGCACCGCGAGGAATACCTCGTGCTGCCGCTGCCGGGCGAACATGTATACCGGGCCCGGCTGCACGAACGCGTCTTCACCCTGATGCGGGAGGGCAACCGCCTGCGAATCATCACCGCGCCCGACCAGGCGCCGTTCATCCGCTACGTGCTGCTCGAGGAACTGCTGGAGCTGCAGGACATGCTGGAGGAATTCCGCGAAAGGGGCCGGCTTCAGGACGTGCGCAACGAATTGCTCCGGGACGTTTTCCCCGCGGGCGCGAAGGGGGACGACACCGGGTCCACCGGCGTCTGATGGCGGCGCGTCTGGCGCGCCAGCCAATACCAGAAGCTCGCGTTGCGCAGCCAGCACGCCAGACTTCCGAACCGGCACGCGGCGCCGTAGGCCTCCATGGCCGCCTCCCACAGCTCCGCGCGGCCGTCCAGCGCGGTGCGATAGAAGCGGACCAGTTCCTTCCCGACATACAAATGGTAATACGGCGAGCGCCACCAGAAGGTGCGCGCCCGACCGAAATCCAGAAAGGCAAGGGCGCCGTCCGCCCGGCGGAGAAAATTCTGCCGCGAGGGATCGCCCGTGATCACGCCGCGCCCGTGTATGGCCGCCAGCAGCCGCGCCATCTCGCCCGCCTCGCGGGGCGTCACCGCCTCGACGGGCGCCCCCTCCAGGTACTCCTTCCGCAGGATGATTTCCCGCCCGGCGCGGCCCTCGCGCGCGCCGTATCCGAGGCTGCGGGGGACCGGCAGCCCGGCCAGGCGGCGCAGCGCGCGATCTTCGAGCCGCCAGACCCGCCGGCGATCCTGCCGGCCGGGGTGGCGCTGAAAGCGCTTCGCCACCACGCCGCCCGGCTCCAGGAACACCTCCCGCAGCGTGTTGCGCACCCACCGATGGCTCATCCGGCTGCCGTTGACCGGTGAAACAACCTTCATCGCGGGCCAGCCTAGCCGCGTCCGGACCGGCGTCAAGCCGCCGCTTGTTTCGTACTTGCGCCCACCCCGCCCCTCCTGCATATTGCGCGGCCTTTGCAGTCATAATGCCATCGCGCGGGCGCTCCGGTGAGCTCCGCGCGGGGCGAGTTGAGGTGCGTCATGCCCAGAGCGGTTCCCCTTATTAACGTGCGCAATATCGGCATCATGGCCCACATTGATGCCGGCAAGACAACGACCAGCGAGCGCATCCTTTATTACTCGGGCAAGGTCCACAAAATCGGCGAGGTCCACGACGGCGCCACCCAGCTCGACTGGATGGTGCAGGAGCGGGAGCGCGGCATCACGATCACCTCCGCCGCGACCTCCTTCGTGTGGCGCGACCATCAGGTATCGCTGATTGACACCCCCGGCCACGTGGATTTCACCGTCGAGGTCGAACGCTCGCTGCGCGTGCTCGACGGCGCGGTCGCGCTGTACTGCGCGGTGGGCGGCGTCGAGCCGCAGTCCGAAACCGTGTGGCGCCAGTCCGAGAAATACGGCGTGCCGAAGATCGCGTTCGTCAACAAGATGGACCGCACCGGCGCGGAGTTCTTCCGCGTGCTGCAGGAGATGAAAGATCACCTCGAGGCCAACGCGGTGCCGCTGGTGATCCCGATCGGCGCGGAGGAAAACTTCCGGGGTGTCGTGGACCTCGTGAGGATGAAGGCCATCGCCTTCGACGAGGCCAGCCAGGGCCAGAAGATGATCGAGAGCGATATTCCGGCCGACCTCGCCGAAGAGGCGAACAAATGGCGCCACGAACTCATCGAGAAGGCGGCGGAGCAGGACGACGCGCTGCTCGAGAAGTATCTGGGCGGCGGCGAGCTGTCGAATGAGGAGGTGATGGCGGCGATCCGGAAGGCGACGATCGCGCGCACCATGGTCCCCGTGTTGTGCGGATCATCCTTCAAGAACAAGGGCGTGCAGCTCATCCTCAACGCCGTGGTGGATTACCTCCCCTCGCCGCTCGACATCCCGCCGGTGATCTGCGCGCAGGAGAAGGAGGCGAACACCCGCATGGCGGACGACGCGGCCCCCTTCGCCGGAATGGCGTTCAAGATCATGTCCGACAAGCACATGGGCAAGCTCACCTACGTGCGCATCTACTCGGGCACCCTCAAGCAGGGCGAGGCGGTCTACAACATCACGCGCGACAAGACCCAGCGCGTCGGGCGCCTGCTCCGCATGCACGCGAACAAGCAGGAACCGCTGGAACAGGCCTACGCGGGCGAAATCGTCGCGATCGTCGGCTTCGGCGACACGAAGACCGGCGACACCCTGTGCAACGAGGACCATCCCATCCACCTGATGGCGATCACCTTCCCGGCCCCCGTCGTTTCGATCAGCATCAAGCCGGAGTCGCAGGCCGCCAACGAGAAGTTGAGCGAGGCGCTCTACCGGCTGGCCGACGAGGATCCGACCTTCACCGTGGGCTTTGACCCCGAGACATCCGAGACGATCATCTCGGGCATGGGCGAGCTGCACCTCGAGATCATCGTGGACCGCCTCAAGCGCGAGTTCGGCGTCGCCGCGACGGTCGGACGTCCCGAGGTGGCCTATCGCGAGACCTGCACCACGACGGTCACGCAAGAGGGCAAATACATCAAACAGTCCGGCGGCCGCGGCCAGTACGGCCACTGCAAGATCCGCCTCGAGCCGAACGCCAAGGGCGCCGGCTTTGAATTCATCAACGAGGTCGTCGGCGGACGCATCCCGCAGAACTTCATCCCGTCCGTCGAGAAGGGCGTCATCAAGGCCATGCAGGCGGGGCCCTACGCCGGGTACCCCGTCGTGGACGTCAAGGTCGCGCTGTATGACGGCTCCTACCACGACGTGGATTCGAGCGACATCGCCTTTCAGGAAGCGGGCCGCATTGCGTTCAAAGAGGCTTTCCACAAGGCGGCGCCGGTCCTGCTGGAGCCGGTGATGGACGTCGAGGTGGTCACCCCCGAGGAATTCATGGGCCCGGTCACGGGTACCATCGCGCAGCGGCGCGGGCGCATAGACACGATGGACACCAAGGGCAACCAGAAGGTCATCAGCGGGTTTGTGCCCCTCTCCGAAATGTTCGGCTACGCCAACAACCTGCGCACGCTGACCCAGGGCCGCGCGAACTTCAGCATGGAGTTCGAGCACTACGAGGCCGTGCCCTACGCGATCGCGGAGGAAATCCGCAAGAAACGCATCGAGCAGAACAAGGTCCGCTAGGGCGGTTCTCGATCGTCTTGTTTCGCCGCCCGGGGCGCGCGCGCCGATCCGCGGTCGGGTGTAAATTTCCCGGCTCGGCGGGGCGACCGGACTGCTTCATCCCCGCGCTCATACCTTCCAGATGCTGCGGTTCCCCGGGACGTCGGGGAATGCCCCGGACGGCCCGGGGCGCTTCGCAATCGTTCTTGTATTCCCGAACGCATTCTGCGAGTGTCCCCACCATGGGTTCGCGCATTTGCGCCGGCGAAGTCGGACGGGTGCCCGCAGCAGCTGGACCGCGATTTTCGATCGCCTTTCTCTCGACCCTTTGGCACTCCGCTCTTCGCGCCGCGTCGGGCCTGCGTGTCTTTCTCGGCGCCCTGCTGATCCTTCCCCTTTCGGCCGCCGAGTCGGCGACGAAAGCCCAGCAGCAGCTCACCGAAATCGCGGTGGCGAATCTGCCCGGCGACGCCCCCGATCAAGCCGGCCATCCGTCGCTCGCGGCCGCTTTGCGCGAGTCGCTCCTGAAAGAAGGCCGCTTCCGCGTGGTGAGCGCCGATTACATGAAACACGCGCTGGACGTCGCCAGGCGTCCGGACCTGGACCGTTGCGGCGAGACTTCATGTCTGGTCGAGCTGGGCAAGCTGCTGGATGTGAACGCCGTATTGGGCGGGAAGCTGGATCCGGGCGATTCCCGCACATCGGTAAGGCTTCAGCTCATTCGCGTGGAGACGGGCGAGGAGATCTGGACCTACGAGCACATCGCGGATGATCCCAAGGCGCTGGCGGACCTGTCCGACGCGATCGTCGGCGAGGTTGCATCCCAATTCGGTTCAAAAGCGACGAGCGCGCCAGGGCTGGTCGTGCCGGCATCCAGGCCGGAATCCAAACGAAAAGACAAGACCACGACTTCGGCTACCGCCGCCACGACGACCGTGGCTGCCGAATCGACAGGTCCCGAGAAAACACCGTCCAGGGCGCGGATGGAAAAGAAGGACGGCAAAGAGAACGAAAGCTGGCTTCGCAGGAACGCGGTGTGGATAGGAGGCGGTGCGGCCGTCGCTCTCGGTGTCGCTGTATCGGGCGGAGGAGGTGGCGGTTCAGACGGAGGAGGCGGAGACTCGAACGTTGTGGGCAGGTGGATCATCACCGATGGCTATTGGGCGGGCGAAACGTTCACGCTTCACTCCAACGGATCCTTGTCGGCGGGTGGTGGTGGCGACAGCGCTACGGGTTCGTACAGCACCTCGGGATCCAATATCACTCTGCGCTATAACTGGAATTCCGGCGCCACGCGGACGATGACCGGCCACGTGTCCGGCGATACCATGCACGGCTCCTACGTGGATTCATGCGACTGCTCGCCGCACGGTTCATGGTCCGCGGCGAGGAATTAGGCCGTGAAGGTCCGGAGCATGATGGAAGATTTGATCACGATCGGGAATTCTCTCTGATGAGGGAGATATCCATGCCTTTGCGTTTCCTCGTCTTGCTCATGTTCGCCGCGTGCGGGCCGATGAGTGCGATGGCCCAGTCCCATTATTGGACCGCAGCGCCGGCTCAACCACCAAGTCCCGCCGGAAATACGGAGCTTCCCGATGTGGATATTAACGAGACGTGGGACGGGCGCAGTGTGTCGGAAGGAGATAGTGTCGAAGGTCATATTGACGGCGGTGAAGTTGATACGGAAAATCACCTCCAAACCGAATCCGCGGAGCACGCCGCGCCAGATAAGCCTGAAATAGATCAGAAGCCTGAAAAATTCATGCGCGGTGAGAGCGCGACACCGGCTCCCCCAGCGGAAGAAGCGGCCAAGGCCAAAGCGCGGGCCTCTGTTCCGAAGGAACACAGCTTCCCGAAGGAACGGAGAGTCTGGGGACAAAATGTGCCTGTAAAATTCATGGATCGCCAGATGCTCCGTCAAGGTCCCTCGCATGAAGCTGCAGACACACCGCCTGCATCGTCCAGCGCGGCCGGCGGATCACCCATCACGGCTGACGGCGCAATTTCGTTGGGAGGCGCCGGCGTGGGATTTGGCGCGGCGGGCGCGGGGACTGCGGGCGCCGGGGCGGGATCGGGAGCGGCGGGACTCAGTTCCGCGGGGCTCGCCGGACTCGGAGTGGCCGCGGCGGTTGGCGTCGCTGCCGTGGCGGGCGGCGGCGGCGGTGGTGGCGGAGGATCAGGTGGCGGAGGCGACGGCGGCGGCTTTTCTGGTTCGGCGAGAGGAACCGGCGGTTGGAGTGGGAGCTGCGGCTCTGAGTCAGAGAGCGGGAGCCTCACCATGATTGTGGATGAAGATGGTTCGGTCAGCGGATCGTCGGATCTCGGCCCTGTTTCAGGCTACGTGGACCACAACGGGAATTTTTCCGGCTCTATCGGTGGCTACCCGTCATCGGGACGCTTGAGCGTCCGCAACGGAACCGTGCACGGCAACGGCACGGGAGGAGACGGATTCTGCGGCGGCACGTGGTCGCTTTGATGCGAGGATGTCAAACGATCTCGGTCGCCGCGACTCGGCGGGTCCGGAGGCCCCGCCCGACCAAGGCCTCTTATCGAGGCCGATTTCGATCTGGCCCACGGCGGGCTTGTCCCGCCGGAGCCCAAGTTTGTCGCGCTACCGCGTAGCCATGGAACTTTCGCTCACTCGACGTCCGCCTTCGCCCGGCTTCGGCGGGACAAGCGAGGTCGCGGGGGGCGACTAAATCGAGGCCGATTTCGAGACCGAGGCCGATTCGGCACCGATCTGGCCCCCGGCGGGCTTGTCCCGCCGGAGCCCAAGTTCTTCGCGCTACCGCGTAGCCGCGGAACTTCCGCTCCCGCGACGCGAGGTC
>CAYMCD010000046.1:0-22164 GCA_964388845.1 uncultured Verrucomicrobiota bacterium
CGGGCACGGGCCGCGTCGGGCACGCCTCCCGCGCTCCCGCCTTGCCAACCGGCAACACAGTTCCGGCCGGCATCGAAAAGAGGTTTTGGGAAAGTCTCTGGGGAACCCGTCAGAAGTTCAACCGCAGGCCGAGGCCGATGGCAACGGTGTCGCTCTCTTCTTCCGGGACGAATTTCGTCACGCCGTCCCACTCGCCGTACTCGTAGGTCGCGTTGAGATCCACCGTCAGGGATTTGCCCCAGGGCCATTGGATGCCCGCGCGCAGCGCGAGAAAGGGCTTGTCAGCAAGGTCGCCGTCGGCAAACAGGAGGCCGGCCCCGAAGCCGGCGTAGATGTCGTGCCCCACGAGCACGAAGGCCTGCGGCGCGACAACCTCCTGCGGAGCGCCCGCGAATCCGTCTTCGTAGAGCGTCATCTCGAGTTGTCCGCTGAAGAGATCCGTCCAGCGGGCGCGCCAATTCACCGAGGCGCCCATCCCCATCTCGGTGTACTGGTGGGGCAGGCTGTCCACCGTCCGAAAGACGCGGGCGCCCAGGCCCAACGAGGACTCGGCCCGCGCCCCGATGGCGAAAAGGGCCACACACACGACCGCCGACAGCAACATACGTTTCATGGGAATCTCCCGATGGGCGGCACTTTAGCGCGCCCCCCGCCTCGGATTCAAGGCGCATCCCCGACCTCGCCCGGCGGACCGCGCCGGATTTCCACCGGCGGGGAATCGAGCCGGTCCAGGAGGGTTTCCACCACCGTTCGCGCCGCGTGGGGGCGGCCCAGCTGCCGCGCAGCCTGGCCCATGTCGGCCAGCCGGTTCGCGTCTCTCAGCACCTGCTCGACCTTGAAGGCGAGCGTCGTCGCGTGGTTGCATTTGATCGCGGCGCCGGCCTCGAGCAACTGGTCGCTGTTGCGCTCCTCCTGGCCGGGGATCGGCTGGTAGATCACCATCGGCAGCCCGCACGCCATCGCCTCGGACAGGGTCAATCCGCCGGGCTTCCCGATCAGCAAAGTGGCCATGCGAAGCCACTCGTCCATCTGCCGCGTGTAGCCGAGGATGCGGAAGGAGACCGCGGGATTAGCCGCGCCGCGAACCAGGACCTCCAACCGTTCACGCAGTTCCCCGTGTACGCCGCAGACGAAAACCACCTGGGTCGGCGTGCGCATGCAGGAGAGCGCCTTCACGACCTCCGCGGCCGCGCTCTTGCCCATGGCGCCGAGCGACACCAGCAGCAGCGGGCGAGCGGGGTCAACCTGGTGCGCGCGGCAGAGCGCCGCGCGGTCCTTCGGCTCGCCGAAGACCGGATCAATTGGAATCCCCGAGACCGTGATGCGTTCGGCCGGAAGCCCCGTCATGCCCAGGTGCGCCCGGGCCTCCTCGTTCGCGACAAAGTACTGGTGGAAATGGCGCGACAGCCACATCGCGTGGACATCCAGGTCGGTCACGACAATCGCGTGCCGCGTCTGCACGGAATCCGTCGCGATCAGGTAGGAGAGTATTTCGGCCGGCAGGAAATGGGTGCAGATGGTCAGATCGGGTTGCAACCGCCGGATCATCCGTACCAGCGGGCGGGTGTTCAGCCGGCTGAGCATCAGGCGCATGCGCTCCGTCTTCCACGGTTCGTCGAGGTTGTCGTAGAACCAGCCGATGAGCGTCGGGACATTCCGGATCAACTGGAGGTAGAACTTCGAATAGAACTGCCGGAACAGCTTGTTCGTGTAGGTCAGCGCGTCCACGTTGGCGACCTCGCCGATTTCCGGCCGGGCCTTGCAGACGGATTCCAGCGCCGCGGCGGCGCGCAAATGCCCGCTGCCCGCGCCGGCGGACAGGATCAGAACCCGAAAGGGCGTTTGCATGGGCCCCATCATCGCGCCTGGCGGGGGGAAGGCAAGCGCGCAGCGCGCCGTCCGATCAGGCCGGGGGCGCCAGGATTTCCCGCGCGCGCTCCAGCGCGCGGTCAATGTGATCGTGCACGTTCTGCGGGCCGATCCGCTGGTACAGGCCCGCGTTCAACAGCTGCTCCCACGGCTCCGCCTGCACACCGGACAGGATGAGGGCGGTGCCCTGCCGCGCGCACTTCTTGAACAGGTCCTCCAGCGCCTGCATCCCCGTCGCGTCAATCGTCGGCACGTGGCGCATACGCAGGATCAACACGCGGGGCGGTTTCTCCACGCGCCGCATCTCGTCCTTGAACCGGTCGGCCGCGCCGAAGAAGAACGGGCCGTAGATTTCAAACACCTCGACGCCGTCCGGGACCGCACGCCGCTGGATCGCGTTCGGGTCGCTCCCCTCCCCCTCGTCCGCGCCGTCCGCCAGCTCGTCCGTCACAAACCCCACCTGGGTTGATTCCGACATCCGGTGCATGAAGAGGAAGGCCGCGAGCACCACCCCCGATTCGATGGCCACCGCGAGGTCCACGAACACCGTGAGCAGGAACGTGGACACCATCACCAGCACGTCCCCCCGCTGCGCGCGCAACAGCCTCCACAACAGCCGCCATTCGCCCATGTCGAACGACACCTTCAGCAAAATGGCCCCGAGGATCGGCATCGGGATCAGCACGGCCCACCGGCCGAAGGCCAGCATGATGACCAGTAGCGTGGCCGCGTGGATCATGCCCGCGACCGGGGTCAGGCCGCCGTTGCGGATATTCGTCGCCGTCCGCGCGATGGCGCCGGTGGCGGGAATCCCGCCGAACAGCGGGCTCGCGATGTTCGCCACGCCCTGCGCGACCAGTTCCGTGTTGGAACGATGCCGCCGCCCGGTCATGCCGTCCGCCACCACGGCGGACAACAGCGACTCGATCCCGCCGAGCAAGGCGATCGCGAGCGCGGGCTGGAAATAGCGCGGGAGCTGACGCCAATCCACGTCCGGCAGCGACGGCGCGGGCAACAGGTTCGGCACGCTGCCGAACCGGCTGCCAATCGTCTCCACCGGCCAGTCGAACCCCACCGCCAGCGGCGTCAGCGCGAGCACGGCGACCAGCGAGCCCGGCACGCGGCGCGTGACCCGCGGCCAGAGCACGATGATCGCGAACGCAGCCGCGGAGAGCCCGAGGGCATGCGGGTTGATGCTCCCGATGTGCTCCGCGTAGGCGAGGAGCTTCTCGTGGAACTCCGCCGGCGGCGCGGGCATCCGCAACCCCAGCAGGTCGCGCAACTGGGTCGTCGCGATCAACACCGCGATCCCGCAGGTGAACCCCACCGTCAACGGATACGGGATGAACTTGATCACGGCCCCGAAGCGCATGAGGCCCATGAGCAGCAGCAATCCGCCCGCCAGCATCGTCGCGACCGCCAGCCCGCCGTAGCCGTACTGCTGCACCGTGTTGTAGACCAGCACGATGAACGCGCCGGTCGGCCCGCCGATCTGCACGCGGCTCCCACCCAGCGCCGAGATCAGGAATCCGGCGATGACCGCGGTGAAAAGCCCCTGCTCGGGCTTCACCCCCGACGCGATGGCCAGCGCGATCGAAAGCGGCAGCGCCACGATGCCGACCAGGATGCCCGCCACAAGATCGCGCGAGAAAGTCCCCCACGCATAGCCCTCGCGGAAGAGGACGGTGAACAACTTCGGCTCGATGCGGGTTTCCTTCACGGGATTGAAAGGCCCCGAATAAACGCCAGCGCAACCCGCCGCGCAAGGAGGAAATCGCCCAACTCCTAATGACCGGCGTCCAATGACCCAATGATCCATTCGTCATTCGTCACGGGTCTCTCCATCCCTGGCCATTCCCATCGCATGGCCGGCGATCCAGCCGGTGGTCCACGCGGCCTGGAAGTTGAATCCGCCGGTGACGGCGTCAATATCGAGCAACTCGCCCGCGAGGTACAGGCCGGGGCAGACCTTGCTTTCCATCGTCTTGAAATTCACCTCGCTCAACCGCACGCCGCCGCAGGTGACGAATTCGTCCTTGTTCATGCTCTTTCCGGTCACCGGGAGGCGGCAGGCGGTGAGTTCATCCAGCAGCCGGTGAACGGCGGTCTTGCCGAGTTGCGCCCACTGCCGGTCGGCCGGGATCTCCGCGCGGCGGCACAGCCATTCCCAGAGCCGGCCCGGCAGTTCCGCGGGACCCCCGCCCGCGACGACGCGGCGCGGATGCTCGCGACGCATGCGCTCGAATCCGGCGAGGAACGCCTCGCGCGTTCCGCGCCGCCACATCACGTGAAGATCAAAGGTGTAATCGCACGCCGCGAACGCGCGCGCGCCCCACGCGGAGAGTTTCAGCGCGGCGGGCCCGCTCAATCCCCAATGCGTGATCAGCAGCGGCCCGGCCTGCGCCAGCCGATGCGCGGGCGCCGACACCTGCGCGTCGGGCGCGGCGACCCCGGCGAGCGCATGCAGGGCCGGCTCCGCGATATTGAACGCGAAGAGCGACGGCGCCGGCGGCTCGATCGCGTGGCCCGCGGAAGCGGCCAGCCTGTAGCCGGCGGTCGCCGGGTTGCCGCCGGTGGCCAGCAGCAGGCGATCCGCCTCCAGCGTCTCGCTCGTGCTGAGGTCGAGATCGAGTCCGCCCGCGGCTCGCGGCTGAATCGCCTTCAGCCCGCGTCCGGTGTGGACGCATACGCCCGCCCGCCGCGCGGCCTCCCGCAGACAGTTCACGACGCTCGCGGAGGAATCGCTGACCGGGAACATGCGGCCGTCCTCCTCGACCTTGAGGGGAACGCCGCGCGACTCGAACCACCGCACCGTGTCGCGCGGTTGGAACCGGTGGAACGGGCCGATCAATTCACGCCCGCCGCGCGGGTAGTTGAGGACGAGCCGGTCCACATCGAAGCAATGGTGCGTGACGTTGCAGCGCCCGCCGCCGGAGATGGAGACCTTCGCCAGCAGCTCGGGGCATTTTTCGAGGAGCAGGACTTCCGCGCGCGGGTCCGCTTCCGCCGCGGCGATCGCGCCGAAGAATCCCGCCGCGCCGCCGCCGGCTATGACGAACCTCCGCTCACTCATGGAGGGGAGTTAACCACGAACCACGCGAAAAACACGAAAAGGATTTCCGCCGCGTCGCGCCGCCGCCCTCTGGCGCTTTCCTAATGGCACCCACAGGACGGGCCGCAGCCGCCGTCCGAGAGGTCCTCGTCGGCCGGCAGCCGGCCGAGCTCGAACGTCTTGCGGACGTAGGCCGCCACGGTTTGTTCCGTCTTGTGCATCGCGCGCTGGGCGTCAATGAAGCCCTGCGCGACGGGGCTCGACAGGAATTCGGTCTCTTCCCGTTCGAACTGCGCCACTTCAAGATCGGTGATGGACCCGCCGCTCTCATGTTTTTCGTGCAGGCTGTCCTGCAAATCGCAGAGCCGCTGGTACCGGGCGCGCATTTGCTCGTCTGAAAGAAAGGCCTGGATTGTGCGCCTCATGTCCTGGTAGGCCGGCTGGTCCAGAATGGCTTGGCACAGCTCCTTTGTTTTCCGGATAACGGGCGCATCCTGCTGCTGGATCGAGATCGGCTTCATAACCCTCCGCGGCGAACCCTACCACATCCCGGCCCGAAAGCGAGCGAGGCGGCGGGAGGCGGAGGGAGGCGGAGGGGTCAGACATACACTATACACATCGAAGCTTTGGGCGGGCATGAATTCGCGCCGCTCGCGCGTTTCGCGGGCCCATCCCCCTCCGTGGTGAAACTCCGGAAGGGGCGAGGCTATCAGCCGCATTCCTTGCGGGCGGCGTACGCGCCCCGCGAGGTTTCGTTCCTGTTTGCCGGGGGTGCTGATTTTTGTTTTCCTTTGCGTCGCCATTTCGCAACAAACCACCCGCCGCCCCGGTAGCTCAGCTGGACAGAGCAGCGGTTTCCTAATTCCAAAGGCCTTGTTGCACCATAATGCACATAGCTGCAAGTAGTTACGCGCGCGACGGGTTGCGCGAAGTCGAGAATGCAGGTGCAGCTCCTTGCAGGCACATGCAACCTGCTTTTTCTGCAGCAAAATTGCAGCAAACAATCGGGAGCGCGGTTGAACGTGTGTTGAACGTGTTGTCAGGGACGCGGAGATGCGGTAGCGTCGCGGAAATTGGGCCCCGGTAGCTCAGCTGGACAGAGCAGCGGTTTCCTTGATGAAACAGGGCTCCGGCGGGGAAACCCGTCGGATGGAGACAGCCAAATTCGGTGAATGCCCTGCCGCATCTTGCGGCGAGCGAACGCCGAGCCAAGCAGTCCCGACCCCTCAACGGGTCGGGATGGGCGTGTGTAGAGACTCGACGGCAGTCCGCCTGCCGTCCTGATCGCGCAAGCGCATCGGGACATGGCGAAGACAGAGTCCAGGGAGTGGCGAAAGCCACACAAACCTGAAACCGCAGGTCGGCAGTTCGAACCTGCCCCGGGGCACCAATCCAATCTCTTCGTGCAATTGCGCCTTCGCTTCTTGGTTCCTCTCGATTCGGAACGGTGTATCGGCCCACCCGAATTGTATGCAGGTCGACTCGATAGAGGGGCGTATACGCGATCCCAAAGACTCAGCAGACCACGCGCCTCTGAAATACAGCTTGGAGAGGTGAGGACTGAGGCATAAAATACGCATGCTTCAGGCCACCATGTTTCAAGGAGGTCAAATGAAGATGTTCATACGTTGTCTACTCGTCGCGGGCCTGCTTCTTACGATGAACAACCGGGCAGAGGCGGGAACGGCGACATGGGCTGAACTGGTCGGCAATTACCAGACATGGCGCAGCGTGTACTCGATCATGGTCCCCCCGCTCAAAGCGACGCTTGCGGAAATCGAACAGGGGATTGCGTCCGGTAGCTACTCATTTGCGACCGAAGCCGGCTACTACTTGGATTTGACGGGCGGGGACTTCTTCGTGGATACGGAGGGCGAAATTGCCCAAACCGTGGCGGACGGCACATGGGTATACATGATCGAAGACCTCGCCACGGCGAAAGTCTACATCATGCAGGACGGACAGACCGCCGCGCTTGCCTCGTTCGCGGCCGAACCGTGGCCGGTCTACAACCCGAACACCTACGAGACCACGCTGCTGGACCAACTCGCCAAGCGCCGCGTGGTCTGGTGGCTGAAAGTCCGTGTCTTTGCGGATTCTGAATCCGAACCAACGCCCACCAGCGCGGCATCCGCAACGCTTGCCGAAGAGGACGATGGCGGCGACTTCGCCATGATGATGGGAGAAGGCGATCCGGCAAATTGCGATCCCTGCCTTCAAGACCTCGACGGCGACGGCGTGAGCAACCGGGATGAACTTATCGCCGGAACCGACCCCAACAACCCGACCAGTTACTTTGCGCTCGCAGCGTTTGCCCTCACGAACGACGCCGGGCTTGTCTATACGTGGTACGGCGTCACGAACCGCGAGTACGCTTTGCAGACCGGACCCACCGGCGGCTACGCCAACGCCTACGTGTTCAGCAACGTGACATCGTGGCTCCTGGGCAACAATGCCGACATCGCGCAGACAGATACGACCACGGGCACCAATCAAGACTTCGCGGCATCCCGTGTGCTGGTCCGCGAACGGGACAGCAACACGAACGGGATTCCCGACTGGTGGGAAGTGCAGCAATACGGCGGGCTGACCAATATCAACCAGTTCGGCGACGATGACGCGGACGGTCTCGATAATCGCGAAGAATCCTATTTCGGCTACAGCCCGACAAATTCCGAGCGGTTCCTTTATCACAGCCCCTTCAAGATGGTCGCCGTCAACACGAACGACCCAACCGGCGCGGACGACGACACGGAGTTTTTCGACTTCCACGGCGGGGGCCGCCCGCTTTCGCTCGCCTCCAACGCGGTGGATGGGTTCGGCCAGATTGACGGCAGCCCCTATTTCAGCGGCGGCTTTTTCTGCAACAACGACACCCAGAACCTCTATTTAGGCATTTCGGGTCTGCGTCTCTCCGGGCCAAACGCGTTCGCGGTGTTTCTCGACACGACGAGCGGGGGAGAAACGAGCCTTGCCCACCTCGTCGCGGGCGGCGTGCAGCCCTACGGCTTCAGCAAGGCCGCCAACGTCCGATTTGGCTCTGGCTTCACTCCGAACGTTGGCTTGCTTCTGGGCGGAAAGTCGGCGGACGGACACAATTACGCATCGTATGAGCTCGCGGGCAGTCGCTCGTGGGGATTGTACGCGGCAAACAACACCACGGCATCCGCTTTCCGCGTGTTCTCGCAGGCATTGCAGGTCGGGCAATCCTTCCTCCTGGACATGGACAACGGCTATATCGACTCGCCGTATCCGGTTGGCATCGAATTGCAGACGGCGGGCGGTCAGACACGCTTTGGCCTCTTCTTCCGAGGAGGCGACGGCAACTACCGGCTGCACGACTCCCTCGGAACGAACGTCAACTCAGGATTGGGCTACGCCGATGAGGGTATCCGAATCGCGCTGACGCTTACGGCAGCCGACACCTATTCCCTCATTCTCCGGCGCTTCGAGGACGGTTCGGTTTTCGTCACCAACGGCACGCTGGCAGGCACCGCAGGCGGTCAGATTCAGCGAGTCCGATTGTACAATGCGGGCGCAGGTTCGGGCGGGGCCATGGATGCGTTCTTTAACCGGCTTCGCATTGGCCCCCATTTCGACAGCGCGGCGGATCGTGTGTACGATGACGGTTGGTGGACCGATGACAACGGCGGGTCCGGCTTCACGAACTGGACGTTCAGTTTCACCGCGAGCGCCGGGAATTTCACCGGCAGTTCGACCGGGAACGGCGGAGGCGACGGGAACGGCGACGGCGACATTGACGGGAAAGAGGACATGGGCCAGGGCGTCTACAGTCTTTCCGACAACGGCAACTTCGACGGGTTTAGCGGTTCAGGTGACCAGCCCATTTCGCAGTGGGCGCGAACCTACGCCGCAGACAGCAACAGCGCCCACGCGGGTGTTGAAGTAGCCATTAAGCTCTCCGACCTCGGCGTCGTGCCCGGAGACACGATCAAGATCGCGGCGGCCTTCCTGGGCGACACGGACGGCACGAATCGTTGGCTCTCGCCGGAGATTTACGGCGCGAGCGTGCAACTACCCACAAACTCGGGCTTCCAGCCGATAACCATAGTCGGCGCACCGCTTCAACTCTCCAGTATCGCGCAGACGCTACCCGGTTGCGCCGACATACTTTTTTGTGAGAACGACGTGCTATTTCAAGCCTTCTACTGGAATGCCGGAAGTCCGGACAAAGACGACAGGGAGGAGGGTGACGGCAACTGGTATGTAGCGGTCATGAGCAATGCGCACGACCTCGCGACCTCGGGATTTACTCATGTGTATCTTCCCTCGCCGGTCAAAGGGGAAAGCGGGACGTACTCGATGGGATATGACCCATCCGATCATTACGATTTGGGCCAGTACGATCAAAACGACACAACCGAGACTCGATTCGGCAGCAAAGCCGAGCTTACGAATCTGACGGCTCTGCTGTTGCGCTCGAACTTGGTTCCCGTTGTGGATGTTGTGATGAACCACATGCGCCAGCCAGCGAACCAGGGCGGCAAGCAGTTCACGAACTATCCGCACGGAACGTTTTTCAAGACGACGAACGATTTCCACGCGACGCCTCTCGGCCACAACGACACGCTCGCGCCCTACCATCAGACGACCGATTTCGGCTCCGACTACTACGACGTCGCGCATCTCACCACCAATATGCGAAGCGGCCTGAAGCGCTGGGGTGCTTGGCTAGTGACCAACGCCTTCTATGGCGGCTTCCGGTTCGACCTGACCCAGAAGATCGAACCGTGGTACGTCTATGAGTGGTTGAGTTTCCCGCAGCAACGCGGGCGATTCGCGTCCGCGGAGTATTGGCGGCTTGCGGGGGTGCGCGAATTGCAGGAATGGCATTCGCTGATCGGCGGCAAGGCCGCCATCTGGGATTGGAAGTGCCGTGACCTGCTGTACGAAATGTGCTACACGAACGCGTACAATTTCGACATCAGCCAACTTACCAACACGCTCGTCTGGCAGTCCCCTCACCAAGCGCTCGCTCACACGGAGAACCACGACACCTATTGCCCGGGCAAGCTTGGCGAACCCGAAATCACGCGACGCGGAATCGTGCGGCAGAAGCAATTGGCCTACTCCTTCACGGTTTTCGGCGAGGCCATGCCGACGGTCTACTGGCTGGACTACTACGACACCCCGTATCACAACGGCACCACGAATCCCACTCAAGTACATCTCGGCTATTCCGGCACTCCGCTGAAGCCCGAGATCGACCGTCTCATGTGGATTCGGCGTCAGTATCTCGCCGGATCTCAATCCTATCTCGTGACCAATCCCGCGCTCAAAGCCGACCTATTCATCTCTCTGCGCGACGGCGGCGGCAGCAAGTCGGGCGGCATCCTCGTGTTGAACGACAGCGAATCAACCACCCTCCAGGAACAAGTGCAGACGCCCTGGTTCAATGCGGTCCTCGAAGACAAGATACCCTTGACCGGAGGCGCAAGCGTCACGACGGACGTAAATGGTGTCGTCTGGATCGGCGCTACGCAGCGGTCGTGCCGAATTTTTGTTCCCGTCAACTAGGAGGCGCCCAATGACTACGTTCAAGATTGCGGTTGTTACTGTCGCCCTGTGCATCGCGTCACGCGCCTGGGGCGACATCATCTTCAATGTGGATTTCGAGGATCCGCCGCACTCCGCGGGGTCGCAGGCGGCGAATGGCCCGCCGCCCGAGTACGTCACCTCTGGAGGCTTTGGGATTGCTTACGTACCAGAATTCGGGTCCCAAGGGGCCCAGACAATCGCGCCGGGCAGCCTTGACTCATCTATGCTATTCGATTCGGGAACGACCTATGAGTCGGGTGTTCACTCTATCACTTGGGATTGGATACAGTATTCTTACTCATCATATCCATTTGGAATCGATTCGGCGATCAATGTTGGGCCATCTCAGATCAACCTTGTACACGATAATGGAAACGTTGCGCTTCTCCAGACGGGCGTGCTTGTAGATCCTTATGGGGGGTCTTATTCCACCGGCGTTGTGTACGGCTACTCTTTGCTTATCGACTTGGACAGTTATTCGTATGATTTCATGATCAATGGCACTACGGTCCTTGACGATGCGGCCCTGTCGGACGATGCATCCATATCGAGTGTTCAATTCAATAATCCATGGGGATCGGACCACGCCGTTGACAATTTCCGATGGGAGATCGTTCCCGAGCCGTCGACACTGGTCCTGATTTCGTTGGGTATTCTCGGAGTTTGCGGACGGTGGCGGCGCCCTGCGGCTGCAGCAAACATGCAGCAAAACACTCGCGCACAAAAAGCCATGAAATGGGGAATGCACTGATACTGTTGCACATAGCTGCACATGCATGCATGTAGCTGCAAGGAGTTCCTAAACCGCAGGTCGCGCGTTCGAGTCGCGCCCGGGGCACCATCGTCCGGCGACCGGCGAGCCGGTTCCGGCTTTTCAGGCGCCCATCGGCCCTTTAACGAAGAATTGCGTTTCCGGCGGCGTGAGCCGGCACATGGAGCACGCCTATACCACGTACGCGGTCGAGGCGGTGGCGCCGCCGCGCCCGGTCCAGTTGGTGTGGAAGTACTGGCCGCGCGGCTTGTCCACCCGCTCGTAGGTGTGCGCGCCGAAATAGTCGCGCTGCGCCTGGAGCAGATTCGCGGGGAGGCGCCCGCAGCGGTAGCCGTCGTAGTACGCGAGGGCGCTGGAGATGGCGGGCATCGGCACGCCGATCTTGACCGCGGCGGCGGCGACCTTGCGCCAGCCGGACTGCGCGCGGCGCGCGGCGCGGGTGAAGAACGGGTCGAGCAGCAGGTTGACCAACTCCGGGTCCCGCTTGAAGGCCTTCTTGATGTCACCCAGGAAAGCGGAACGGATGATGCAGCCCCCGCGCCACATCAGCGCAATGCCGCCGTAGTTGAGGCCCCAGTTGTGCTCCTTCGACACGGCTCGCATGAGCTGGTAGCCCTGCGCATAGGAAACAATTTTTGACGCGTAGAGCGCGCGCTGCAGCGCCTTGATCCACGCAGCGCGGTCGCCCTTGAGCGGCGCGGGCACGGGACCGGGCAGCAGGCCCGACGCGGCGGCGCGCTCGTCCTTGAGCGAGGAAAGGCAGCGCGCGAATACGGCCTCGCCGATGAGCGTCAACGGCTGGCCGGCGTCGAGCGCCGCGGTCACGGTCCACTTGCCGGTACCCTTCTGGCCGGCGGCGTCGAGGATCATGTCCACCGTGAAGGCGCCGTCGTCCGCGCGGTGGGCGAGGATGTCGCGCGTGATCTCAATCAGGTACGAATCGAGTTCGCCGCGGTTCCATTCCGCGAAGACCTCGTGCATCTCGGGATTCGTCAGGCCGAGGCCGGATTTCATCAGGTGGTAGATCTCGCAGATCATCTGCATGTCGCCGTATTCGATGCCGTTGTGGACCATTTTCACGAAGTGGCCCGCGCCGCCGTCGCCGACCCAGTCGCAGCACGGCTCGCCCTTGTCGGTCTTCGCGGCGATGGCCTGGAGGATTGGTTTCACGTGCGGCCACGCGGCCCTGGAGCCGCCGGGCATGATGCTCGGACCGAGCAGCGCGCCCTCCTCGCCGCCGCTGACGCCGGTTCCGATGTAGAGCAGGCCGCGCGCCTCGGCCGCCTTCACGCGGCGCTCGGTGTCGGGAAAGTGCGAGTTGCCGCCGTCCATCAAGATGTCGCCCGGCTCGAGCAGCGGGGCGAGCTGGTCAATCAGCGCGTCCACCGGCGCGCCGGCCTTGACCATCATCAACACCCGGCGCGGGCGCTTGAGCTTCGCGACAAGGTCCCCGAGGGAATGCGCGCCGAGGATCGGCTTGCCCCGCGCGCGGCCGGCGAGGAATTCGTCCACTTTCGCGGTAGTCCGGTTGTACGCCGCCACGGTGAACCCGTGGTTGGCCATGTTGAGTATGAGGTTCTCGCCCATGACGGCGAGACCGATGACGGCGATGTCTGCTTGTTGTGTGTTCATTTTCAGCTCCAGTCGAGGTTGTTTGCTCTCACCGTTGAATACGCGCCGAGCCGCCGGCGGCAAGGGCCCTGACTTGTTCGAGGGTGGCCATCGTGGTGTCGCCGGGGAACGTGGTCAATAGCGCACCATGGGCCCATCCGAGGCGGACGGCCTCATCGGGGGTCGCGCCGCTCAGCAGGCCGTAGAAGAATCCGGCCGCGTAGCCGTCGCCCCCGCCCACGCGGTCCACCACGTCCAGCTCGCAGGTCGGGGCCCGGCTGGTCTTGCCGTCCACCCACGCCACCGCGCTCCAGCTGTGCCGGTTGGTGGAGTGCACCTCGCGCAGGGTGGTGGCAACGGCCTTGACGTTGGGGAATTTCTCCACCGCCTTCTCGATGACGGCATAAAAGGCCGAGGGATCGAGCTTCGAGGCGACCTCCACATCCTGGCCCTGGATGCCGAGGCCCTTCTGCAGGTCCTCCTCGTTGCCGACCAGCACATCCACGTTTCGCACGATGCGCGCGAGCACGTCCACCGCGCGGGCCTGGCCGCCCCAGATGTCCCAGAGTTTCTGGCGGTAGTTGAGGTCGAACGACGTCACCGCGCCCGCAGCCTTGGCGGCCTGCATGGCCTCCACGATCAGCTCGCCGGTGGTTTCGGAAAGGGCGGCGAAAATGCCGCCGCCGTGGAACCAGCGCACGCCGGCGCCGAAGATCGCCTTCCAGTCGAAATCGCCGGGGCGCAGCTGCCCGGCCGCTTCGTTGGACCGGTTGTAGAACACGACCGGCGCGCGCACGCCGTGGCCCTGGTCGCTGTACACCGTGGCCATGTTCGGGCCGCGCACCCCGTCATGCTTGAAGTGCTTGTAGAACGGCTTCACCCCCATCGCGCGCACGCGCTCGGCGATGAGGTCTCCGATCGGGTAGTCCACCATCGCCGTCGCGATGCCCGTGTTGAGGCGGAAGCAGTCCGCGAGGTTCGCGGCGACGTTGAACTCGCCGCCGCTCACGTGGATCGCGCACTGCGACGCCTTGCGGAACGGGATGATGCCGGGGTCGAGCCGGTGCACCAGCGCGCCGAGCGAAAGGAAATCCAGCGCGCCGCCGGGCCGGATGTTCAGGGGGGAACTCATGGGATCACTCCTTGTGGGTTGGAAAGCGGAAATAGCGTTCAGCGTTGTCGTGGCAGATGCCGCGCACGAGCCCGCCGAGCAGGTCCATGTCGCGCGGGAGCCGCCCGCGCGCGACGTCCCGCCCGAGCAGGTCGCACAGCAGCCGGCGGAAATACGCGTGGCGGCTGAAGGAAAGGAA
Organism: uncultured Verrucomicrobiota bacterium; assembly: GCA_964388845.1. Classification (GTDB taxonomy): domain Bacteria; phylum Verrucomicrobiota; class Kiritimatiellia; order CAIVKH01; family CAIVKH01; genus JAMLJG01. The sequence goes on from CAYMCD010000046.1 coordinate 14,174, forward strand.
CGAGCGCGAATCGGTCAGCATGCCGACAAACCGGCTCAGCAGCCCGAGATTCGACAGGGCCTCCAGCTGCTTCTCCATGCCGTCGAGCTGGTCGAGGAACCACCAGCCGCTTCCGAACTGGATCTTGCCCGGCGTGACGCCGTCCTGGAACGCGCCGCACATCGCGGCGAACACCTCGTTGTCGCGCGGGTTGAGGTTGTAGAGAATCGTGCGCGCGAGCTTGTTTTCGCGGTCCCACCGGTCGAGGGCGCGGGCGAGGGACGAGGCCTGTTCGAAGTCGCCGATGACATCGTAGCCGGTGTCCCGGCCGAGCGCGCGCTGCATGCGCGTGTTGACGTTGCGCAGCGCGCCGAGGTGGAACTGCTGGGTCCAGTCGCGCTCCGCGTACATCGCGCCGAGCTCGAACAGCAGCGCGGAGCGGAACGCGCGGATGTCGGCGGGGGTGAGGGATTCGCCGCCGCGCGCGCGGCGGAACAGCGCGTCCGCCCGTTCGGGCGCGCAGTCGTCCGCGTACATCTGCTCCAGGCCATGGTCCGCGAGGCGGCAGCCGTTCGCGTGAAAATAATCGCACCGCCGGCGCAGCGCCGCGAGCAGGCTGTCCCAGTCGCGAACAGCCATGCCGGCGGCGTCGGCAAGTTTGTCCACCCACGCGTTCCACGTTTCCGGCCTCTCCATCCAAAGGGCGGCGTCGGGGCGGAAGGCCGGGAGCATGCGGAACGGCGCCTTGTCTTTCGCGAACGCGCGGTGCCAGCGCAGGTCGTCCGCCGGGTCGTCGGTCGTGCAGACGACCTCGACGCGGGCGCGCTTGAGCAGGCCGCGCGCGGAGAAGACGGGGCGGGCCAGTTTCGCGTTGGCGGCCTTCCAGACGCGCGCGGCGGTATCCGCGTTCAGCGCGCCGCGGAGGCCGAAGGGTTCCAGCAGTTCCATGTGCGTCCAATGATACAGCGGGTTGCGCAGGGTCGCGGGGACGGCGCGCGCCCACTGCTGGAATTTTTCCCAGTCCGTCGCGTCGCCGGTGATGAACCGTTCGGGCACGCCCAGCGCCCGCATGGCGCGCCACTTGTAGTGGTCGCCGGCCAGCCAGAGCTGCGCCAGGTTCTCGAACCGCCGGTCCTCCGCGATTTCGCGCGGCGGCAGGTGGTTGTGGTAGTCAATGATCGGCAGCGATTCGGCCACGTCGTGATAGAGCCGCCGCGCGATCGGGCTCTCGAGCAGGAAATTCCCGGTCAGGAAGGGGCGCGCGCCGCGGCCGTTGGTGGGGGTGGATTTCATGGCATCAGGCATGCCACGCCGCGGCCGTTGAGGCGCGCACGATCAAACTGGGTTTGTGGGCGGAAACCGCATCCGGCCCGCGGCTCTCCGCGATCCGCCGCAAGGCATCCCGCACCATCTCGCCGAGCGGCTGGCGCACGCTGGTCAGCGGCGGCGCGGCCAGGGCCGCCAGCGCAAGGTCGTCGAAACCCGTCAGGGAGACATGGTCGGGCACGCGCAGCCCCTGCAGGGCAACCCCGCGCAGCGCGCCGAGCGCGACCGCGTCGCTGGAGCAGATCATGGCGGAGGGCCACTCGCCGCCGCATTGCCGGGCCAGTTGTTCCACGCCCGCCATTCCGGCCTCCAGGACCTCCGCGCCGGCCAGCACGGTGGCGCCCGGCGAAAGCTGGAGCCCGAAGGACTTGAGGTGGCGCCGGGCCCAGCGCAGGCGCTCCTCGTGAATGGACAGGCGGGCGCCGATGAACGCGAAGTGCCGGTGCCCGAGCCGCGCCAGGTGTTCCACGACCAGTTTCATGCCCCACGATTCATCGTTCGAAACCTGGTCCACGCCCTCGATCGCGGGGCCGCTGCCGATGCGGATGACCCGGCAGCCCCGCTCCACAAAGGGCCGGGCCCACTCCAGGGGCCCGCTGCCCAGGACCAGCAGCGCGAGGAGGTCCTGCTGCAGCAGCAGATCCACATCGGGCGCGCCCGGACAGCGCCGCTCGAAACCCGCGAGGGCGAGCGCGTATCCGGCCTTGTGACACTGGCCGATGACCTCCGCCACGGCGGGACCGAAGAACGGATCCTGCAGGTCCGCCACGGTCAGTCCGATGACCGGCGCTCCGCGGCCCCGCAACTGGCGGGCGGGGGCGGACGGCACATACCCCATGTCCCGGGCCCGGGCCCGGATGCGCCGCACCGTGGCCGGATCCGCGCCGATGCCGGGCGCGGTGCCGGTGAGCGCCCGCGAAACCAGCGACGGGGAAACGCCCATCCGCCGCGCAATGTCCTTTTGAGTGACCCGCATCGCGTCAGACCCCGCAGTAGGCGGAGAATCCGCCGTCCACCGGCACCACCACCCCCGTCACGAACGAGGCCGCCGGCGACACCAGCCAGACCAAGGCGCCCAGCAGGTCCTCCGGCGCGCCGAACCGGCTCATCGGCGTATGCGCGATGACCTGCTGTCCGCGCGCCGTCAGCGCCCCGTCCTCGGCGCGGGTCAGCAGAAAACGGTTCTGCTCGGTCAGAAAGAAACCCGGTGACACGGCATTCACGCGGATGCGCGGTGAGCAGGTCTGCGCCAGATGCACGGCCAGCCAACGGGTGAAGTTGTCCACCGCCGCCTTTGCCGCCCCGTATCCGCCCACCCGCGTGATGGGACGCTGCGCGCCCATCGAGGAGATGTTGAGTATGCACCCCTCGCCCTGCCGCGCCATCACCGCACCGAACAACTGGCAGGGCAGAATGGTCCCCATCAGATTGAGTTCGATGACCTCGCGCAGCGCCTCCGGCGGGATGTCGAAAAAGGGCTGCCCGGGCGCCGGCGTGGCCTGCGGGCGATTCCCCCCCGCCCCGTTGATCAGGATGTCCACCCGCCCGTACCGCCGCACGACCTCCTCCGACACGCGCAGCAGCGCCCCGCGATCCGTCACGTCCAGCGCCAGCGCATGGGCCTCTCCGCCCGCGGCCCGGATGGACTCCGCCACCGCCTCCGCCTTGCCGACGCTGCGGTTGGTCGCCACGACCCTGACCCCGCGCCGGCCCAGCTCGCGCGCCATCCCCGCGATCAATACGCCCCCCGCGCCGGTCAAGACCGCCACCTTGCCCCGTACGTCAAATAGATCGCCGCTGTCCATGCCCATGCCGTTCATAGATCCCCCGCCGGATGTGGATGAGCCCCACCCTAGCAGGAAACGTCCGCTTGTCAACCTCACACGAATGAGATAGTGTATTTTTCATGCATTCGGACGAAAAAGCCCTGGCGGAGCGGGAAATCGAAAACACGGTGCGGCGGGCCGCGGCCGACTGGGGCCTGGCGGGGCGGCGCGTGCTGCTGGTCGTGCCGGACCAGACCCGCACCTGTCCGCTCGGCCTCGTATTCCGGCTGTTCCACGAGGCGGCGGGCGAGGCGGCGCGCCAGTTCGACGTGATGATCGCGCTCGGGACGCATCCGCCCCTGACCGGGGAGCAGATCAACCGGCGCCTGGAGATCACGGACGAGGACCGCCGGACCCGCTATGCGCGGGTCCGTTTCTTCAACCACGCATGGGACGATCCGGCGCAGCTGACCGAGGTCGGGCGTCTGACCCGCGACGAGGTCGCGGAGCTGACCGGCGGCCTGTTCGCCCTGGACATCGCCGTGACGTGCAACCGGATCGTGCGCGACTATGACGTGGTGGTGATCGTCGGCCCGGTCTTCCCGCACGAGGTCGTCGGCTTCTCCGGCGGCAACAAGTACCTGTTCCCCGGCATCTCGGGCCCCGAAATCCTGAACTTCTTCCACTGGCTCGGCGCCGTCATCACCAACCCGCGCATCATCGGGAACAAATGGACGCCGGTGCGCCGCGTCGTGGACCGCGCGGCCGCGCTGCTGCCGGTGGAGCGGCGCGCGCTCTGCATGGTGGTGGACGGGCCCGGGCTGGCGGGCCTGTTTGCGGGCGCCCCCGAGGACGCGTGGTCGCGGGCCGCGGACCTCTCGGCCCGACGCCACATCATCCGCACCGAGCGCACCTACCACACCGTGCTGTCCTGCGCGCCGCCGATGTACGACGAGCTCTGGGTGGGCGGAAAATGCATGTACAAGCTCGAACCCACGCTGGCCGAGGGCGCGGACCTCATCATTTATGCGCCGCACATCCGCCAGGTATCGCTGATACACGGCGCGATTATCCGGCAAATCGGGTATCACACCCGGGATTATTTTCTGAAACAGTGGGACCGGTTCAAGGGCTACCCGTGGGGCATCCTGGCCCATTCCACGCACGTCAAGGGAATCGGGACGTACGAAAACGGGGTCGAGCGCCCGCGGGCGAACGTGATCCTGGCCACCGGCATTCCGGAGGCCGAGTGCCGGGCCATCAACCTGGGCTATCGCGATCCGGCCGGCATCCGCATCGGGGACTTCGCCGGCCGCGAGGCCGAGGGCATCCTGCACGTGCCCAAGGCCGGGGAAATGCTGTACCGGTGGAAGGACGCCCCGCCGGAATTGGGCGGCTGACGCGGCTTGCTCCGCGCGGCGCATGCGGTATGCTGGCGCCGTTGTTTGCTGAAAGGAACCTCATGAAACCGCTCCGCGCCGCGCTGCTTGCCCTCGCCCACCTCGCCGCGATCCTGCTCCCAAGCGGATGCGAAATTGACTCGGCCGACACCTTCTCCCGCGACGTCCCCGTGGATTTCTCCGGCTTCTACACGGCCTGCTCCGGCAACCTCGTGGGCGGGAACAGCGGCGCCTCGATCACCACCCTCGACCTGCGCCAGTCCGGCGATCGCCTCGAGGCGGTGGACAACAACGGCTCCATCTGGCGCGGCTCGCTCGGCGAAGTGCAGAACGGCCGCTCGACCTTCGAGCTCAAGGGCCGCACCACGACGGACACCGAGGGCATCTTCTCCGGCACGCTGAGCAGCAGCGACGCCGGCAGCACCAACAGCTCCGGCGCAGCCGACGGCTCGATGCGCGGCACCTACATCGAACCCGGCCGGTTCAGCAGCTTCTGCGGGAACGCCGACATCCCCGGCAGCAGCAACGGCGGCGGCAGCGGCGGCACCTCCCTCGCCATCTCGCCTTCCAGCGATCAGTCCATCACGACGGCGGGTGGCGCGATTTCCTTCACGGCGTCGGGCGGCAACGGCACCTACACATGGACAATCTCCGACTCCTCGCTGGGCGCGCTGAGCGCCTCCAGCGGCTCATCCGTCACCTACACCCGCAGCGCCACCGCGGTCGGCACCCAGACCCTCACGCTCGGCGACGGCAGCAACACGCGTTCGGTGTCCATCGCGCAAAGCAATTAATTTCCAGCGTCTGTAATTTACAGACGTTGGAAGCGCCCGCGCGCTGTTTTTACAGACGTTGGAAACCCGGCCGCCTGGCCGGAAGATGCCGCCGCGCGATTTTGCCCGGATTGAATCATTCCATAGGCCAATAACATGCGGTCTCCGGTCGCGCCGCGAAGGGGGGCTCCACGGGGATCAGAAAAGGATTTTCGGGAAATACTCCAGCGGCCTGGCAGCGGGCGCAACTCAACCCCGACGGCACAAGGCGGTCGGGGTGGTTGGGCCTTGTAGAAGTCAACGGAACAGGTGATTCGCAAGCAGGACGAAGGGCGGGACGCTGGCAGCGGACAGCAGCGTGGAAAGCAGGATCGAATCGCCCATCACGTCGCGGTCCCCGCCATGGCGCTCGACCAGCACGCCGCAACTGATGCCGACCGGCATCGCGGCGATGAGGATAACGGTGCGCCAGATTTCCGGGGGCAGCGCCCACGTCTGGTGGAGTCCCCACGCGACCAGCAGAGTCGCCAGGGGCGCGACCACGAGCCGGCCGGCCATGATCCGGCGGGTCAGCCCCCGGCCGCGCGAGGCGGGGCGTCCGCCCGCCAACTGGGCGCCGAACACGAGCATGGACAGCGGAATGGTGACAAGCCCGAGGGCCGCCACCGCGCGCAGGCCGGCGGCCCATGCGCCGGCGGCGTCGAGCCAGCCCCGGCTGGCCGGCCATGCGGCGGCGAGCGCCGCGCCGGCCGCCGTGGCGAGGAGCCCCGGGCTCAACAACGCGCGCCAGTCCACGCCGCGCCCGAAACCGCGCAGGATGCCGACGCAGGTGGTCCAGAGAAAGAACTGCGCGACGACGTTCACCAGCAGGACCGTGGACACGCCGAGCGGCCCATACAGCATGGCGGCCACCGGGAGCGGCAGGAAAATCCAGTTCGGCATCGCCTGGGCCAGCCAGGCGGCGGAACGCACGGGGGCCGGCACGCGGCGGCTCATCCACCACCCCACGACAAAAGCCACCGTCATGAGGATCGCCCCGATCACCAGCACGAGGGCCTGCTCGACGGCGGGTTGCGAACCGACGATCTTCAGCATCTGCGTGAAGGTCAGACAGGGAAAGGTGATATCCACGCAGATCCGGCCCAGTCCCCGCACGGCGGGTTCCCCGAGCCGGCCTCGGCGGCGCGCCCACCAGCCCGCGCCCGCGACGAGGGCGAGCAGGGCGAGATTCTTGAACAGGTCCATGGGGATGCGGTGCGGCCGGTGTTGTATCGCCGCGGCGACGCCGCGGCAAGTTCAGTCCACGCTCTGGAGCTTGTTGGGTTGGACGAGCGCGTCGAAGATCGCGTTCGCCGCGTCGGCGCTCTCGTGCGCGACGACATGGCCGTCGAGGTAGAGCACGTTCCGGTATCGCTCGCCGTGGTTGTCGTTGGAGAGGATGTCCGGCATATTGCCCGGCGTCGCGGCGCCGTTCTCGATGGCGTTCGACTCGTCGGCGAGGACGGGCGCCAGGGCCGGCGATTCCGCTGTGGAGGAATTGTTGTAGCCCGCGACGTACATGTAGCTGCAGTGGCGGCGAGTATCGTAGGTGTTGGCGCCGGCCCCGTAAAAGGTCTTCGGGTCCACCACCTTGTTTGCGCCGCCGACGCCGTCCACCTGGTCGCTGGCGCAGAGCCACATCCTGGTTGTGCGGACAAAATTGTTCGTGGCCAGTTTGAGCACATGGTTGCGCATCGGGTATTCGCCCTGCAGGTTGCCTCCGGTGTATTGGGGCGTGTCGCCCTTGAGGACCAGCCACCCGTCGTGGTCCTGCGCCCACAGCATCAGGGCAAGCCCAAGCTCGCGGAGGTTGCTCCGGCAAGCGGAGCGCCGGGCCTTCTCGATAGATGACGACGCCAGCGGCGTGAGCAGCGCGGCGAGGATCGCGATGATCGCGATCACCACCAGCAGCTCGATCAGGGTGAAGGCCTGTCGGGCGCGCGTGATCATGGGTAGGGATTCGGCGCGATGAAGGCCCGGTTGATCCGTCCGCCGGGGTCCGACTCGCTGTCGTAGATGCTGCCGTCGGCGTTGCGGAAAACGAAATTCACGCTCAACGCACGGTTGGTCGGGACCGTGAGGGCCATTTGCCACAGGGTTCCGCCGACGTTCGTCATCGGAATGGCCGAGGAATCGAACCACTGCTCCTCGTATCCGACCCATGCGTAAATGGGAGACATGTTCGTCAACTCGCCCGTCGAATTGTCGTATGTGATGGTCAGCGTCCCGCCGTTGGTCGGGGAAATGGGCGACCAATTCGCGCGGGCGAATCCCTTGTATGCGCGATAGTTGTTGCCGCCGCCACCCATGCCCTCCCACGTGCTGCCGCCCGCGTTGCGGGGTTTGAATTCAATATTGGTTGCGGCGGCGGAGCTGATCGTCGTCTCCGCGCGCCACACACCGTCCCCCAGGAAGGTCATCGGCGAGGCGGACCATCCGTTGAATGTTCCCGCGATGTGCACATTCCGGTCGCCCGCCAGTCCCCGGCTGTGCTGCACGTAATAGATGCGGAGCGGGCCGCCGGTCGGATCCAGCGGGAACGGCTCGATTCGCACGCCCTGAAAAGGCTGCGCCGGGCCGGCGAAGGCGCGGTACATCTCGAAGCGCGCGTCCGCATTCTGCACGAGCAAGGTCCAGTTGCCGCCGCTGCCGGCAGTAATGGACCCCGAAATTCGGACCAGTTGCTAAGCTAGACTTTTCAGGTTCTG
>CAYMCD010000047.1:0-22114 GCA_964388845.1 uncultured Verrucomicrobiota bacterium
CCGGGCGCGCGCGCCGCGCGTCCTCCGGCAGTACCGCGCGGCGCTGCGCGGCCGCATCGCCGCGATCCGGCGGGACGCCGCGCTCGATGGCGATCGCATCGAACGCGAGGTGCTCCTCTTCGCGGACCGCTCGGACATCACCGAGGAGCTGACCCGCATCGCCAGCCACCTCCAGCAGGCGGCCGGTCTGCTGCGCTCCGACGAGGCTGCCGGCAAATCGCTGGATTTCCTGGCGCAGGAGCTGAACCGGGAAATCAACACGATCGCGTCCAAGGCCGGGGATGCCGGCATCAGTCATCGCGTGGTGGCCTTTAAAACGGAGCTGGAACGCCTGCGCGAGCAGGTCCAGAACATTCAATGATCGCATTGCCCATCCGGTCCCTCCTGCTGGTAGTGTCGGCGCCTTCGGGCGGCGGAAAGACCACGCTCTGCGAGCGCCTGATGGCGGAGTTCCACCAGATGGTGTATTCGGTTTCCTGCACCACGCGCGCCCCGCGCGACGGGGAAGTTGACGGGACGGACTACTACTTCATCAGCGAGGAGGAGTTCGAGCGCCGCGTGCGGGCCGGCGAATTCGTCGAGCACGCCACCGTGCACGGCCACCGCTATGGCACGCTGCGCCGCTTCATCGAGCGGGGTTTCGCGTCGGGCCGCGACGTGTTGATGGACATTGACGTCCAGGGGGCCGCCCAGATCCGCGGCCGGCTCGCATCCCTGTCGCCGGGCGATCCGCTGCGCCGCGGATTCGTGGATGTCTTTATCGCGCCGCCCTCAATTGATGTCCTCCGCAAGCGGCTCCTGCTCCGCGGCAAGGACTCGGACGCCGTCATCGAGCGGCGCCTGCAACAGGCGGAAAATGAAATGGAGCGCTGGCGCGAATACCGTTACCTCATCGTCAACGACCGGCTCGACGCCTCCTACGACGCGCTGCGCGCGATCATCGTCGCCGAGCACCACCGCCTGCTCCGCGAAGAGTGATGAAAATATTTTTCACCAAAGTGCGCCTCGATGGTTGACGCGTGAACGAAGTGTTCCTATTCTGTGAGCAACAAAGTTGATGATGATGAGCACTCGCAAGAAGATTCGCGCGGACGCCGGTTCATCCTCACATGTCTCTTGAACCATTTCATTTCTCTCATTCCCTGATGCGCCCGCGCGAAGCCGCCGGGCGGCCGTTCGCGGGTCCCGCGACTGGACTTCACTCCGATTGCGAAATTGGAGCGGTGCGCGCGACCGTGCGCGTCAACGATGTGCTGGGACATCCAACACACGGAAAGGAGGGATGAGAGATGGCCAAGAAAAAAGCAGCCAAGAAGCCGGCGAAGAAAGCCGCTAAGAAGAAGAAATAGCTTCTTCAAAAGATCCTGGCCGGATAACCGGTCAGGGCGTGAAATGACGACTCGAGATCCTCAACAATCAAAGAGTCGTCATTTCATTTTTCTACTACACCCATCGCGCACAATCCGCAAGCCGCCCACAGTAGCAAGTTGACAGGGCCACCGCCGGTAGTCTATTGGTTCTCAACAGCCGCTACAGATTGTGGCGCAAATTTATGCGTTGCCCCAAGTGCAGTCATCAGGACGACAAGGTCATTGACAGCCGGACGGTCCGGAATGGCGATGTCATCCGCCGCCGACGCGTTTGTCTCAAGTGCGGGTACCGCTTCACCACCTATGAAGAGGTCATCAAGGCCGGCTTGCGGGTGATCAAGCGCGACGGCCGCCACGAGGATCTGGACCGGAACAAATTGCTGCACGGCATCCAGCGCGCCTGCCAGAAGAGACCGATCAGCGCGCAGCAAATTGAAACCCTGGTGGACTCCGTCATCAGCCAGATCGAAAGCGAGTACGAGCGCGAAGTTCCGTCCACCATCATCGGCCAGCGGGTGATGGACAAGCTGGAGGAACTCGACGAGGTGGCCTATGTGCGCTTCGCCTCCGTGTACCGCCGGTTCCGGGATGTGAATCAGTTCTTGAGCGAAGTCGAAGGATTGATCGGACGGGAATGATCGTTCCGGTCACAGCCGATGAGGCGCGGCGGCACGACCTCGATCCGATGGTGGCCTCGCTGGCCGCGGCGCATCCGTCATCCTCCGAAGCGCTGGCGGACGCATGGACGGGTGTGCGGCAGTTCATATGCGAAGCGGGCGTCCGCCCGGAGATGCGTTCGCCCGCCGCCGCGGCGATGCTCCTGGCCAGGGCCCTGGCGGCCTGCGGCGAAAACGATCTGGCCGTTGAACTCACCCGCCGGATCCCCGGTGTCCAGCCCTTGCGGGACGGCCTGCTGGCCGGGCGGATCTCGATGGAGCATGTGCGCTACTGGTGCGCGGGGCTCATCCGTCCGATCGAGCGATCGGATTTATCGCCCGGACTTTCGCTGCTGGTGGATGGAAGGTGTCTGCGTGACAATCCCGAATACTATCTGGATTTTGCCGTGCTGCCCGTGTTCCGCCGGCTGGTTGATTCGGCGCTTCAAATCTTCGCCGGCTGCGCCACAGAAGGGATGATCCTGTTTCGCGGATGGCGCGTGCCCTGCAACGAGATCCGGAACCAGGCCCTGAACGAGGCCCTGCGATGCGCGCTGGACCGGCAGCCCGGGCGCCGGCCGCATGTGGTCTGGACGGATTGAGGCGGCTGCCCTCCGATATTTCAGCACCAGCCGCACCAATTCCGTCCGACGCCTCAGGCTCATGGTCGTTGCCATGTATCCCGCTGCGGTGTCCTTTTGCCTGCGTCAACGATCTTTTTCCTCCCCACTCACGCCATACACAGGATGTCTTTTCATTTGAGGTAATTCAGAGAGTGTTCCAAGGGTGTTCCAAGGGTTGACAGCCTGACGAGGTCTGCTATACATGCGCGCTTCACGTCACGGGCGTGGCCCGCGGCGGTGCGCACGACAGGAGAAACAGAGCATGTCCATGCATCCCAGTTTGAAGGCGGCCACCCGCATAGCCGTCAAACGCAACGTCTTGAAGCGCTTCGAGCGCATTGATGTCATGCGGAAGAAGGGCAAGTGGAAGGACGGGGATCGCGCCTACGGTCTTCCGAAGCTGAAGTCCGGGTAGGGCCGCGCGTCAGGCGATACGGCGATTTGGGCCGCGGCGTATGCCGCGGCCCTTTTCATTAACTCCGCGGCCCGATCAGGCGTAGTGCTGGTTCACAAAGTGCTCCTTCACGTAGGCGCACGCGTCTTCCAGGGTCGGCAGTATTTTCGTGCAGAACCGGACCATCCAGGGGCTGCTGTCTTTGAAGGAAAAAGGCGAAAAAGCGACGACGAATTTCTTCAGGTCGTGGGCCGCGTAAAACACCTCCATCGAGGTCCCGATGGAGGTCTTGTTGTAATTCACGAGGATGATGTCCGCGTCGCGGATATCCTGCAGGTCGAACTCGACGATTTCGTTCGCGCTATCCACCTCGCGGTCCTTGAAGTTCCTGCGCATGGGATCCAGCAGGGTGAAATCGTGGGCCAGCAATTCCTTGGCCCGCTGGCGCCAGGCCCGGGCATGCCCCTCGTGCTCATCCATGATCGGGCCGCAGAGGTAAATGCGTTTTTTCATCGGAGACTCCTGTGGGGGTGTGGATTCATGCGCCGGCCTGAAATGCAGCTCCCGGGGATCAGTGTTCGCATCCCTGTTATTCGGTCTTCGCGCGCTGCAGCAGCTGCCCGAGTCGCTCGCGCATGCGTATGAATTCGGGCGCGGATCGGATCGGATCCAGATGCGGATCGCCGATCACGGTGTAGGTGGAAACCGGATCCAGCTGGGCGGCGAGGGCCAGGTTCTGCAGGGCCTTTGTGGGCTCGCCTTTCAAGCTGTACGCGCAGGCGAGGTTGAAATGCACGGAGAAGGCGAGGTTCCGATGGTTGAAGGCCCGGCCATACATGCGCAGCAGGATGTCCAGCGCCTCATCCACTTGTCCCACGGTGAGCAGCGTCGCCGCGACATTGCAGGCGCTGGCAAAATCCAGGGGGTTCAATTCCCAGGCCCGGCGCGCGTAAAGGGCGGTCTCGTCATACTGCTGGAGGCGGAAGTGATAGGCGGCCAGCCGGTTCAGCGCGATGGCGCGCAGGTTGACCGTCTTCAGGATGCGCTCCGTGCTCAACATCAGCTCGATGGCCGCCTCGTGCTGGCCCCGGTTGAAGAGGCGGTCGGAGGCCCGGGCGCGTTCGCGAATCAGGTTGCGCTCCGCGCGCGCGAGGGCCTGGGTCGGGCCGCCCGCGCCCTCTCCGGCCGGCAAGCTCGAAATCCGCGCCACGATGAGGGGCGGCGCCGTGAATTCCTCCTCCTCAATGCGGTTGATCCGATCGAGCTGTTGCAGTTCGATTTCCGCCTCCGTGGGCTGGAGGATGGGCTGCTTCGGGTCCCGCGCATAAATCTCCTGGTGCGAAAAGACCAGGCCCGCCGTCTCCGCGGCGATGGGCGGAGCGGAGGTCTCCGCGGCACGAACGGGGCTGACGGCGGCGCCGAGCAGGACGACCACGGCATGGCGCGCGGCTGAACCGAGAACAATCCGGAACACATTGGGCACGACTCGACGCTACACATCCGTCCCGCATGCCGCAAGGCATTCAGGACTTGCTCCGATATTTTTTTGCCCCCACCGGCCTTGCGCGGGTGGAGCAAGAGTTCCCCGGCTACCGGGACACAAGGCCAACTCTTGTGTTTGCGCGATCCGGGCTTGCGCCGAAGACGGGGAACCGGTATGTTCGATTCCGATCTTCGGGGCAGGGTGATCCGCCGCCTGAACGCGGTGGAGATTCCCGACCGGCGGTGAAGCCCGCGACTCCCCTCCGGGGGACTGATGCAGTCAGGTCGAATGCGACCCATCTGCAGCCGACCGTAAAGTCGGGATGAAATGAAGATCCACAGGTGTGGTGTATTCCGCCCCGGAATCGAATCCCTTCGGGGCAGACATGAATTCTACACCGACCGCCGCCTCCGCCGAATTTGACAGTCTGCCGGATGTCGTGGCCGCCGTTTCGCGCGGGGACCTGGTTGTGGTCCTCGACGACGAGCGGCGCGAAAACGAGGGCGATTTGATCCTCGCCGCCGACAGGGTCACGCCCGCCGCGATCAATTTCATGGCCCGCCAGGCCTGCGGGCTGATCTGCGTCGCGCTCGAAAGGGAACGGCTCACGCAACTGGGTTTGTCCCGCATGATCCCGCGCGGCAGCGGGGATCCTTTTCGAACGGCGTTCATGGAATCGGTTGACGCCCGCCAGGGCATCACCACCGGCATCAGCGCTTCGGATCGCGCGAAGACGATCGCCCTGCTGGTGGATCCCGCGACGGCGGCGGGCGATCTCGTCCGGCCCGGCCACGTCTTTCCCCTCGAAGCCATGCCCGGCGGTGTCCTGAGCCGGCCGGGGCACACGGAGGCGTCCGTTGACCTGGCCCGCCTGGCGGGCCTGCGCCCGGCCGGCGTGATCTGCGAAATCCTGAAACCGGACGGCGAAATGGCGCGCCGCAAGGACCTGTTCGCGTTTGCCCGGCGCCACGGGCTGCGCATCACCAGCGTGCACGCGATCGCCCAGCACCGGCGCCGCACCGAATCGTTGATCCAGCTCGAGGAGGAAATCCAGCTCCCGACCCACTACGGCACGTTCCGCCTGCGCCTGTATCACTCGCCGCTGGAGCGGAAACATCACCTGGCCCTCGTGCTCGGCGCCCCCGAAGCGGCGGCGGCCCCCCTGGTGCGTGTCCACAGCGAATGCCTGACGGGGGATGCCTTCGGCTCCCTCCGGTGCGACTGCGGTTCGCAGCTCCAGGTCGCGATGAAACTCATCGCCGATGCGGGACACGGCGTGCTGCTCTACATGCGGCAGGAAGGGCGCGGCATCGGGCTGGCACACAAGATTCGGGCCTATGCGCTGCAGGAGGCGGGCCTCGACACCGTGGAGGCGAATGAGCAGCTGGGCTTTGAGGCGGACGCCCGCGATTACGCGCAGGCCGCCCAGATCCTGCGCGACCTCGGGGTCAACGCGTGCCGGCTCCTGACGAACAATCCCCGGAAAATCTCCGGCCTCGAAACGTACGGCATCACGATATCCGAGCGCGTGCCGCTGATCCAGGCGCCCACCGCCCACAACGAACGCTATCTGAAAACCAAGAAATCGAAACTGGGGCATTTGCTCTAAAGGACGGCCAGAATGAAAACGATCATGGGTGACGGTTCCGCCGGCGGCCTGCGCTTCGGCATCGCGGTCAGCCGCTTCAACGATCTCTTCACGCGCAACCTGCTCCAGGGCGCGACCGAGGCCCTGTTGCGGCGCGGCGCCCGCTCCGAGGACATCACCGTGGTGTGGGTGCCGGGCGCCTTCGAACTGCCCTCCGTCCTCCGGCCGATGGCGGCGTGCGGCAAATACCATGCGCTGATCGCGCTCGGGGTCGTCATCCAGGGCGCCACGGGTCACGCCGAAATCATCAACCGGCAGGTCGCCGCGAGCATCGCCCAGATCGCCGCCGAATCCGGGATTCCCGTGGTGGACGGGGTGATCGGCGCGCAGAATACCGACCAGGCCATGGAGCGCAGCGGGGGCAAGCAGGGGAACCGCGGCTGGAGCGCCGCCGAAACGGCCGTCGAGATGGCCAGCGTCATGCGAAAACTCGCCGACGAGGCGCTATGAGCGGACGCCACGAAGGCCGGACCCTCGCCGTCCAGTTCCTGTTCCAGCGAGATTTCAACTCCGGCGAGCTGGACGCGCAGTTGGGGCAATTCTGGGAGGATCATCCCGCCACGGAAAAGATCCGCCAGTTCGCCGGGGAAATCATCCACGGGGTCGAGGCGAACCGCGCCGAACTGGACCGCGTGCTGCAGTCGTGCGCGGACCATTGGGATGTCCGGCGGATGGGCGCGGTGGACCGGAATGTCATGCGGGTCGCCCTGTACGAAATGCACCATCGCGCCGACGTCCCGCCGGTGGTCTCCATTGACGAGGCGGTGGAACTGGCCAAGGAACTGAGTTCGGATGAGTCAGGCCGCTTCGTCAACGGCATCCTGGACCGCGCCCGGAAGGCCCTTGCCCGCCCGGCGAGAACCTCCACGCCGGTCAACCGGCCCGCCTGACGAGGAGCATACCGTGGTCACCTGGATCCATGCGCTGGCCCGGACCCGCCGCCAGTTTGCGGACGCCCTCTCGCGCGTCTTCACCCGCGGCGAACAGGCCGGACGGGTGGACGCGTCCACACTGGAGGATCTGGAGGCGACGCTGCTGCTGGCCGATCTCCCGCCCGCCCTGGCCGCCGAGTGGATCGCCCGCGTGGCGGAGGGCTACAAGGGGCTCCGCGTGGACGCGCGCGACATGCTTCGCAAGATGCTCGTGCAATCGCTCGGCCCCCACGCGCCCTACGCATGGCCCGCCGTGGAACCGCTGCTGAGCGTGCTCGTGGTCGGCGTCAATGGATCGGGCAAAACCACGACCTGCGCCAAACTCGCGCATCGCGCGGCGGCCGCGGGGCGCCGCCCCCTGTTGGGCGCGGCGGACACGTTCCGCGCCGCCGGGTCCGAGCAACTGCGCATCTGGGCGGACCGCATCGGCTGTGAACGTGTCATCGGGCGGACCGGCGCGGATGCCGCCGCGGTGGCCTTCGACGCGCTGGCCGCCGCGCGCGCGCTCCTGCGACGTCGCGATCCTGGACACCGCCGGGCGCATGCACACCAAGCAGCCGCTGATGGAGGAGCTGGCGAAAGTGCGGCGCGCGATGGGCAAGAGCCTGCCCGGCGCGCCGCATGAAATCTGGCTCGTGCTGGACGCCGCGCTCGGCCACAACGCCCTGGCGCAGGCGCGCCTCTTCCATGAGGCGGCGCCGCTCACCGGGGTGATCGTCGCCAAGCTCGACGGCTCGGCGAAGGCGGGCTTCGTCTTCTCCATCGCGCGCGAATTGAAGCTGCCCATCCGGTTTGTCGGTCTGGGGGAGGGCGTGGATGACCTCGCCCCCTTCGACCCGCCCGCGTTTGTGGATGCTTTGCTCGGATACGAGTCGCCCCACAAGGAACCCGCGCATGCCCCGGCGCCCGCCGATTGAGGACGAGCGCTGGATGCGGATCGCGCTGGCGCAGGCGCGCCGGGGCGAGGGCCTGACACGGCCCAATCCGCCGGTCGGCGCCGTGCTCGTCCGGAACGGCCGCCTGCTGGGTCGCGGTTTCCACCGGCGCGCGGGCCGGCCCCACGCCGAAATCAATGCGCTGCGCGCCGCCGGCGACGCGGCGCGTGGCGCCACGCTCTATGTCACGCTGGAGCCCTGTTCCACCTGGGGCCGGGCGCCGCCGTGCACCGAACAGATCATTGCGCGGGGCATACGGCGCGTGGTGATCGGCTGTCCCGATCCGAATCCGAATCACGCCGGGCGCGGCGTGCGCATCCTGCGCCGCGCCGGCCTTTCGGTGACCGTCGGCGTTTGCGGCCCGGAATGCGCCGGACTGGTGGCGCCGTTTCACTCGTGGATCACGCGCGGACTGCCGTATGTGACGCTCAAACTGGGCGCATCGCTGGACGGCCGGATCGCCGACGCGCGCGGCCGCTCCCGCTGGATCACCGGGCCCGAGGCCCGCCGCGAGGCGCACCGCCTGCGCCGCCGGGTGGACGCCATCCTCGTCGGGCGGGGCGGATCACGCTCCGCGCCCGCGTCTTCAGCGATGGCCATCCCGAGCAGACGCTGGTCCTCATCTCGGCGCGGTGCGCGCCGGCCTACCGCCGCGCGCTCGCCCGGCGCGGCATCGAGACCGCCGTGTTGCCCGCGCCCCGCGGCCGGTTCGCCCCGGGACGCATCCTGCGGCTGCTCGGCGCGCGGGGCCTGCTCCATGTCCTGTGCGAGGGGGGCGGTCACGTGGCGGCCTCCTTCCTGCGCGCGCGTCGCGCGGATGAGATCTGGTGGTTCGCCGCGCCCCTCCTGCTCGGCGCGAACGGAAAACCGGCCGTCGCCGGAACGGACTGGGCGCTCGACCGAGCGCCCCGGCTCGCCATCGCGGATGTGAGAAAGCTCGGGCGCGACATCTGGATACGCGCGCGACCGGAGGAATGACCATGTTCACGGGCATCATTCAGCGATTGGGCGTCGTGGAGACCGTCGAGCATGGCGGCGGACAGGGCCGCCTGCACGTCCGCACCGAGCCGTGGACGCCCGCCCTGGAGAGGGGCGAGAGCATCGCCGTGGAGGGCGTCTGCCTGACTGTCACCGGCGACCGGAAAGGCGTCGTCACATTCGACGTGTTGAAAGAGACCTTCGACCGGACCAACCTCGGGTCGAAAACAGCCGGCCGCCGCGTGAACCTGGAGCGCGCCCTCCGCGTCGGCGACCCGCTCGGCGGACACTTCGTGACGGGCCATGTGGACGGCGTGGGGCGGGCGCGGATGATCACGCCCGTCGGCCGCGACCGGATCCTGGAGATCGCCTGCGCGCCGGAGCTGATGGCCCAGATGGTCGGCAAGGGCTCCATCGCGGTCTCCGGCGTCAGCCTCACGCTCGTGGACCTGATGCGCGACGGATTCACCGTGCATTTGATCCCGCACACGTGGTCGAACACCTCGTTCAGCGAGCTGAAGGCCGGCGACGCGGTCAACCTGGAGACCGACCTGCTGGGCAAGCACGTCCAGCGCCTTCTCGCGCAACGCCCGCCTCCGTGACGGGCGCCGGGAATTTCCAGCGTCTGTAAATTCCAGACGTTGGAAGCGCCGCCGCGGAGTTTTTACAGACGTTGGAACTTTTCAGCGCGGCGTCTGGACAAAGCGATAGTGGCCTACGTACCACTCGTTTCCGCCGCCATAGGCGAACAGTTCGGAACAGGAGAGGAAAAAGATCCGCCAATAGACCCACCACGTGCGAGCCTGGCCGGCGCCGTAGGTCTCGACGAACAGCGGCCAGAGGGCGGGCCGGTTGGCGTCCATGCGTTCCAGCCAGGCCTCCAGCGTCCACGAATAGTGGCGCCCGTTGACTTTCCATGACTCCGCCACGTGCAGGTCGCGGTCGAACCGCGCGAGCAGATCGAAGGAGGGCATGATGCCGCCGGTGAAAAAATAGCGCGCCATCCAGTCGTTGTCCCCATCGGTTTCAAACGGATAGGCGAAGCGTTCGTGACAGAAGATGTGGACGAACAGCTCGCCGCCGGGCTTCTGCCAGCGGCGTATGCGTTCCAGCAGGAGCGCGTAGTTCCGCATGTGCTCGAACATCTCGACGGAGACGACGCGGTCGAAGCGGCGCTCGGTGTCGAAGTCGTTCATGTCGGAGGTGATGACGGTGAGGTTGTCCAGCCCCCGGCGGCGGGCCTCGGCGTCAATGAATTCCTTCTGCGTGCGCGAATTGGATACGGCGGTGATGCGGGCGCGGCGATAGCGTTCGGCCATGAAGAGGGAGAGGGAGCCCCACCCGCAGCCCAGCTCGAGGATGTCCTGCCCGTCCGCGAGGCGGGCGCGTTCGCAGGTGAGGGCCAGCATGCGCTCCTCTGCCCCGGCCAGGCCGGAGGTGTTCCGGTCCCACCAGCAGCTGCTGTATTTCAGGCGCGGGCCGAGCACGGTTTGGAAGAAGCTCGTCGGCACTTCGTAGTGCTGCTCGTTGGCGTCGCGCGTGTGGATCGCGATGGGGCTTCGGGCGAGTTCCTCCGCGAATCGGGCGGGGGTGTTCTCGGTACGCGCCCTTTCGGTCTCCTGGCGGAGCCGGCGCTCGAGCAGGCGGCGAATGCCGAAGCGCAGGAGGAAATCCGGCACCCGTTCGCGTTCAATCCAGTTCCATACGCTCATGGGGATCCTTTCCGGCGCGGGCCTGGGAAGAAGGCGTTGGTGTCCGCCTGGTACCGGCGGTAGGCGTCGCCCTTGGATCGGACCGCCTGCTCCTCGGTGGCCGGCACGCCGGTGACGTTGAGCAGGATGTGCAGGATGGCCGCGGGGCAGGCGAGCGCGATCCAACCGTACGGCGCCGCGAGGGCATAGACCGCGAGGCCGACCCACGTGAGCCATTCGAAAAAATAGTTCGGATGCCGGGAGTAGCCCCAGAGGCCCGACCGGCAGACCGGATCCTTTTTCCCGGGGATCCGCTTGAACGCCTCGAGTTGCGCATCGGCTACGGATTCGCCGATCCAACCCACCGCCCAGACCGACAGCCCGGCGGCATGGACCCAGCCCCATTCGGCGGCGCGATGGAACGCGACGAGCAGGTAGGGGAGGGCGAGGAGCGCGACCGTGAGGCCCTGAAACTGGTAGAAGGCGAACAGTTTGCCCTGGAACGCGCCGGCCCAATCCCGGCGCAGTTGGGCATAGCGGCCGTCCTCCGGCTTACCGTGGCCGCGCCGGTGGATGTGCCACGCGAGGCGGAATCCCCACAGCGCCCCCATGGCGCCGGCGGGCAGGCGAATGTGCAGAGGCGCGGGGCCCAGCAGCGAATAGACGACGGCGAGCGTGGCGATGCCGAACGCCCAGCCGACATCCACCACGCCGGCGTTGCCGGTCCTGCGTTGAACGATCCACAACAAGGCCATCAGCGCCGCGGCGCCGAGCCAGCCGTACAGAGTCCAGAGCAGCATCGTCATGCGGCCCCCTCGACCGCGCGCGCGCGGCGGATCATGAGGCGATGGAGGAGGGGGCGCAGGAGGAGATAGAGCAGGGGCGCCAGGATCAGGCTGCACACCAGCCATACGACGAGCGCCCGGAGCGTGGTGTCCCATAGTGTGGAAATCGCGTGGAAAACGCCGTCGCCGAACAACTCCACGATTTCCGACGGCATCAAGCCGAGGCGCGGCGCGCGGAAGAGCCACTCGCCGCCCCGGTAGAACGGGAGCAACAGGGCCAGTTGGAGCGGATAGACGAGCCAGTTGACGGCCTGGATCGCCACCATGTTAAGGCGGAGCGGTATCGCCAGGGCGATGCACAACGCCGTGGTCACGCCGAGGACCGGCATCACGCCGATGAGCAGACCGGCGACGAGGGAAAGGGCGATCCTCGCGGGGGTGACGCCCTGCCGGAGCAGCTCCAGCAGCGTCCCGGTGATTTTTCGGAAATACGTCATGGCTACCGGCGAAGAAGGATATCGCTGACCGGGCGGCCCGGCGGCAGCCGCGCAATCTGGCGCAATACATAGAACGCCATGGCGAAATTTCCAAGCAATAGAATCGCGCCCAGCCAGGCCGCCCGAGGACCCCACGACGATTCCTTGTAGAAGACCCACGCGTAGAACGTCAGGAAACCGAAATACGCGTCCAACAAGGTGGCGAGGAACCAGGGATCCTGGATCAGATCGGCCGCGGCTACCAGGACCCCGCGGTCGAGACTTGCCCGGACCGTGGCCCAGCCCATGGCCGCCAGCACAACGGAGAAAAACACCACCAGGGCGCGTTTTGCGTTCATGGACGGAATTCGGGGCGGCGCGCCATTCCTTACAGCGGTGCGATGGCAGTGCCGTTGACAAGGGCCGCGGCCCTCACGTATGGTCGCCCCCTTGTCAGGAGGCTCATTTTGACCACGATCGAAAAGCTGCTGGTGCTTCAAGACCGGGACCGCAAGATCAAACAAATCCTCCGTGACAGCGAAGAGATCCCCACGCGGAAGAAGCTGAGCGAGGCGCGCCTCAACGAACACAAGGCCGCCCTGGCCGCGGCGCAGGAGAGCCTCAAGAAAAACAGCGCCGCCATCAAGGCCGTGGAACTGGAAATCGAATCGCAGCGGGAGCGCATCCTCAAACTGCGGACCCAGCAGAACAGCGTCCGGACCAACGAGGAATACCGCACCATCGAACGCGAGGTGGCGGGCGTCGAGAAGGCGATCCGCGAGCAGGAGGACCGGGAGATCGTCCTCATGGAGGAGACCGAGGGACTCCGGGCAAACGCGGCCTTGATGGAGCAGCGCCTGAAGCAGGAAGAACAGGAGGTCAAGGTGGACGCGAATGCCCTGGACCAGCTCCTTTCCACCATGGGCGAGGACCAGAAGAAGCTCCAGGGCGAGCGCGCCACCCTGGCGGCGGACATTGATACGGATTGGCGCGGCCGCTACGAGCGCATCTTCAACCACACCGGCGATTTCGCCATCGTCCCGGTTGAGAGCGGATCCTGCGGCGGCTGCCACATGAAATTGCCGCCCCAGCTCATTCAGGATGCCAAGCGAAGCGAGAGTCTCGCCTGCTGCACCTTTTGCGGGCGCATCTTGTATTGGCGGACCTGAACGGGTAACGTGTGGCCGGAGCTTGAGGGTGCCCGGTCGCCCGCGCGGGAAACCGCGCGGGAGGAAAGTCCGGACTCCACAGGGCGGGATGTCCCGGCCGGAGACGGCCGGGAGGGCGGCGGGTGATCCGCCGCGACGGAAAGTGCCACAGAAAATATACCGTCCCGACGATGCCGCAAGGCGGGTGTCGGGATAAGGGTGAAACGGCGGTGTAAGAGACCACCGCCCCGCGCCGTGAGACGCGGGGGCAAGGCAAACCCCATCCGGAGCAAGATCAAATAGGAGGTTTGAGGCGGCCCGTCTCCTCCCGCGCGAGCGGGGGATCGCATGGTGACCCCATGCGCATGACCTCGGGTTGATCGCACACCCTCTCGAAAGAGAGCAGATAAATGACTGGTCCGCCTTGCGCGGAGACAGAATCCGGCTTACCGCACCCGCAAGCTCCTTTAAACGCAATATGAATTCCGTGTGGGGCAGAGTGTCCGGCGCATCGGCGGCGTTCGTCGCGATCGCCGCGTTGTGTTGTGCCGCGTACTACGCGTACCGGTTCGCGCGCCTGCCCGCGGCCGTTGATGTGACACAGGTCCCGGGCGGATCGCCCGTCGGATCTCCGCCGGACACCCCATCCGGACCGCTGGAACGCGAGGCCTGGAGGCGCGTGCGTCCGGCGACCGGCTCATCCGCCTCGGCCGGGCCGCTCTCCGATCGGTTCCGGCTGGCGGGCACGTTTTTCCTGTATGCCGAGGACGGGGGCGGGGGCGATGCCGCGGTGCGCAGCCGCGCGATCATTGACGAATTGTCCGCCAAGCGGCAGATGGTGCTGCAAACCGACGATGAAATTGACGGCTACCGAGTGAGCCGGATCGAACGGGAACGGGTCCTGCTCCAGCGGGACGGCGTTGACTATGAAATCACACTCAGTTTCAGCGCCCTCACGGCGGGGGCCCCCGCGGGCGGGGGCGCGGCCGGCGCGGGCGAGTCGCCGGGAATGGAGGACATGCCGGCGCTGGAGTCCACGCGTTTCGGAAAGCGCGTGGGCGAGAATCGCTGGGTCATCCGGCGGGAGGAACTGCTGCGCTACTACGCGGAGGTGATGGAGGATCCGGAGCGCATCGCCAACGTGTATGCCTCGCTCAAGCCGCTCTACGACGGGGAACAGCAGATCACCGGCTACCACCTGAACGCGGAAGGCGAAGGCGAATTCTTCCGGGCCCTCGGACTGCAGGAGGGGGACGTGATCCGCCGCGTCAACTCCATGCGGATGGTCAGCCAGCGCCGGGCTGAATACTTCCTCTCGGAATTCATGAAGAACCGGGTCAGCGCGCTGGTGTTCGACATCGAGCGCGGCGAGAAGGAAGACAAACTGATCTACCTGATCCGCTGACGGGGCGCCCCGCCCGGCGCATCGCCGCCGGCGAGCGCGACATCCATGCGCCGCCGGGCCTTGTCCACGCGGACGAGATCCACGCGCACGGGATCGCCGATGCGGTACATCCTGCGGCTTCTCCGCCCCCTGACGAAGCCCCGCTCGGCGCGGACTTCAAAATCATCGCGGCCGAGTTCATGCAGGGGAATCAGGGCGCGCTGGAGCGACTCCTCCAACTCGACCATGAGCCCCCGCGCATTCACGCCCGTGATCAGCGCGGGGTAGGGGCCCGTCGCGCCCTGTTCAATGCGCGCCGCATAGTATTCCAGGCATTTCACGCGCAGGCTCTCCTCCTCCGCCTCGTCCGCCGTCCGCTCGGTCCGCGAGCAATGATCCGCCAGTTGCCGGAGTTCCGCGTGCGTATACGGACTCCGTTGCCCCGCGGCGGCGGCTTTCACCAGGCGATGCGCCAGCAGGTCGGGATAGCGGCGAATCGGCGAGGTGAAATGGGTGTAGCACGCGAAGCCGAGCCCGAAATGCCCCGCGTTGCGGTCCGAATAGGCCGCTCGGTTGAGGTTCCGCAAGATGGCCAGGTTGACGAGGTACGCGGCGGGCCGGCCCGCCGCGCGGCGGCAGATCCGATTGAGATCGTCCTTTTCCTTGAGGGGCTGCTCGACGGCCAGGGCGGCCAGATCGCTTTTCATCCGCGCCCACTGCTCCGGCCGCGGCTCCTCATGGATTCGATAGAGGGCCGGACGGCAACCCCGGGCGAGCTGCTCCGCGACGGCTACATTGGCCAGCAACATGAATTCCTCGATCAGCTGGTACGCCTCGGGCGCGCCGCGGCGCTGAACCTGGGTCACCCGCCCATCCGGATCGAGCAGGCATTTCACTTCCGGCATGACGAGGTCAATCGCGCCGCCCCGCATCCGGCGCGCGCGCAGGCGCGCCGCCAGCTCCCGCATCCGGTCGAGGGTCTCATGCAGCCCGGCCGGCACGGCGCTCCGGGCGGGTTCGTCGAAATGGCGCTGGACCTGATCATAGTCCAGTCGCGCCCGCGAATGGATGACCGTGGGCGCGATCCGGCTGCGCAACACCTCCGCATCGGGGGAGAGTTGGAACCAGACCGACAGCGTGAGGCGGTCCACGTCCGGATTCAAACTGCATACGTCGCTGGTCAGGTGGCGCGGCAGCATGGGGATGAATCCGCCCGTCAGGTAAACGCTGTTTCCGCGCCGGGCGGCTTCGCGATCAATGGCGGAACCGGGCGGAACGAAATGGGAGACGTCCGCGATGTGGACGCCCAGTTCCCATCCGCATGGCGCCGGGCGCAGGGTGACGGCATCGTCAAAGTCGCGCGCATCGGCGGGATCAATCGTGATGGCCTGGAGGTCGCGCGCGTCCTCGCGGCCGGCCAGATCCTGCGGGCGCGGGGCCACGGGTTGCAGTCGCGCGGCCTCCTCCAGTTCCGCGTCGAACGCCTCCTCCAGCTCGTGGTGTTTGAGCAGAAGGCGGGTGCTGAAATCGGGCCGGTCATTCTCGCCGAGATCCTCGACGACCACGCCGCGAAGCGGCGCATCCGGATCGCCCCGTTTACCGGGCGCCGGGCTCTCCAGTTCCACCACGACATAGTGGCGCTCCACGGGTTCCAACCCGTCGGCGAAGGCGGCCACCTGTATGCTCTGCGGGAAGCGGGGATGCTCCGGCAGGACCTGCCAGGCGCGCCGCGAGCGGAGCAGCAGGCCGGCCAGGCGCCGGTGGGTCCGCGCGAGGATCCGGACGACGCGCGCCGTCGGGCGCTCGCCGGGCGTGTGGCGATGCCTTCCCGTCGCCTCCAGTTGGACCCGGTCGCCGTGGATGGCGCCGCGGAGGGCGGAGGCGGGTATGAAATACGCGCGGCCGGATGGATCCGCGAGCGTCGCGATCGCGGAACCGCCGGGCAAGATGACGATGCGCGCCTCGACCTGCCGGTCGGCGGATGGGAGCGTCCAACGGTTTTTGCGGAGCCGGACAATCTTGCCGTGCGCTTCGGATTCCCGCAGCAGCGCGCGCAGGTCCCTTCGTTCCCGGCCGTTGAGATCAAGCCGACGGGCCAGTTCGCGATGGGGGCACGGCTTGTAATCCGCCCGGGCGAGCAGGGCCATCAAACGCATTTCGAGGCTTGCTCCACCACTCATGGGCGAGGACTATATGCCGCGAAATACGGAAAGCCATCCCGTTGATGAAGATTGCCTACATCGCCAGCGAAGTCACACCCTACGCTTCAACGGGTGGTCTCGCCGAGGTTGCCGGGGCGTTGCCCCATGTCCTGGCGGGGCAGGGCCACACGGTATTTCGCTTCATGCCCTGTTACCGGCAGGTCCTGGAGGGCCCGCGCGCGTTGCAGGCGACCGGCGTGCGGATCACGGTGCCGGTGGGCATGCGCCATTATACCGGCGATATCCTCCGCCTCGATGAGGCCGGCGTGACGACGTTTTTTATCCGGCGCGACGAATTCTTCGACCGGACCTGGCTGTATAACCTGCCGGACCGGGATTACGAAGACAACTTCGAGCGCTTTGTCTTCTTCCAGAAGGCCGTGGTCGCGCTGCTCGACCATCTGGACTTGAAGCCGGACATCGTGCACGGCAACGACTGGCAGGCCGGTCTGCTTCCGTACTTCCTCGAATACGGGGTGAACGGCCGGCGTCGGGGCCGGCGGGAAAAGGTCGTTTTTTCAATCCACAACATTGCGTACCAGGGCATCTTTCCGGACGGCGATTTCGCCCTGACGAATCTGCCGTTCAACGCCTATTCGGTGAACACATTCGAGTACTACGGCAAGGTGAGCTGCCTCAAGGCCGGCATCACCGGCTCGGATTGGATCACGACCGTGAGCCCGACATATGCCAGGGAAGTGACGAATCCCGGAGACGGATTCGGTCTGGACGGCCTATTGCGGAGCCTGCAGGACCGGTTCAGCGGGATTTTGAACGGCATTGATACCGAGCTCTGGAATCCCGCGAGGGACCCGCACATTGCCGCGCCGTACGACGCGCGGAATATGGCTGGCAAAAAGGCATGTCGGGACCGCCTGTTGCGACGCATGGAGGTGAAAGCCGATCCGTCCACGGTGGTCGTGGGCATGATTTCCCGGCTTGTTGACCAGAAGGGTCTGGACCTTCTGGCGGCGTGCATGAATGACCTGCTCGCGCGCGACGTGTCGATTGTCCTCCTCGGCTCCGGTCAGAAGGAGTACGAGGCGATGGCGCTGGATTGGGGCCGAACCTGGGCGGGCAGGGTGGGGGTCCGCATCGGCTATGATGCCCGTTTGGCCCACGAGATTCAGGCGGGCAGCGACATCATGTTGATTCCATCGAAGACGGAACCCTGCGGGCTCACGCAGTTTTGCAGCCAGCGCTATGGCACCCTGCCCCTTGTCCATTCCGTCGGCGGGTTGGCTGATTCCGTGGCTGATGCGGACGCCGTGCCGGCCGGCGGAACCGGCATCGCCTTTGCCGAATATACGGCCGGGTCCCTTCTCGATGCCATGGATCGCGCCATCGCGCTATGCGGCGATGCGAAGCGCAGGGCTTCGATCACGCAACGGATCATGCGGCTTGATCTCTCGTGGGCATCCGCCGCCAAGCAGTACTGTTCGTTATACAACCGGCTGCTCAATCGTTGATCGGTGCGGCCCTGGTTGTCGCGAATCATTCATCCGGCCCGCTTGCGGCCTGGTTTGTCATAGTGGGTCCCGGTCCGGATGCTTCCTCCAAACCACAACACGTAGCGCATCCCGTATCTATATATATAGACATAATATGTATTATGCGACGTTGCTTGTATGGGGAGATTGGCCCGGTTTTCATGCCTGTGTCAATGATGAGGTGGGAATGATGAGGACGACTGGCCGATGCGATAGATTCTACACTTACCGGACCAGGCCCCAGCGCGGACCGAATGGCCAGTAAACCATGAACGCGGGACCCACGATGTTTACGCGCTCGACCCCGCCGAAATAGCGGCCATCCAGGCTGGACAGCGTATTGTCGCCAAGCGGCAGGTACTGCGAGGACGACAACTGCAACCCCTGTCCCGCGCGGCCGAGCGCCACGCGTATCCGCGGGTCATAGTGCGGCCAGCGGTACCCGTGATACCCCTCGGCCGTGCCCTTCACGAGGCGCTCGAACGGAAACGGGGCCGTCACCCGGACACCGTCCGCAACCAGGTGCGGAGGATCAAGCGTCAGCCGCTCACCCGGCAGGCCCGCCATTCGCTTGATATAGAACGAATCGGGCCGAATGCGCGGATAATCAATCCCCTTCGTGCTGAACACGAAGATATCGCCGCGCACGGGCCGTGAAAAATTGTAGCGCAGCTTATTGACGAAAATATGGTCGCCCAGCCGCACCCGGCCCGACGCGAGGATCTGGCCCTTCTCGACCCGCGACAGACCCGGCTGCACGCGCAGCGTCATGTTCCGCGGCATTTCGTGCGGAATCCCGGCGACGAAGAACCGGAGTGCATCGTCGGATTCCTCGTACCGGGTATCCACAAGGCCCGTGGCCCGCGCACGGATCTCCTGATACCGCTCCCCGTACAGGACGAGCGAGACCAGGTTCAACGGAAAATAGTCGTGCCACTGCCGGCCGATCTGGGGCTGCACCGTGATGCCGTGCAACGTCGGCTGCATGGAACCGGTGGGAATCTTGAACGGCTGGATGAAATAGGTCCGGAATCCCATGGCGACCGCCACGGCCACGACAAGGATCTCGATGTGCTCCCGGAGCCTCGGGTTGCCGCGCTTCGGCGCGAACGCATCCATCGCGGCGCCCAGCGCGTCCGCCCGCCCCTCGATCTCGTCCGGCGGGCCGTCCGCCCGGGCGCGCGCCAGCGCGCGCTCCGCGTCGCGCAGCGCCCCGATGGCCTCGCGGTCCGCGATGTCCTCGCGCATGCGCCGCAGATGGCGGGCCTCGTGGAGCAGATGCCCCGTCTGCTTCAACATTTTCCGGCGGCGAAACCATGCGAGGATCCCGCTCACTCGAGGCCTCCCTTCAGGACCTTGACAAACGCCTCCTGCGGAATGCTCACGCTGCCGACCTGCTTCATGCGCTTCTTCCCCTCCTTCTGGCGCTCCAGCAACTTCCGCTTGCGACTGATGTCGCCGCCATAGCATTTCGCGGTCACATCCTTCCGAAAGGCGCGGATCGTCTCGCGCGCGACGATCTTCTTGTTGACGGAGGCCTGCAGGGCAATCGGGAACATCGCGGGCGGGATCAGCTCCTTGAGCGCCGCGCACAATTGCCGCCCCCGCCCCTCCGATTTGGCGCGATGAATGATGCAGGAAAAGGCCTCGACCGGCTCGCCGTGGACGAGGATGTCCAAGCGGACCAGATCCGACGCCACGTATCCCGCATGCTCGTAATCCATGGAGGCGTATCCCCGGCTGATACTCTTGAGCTTGTCCTGGAAATCAATGAGGATTTCGTTGAGCGGCAGCGCGCAGGTCAGCATGACGCGGCGCGTGTCCAGCGATTCGGTTTTTTCAACCGTTCCGCGGCGATCCATGATGAGCTGAAGCAAATCCCCGATGTGCTCATTCTGGCAGATGAGGAACGCCTTGATCATCGGCTCTTCGATGCGCGTGATGCGCGTGATTTCCGGCAGCTTGGTCGGATTCTCGATTTCCGTGACCAGGCCGTCGGTCGTGTGGACCTTGTAGACGACGTTTGGATAGGTCGAGATGATGTCCACGTCGAATTCCCGGCGCAACCGCTCCTGGACGATTTCCATGTGGAGCAGGCCGAGGAATCCGCAGCGGAAACCGAGGCCGAGCGCGATCGAATTCTCGGGCATGTAGCTGAACGAGCTGTCGTTCAATTTGTATTTCTCGAGGCTGGTTTTCAGCTTCTCGTAGTCGGCCGTGTCAATCGGATAGATGCCGCTGAACACCATCGGGTGGATATCCTTGAAGCCCGGCAGGGCCACCGAGGTCGGACGATGGGCCAGCGTGACGGTGTCGCCGATCCGCACTTCGGCGGGATCCTTGATGTTCGCCGTCAAATAGCCCACCTCGCCGGGACCCAACCGTTCGACCTTGACCGGGCCCGGGGTGAAAATGCCGACTTCCTTGACTTCGTAATCGCGCCCGGTGCTCAGCAGGCGGATCCGGTCGCCGGCCTTGAAGGCGCCGTCAACGACCCGCACATACGTCACGACGCCGCGAAACGTGTCGTAGCTGGAAACGAACACGAGCGCGCGCAGGGCCTCGCCCGTGGTGTGGGGCTGCGGAATCCGGGCCACGATCCCTTCGAGCAATTCCGCGACGCCGAGGCCGGTTTTCGCGCTCACCTTGAACGCGTCGTGCGCGGGGATGGCCAGAATCTCCTCCAGCTGCGTCTCGGCCTCCTCGACATGCGCATTCTGCATGTCAATCTTGTTCAGGACCGGCATGAGGGTCAGCCCCTGCCCGTTCGCCAGGTATGTGTTGGCCACCGTTTGCGCCTCCACGCCCTGGGTCGTGTCCACGACCAGCAGGGCGCCCTCGCAGGCCGAGAGGCTGCGCTGGACCTCGTACGAAAAATCCACATGCCCCGGCGTGTCAATGAGGTTGAAGGTGTAACGCCGCCCGTCCTTCGCGGTGTAGAACATCGTCACCGGATGCGCCTTGATGGTGATCCCGCGTTCGCGTTCCAGGTCCATGGCGTCGAGGACCTGGGCCTGCATGTTTCGCTTTTCGATGGTGGCCGTCAGTTCAAGCAGGCGGTCCGCCAGCGTGGACTTGCCGTGGTCAATATGGGCGATGATGCAGAAATTCCGGATGTGGGACAGGTCGCGCATGGGATCAGGCCCGCACGGTCTCGCAGGCCGCGCGCATCCGGGCCAGCGCCGCTTTCATGTCGGGCGCGCGATAGAGCGACGTCCCGGCGATCAGGACATTGGCGCCGGCCCGCGCGCAGGCCACGGCCGTATCGTTCGTGATGCCGCCATCCACGGAGATATCCAGCGCGGGGGCCATCGCGCGCACGCGCGCGATCTTCGGCAACACCGAGTCGAGAAAAGGCTGTCCCCCGAATCCGGGATGCACGGTCATCAACAGGACCTCGTCGCAGGCCGGAAGGCATCCGCCGAGGGCCTCTGCCGGCGTTTCCGGATTGAGGACAACGCCGGCCCGCTTTCCGCTGCCGCGAATGCGATCCAACAGGGGGCGCGGATCGTCATGCGCCTCCACGTGGAGGAGAATGAGGTCGGATCCGGCGTCCAGGAATGCGTCCAGCAGGACGGCGGGACGGCTGCACATCAGGTGGACGCTCAGCGGAATCCGCGTGGAATTGCGCGCGACGCGCACGATGTCCGGCCCCATGGTGAGATTGGGCACAAAGTGCCCGTCCATCACATCCAGATGCAGCCCGTCCGCGCCCGCCTCCCCGGCGGCCCGGCAGGCATCCGCCAGATGGCCGAAATCCGCGGCCAGCAGGGATGGAAGAATCTGGATCGTCTGTTTTGACATGGAGGCGAAGGGCGCGAGGCTAGCCCACCCTCCCCCACCCGTCAAGGCGACGGGCGCGAGGGTGTCGGTAGCAAATGATCTGACCGGTTCTGTAGCAAGTGAAATGACCGCATGGG
>CAYMCD010000048.1:0-21470 GCA_964388845.1 uncultured Verrucomicrobiota bacterium
CGCCGGGCGTATGCCCCAAACGCGACGCGGGCGTCGCGGCTCCAGCATATAATCCGTGAGCATGGAGACCCGGCGACCCCGCCGGGCGTATGCCCCAAACGCGACGCGGGCGTCGCGGCTCCAGCATATAATCCTTGAGCATGGAGACCCGGCGACCGCGCCGGGCGTATGCTCCAAACGCGACGCGGGCGTTGCGGCTCCAACTTCTTCTTTATCGGCGCGACACATTTATTACCAGCTGCCGAAAATATACGCTGTATGCTGGCAGAGAGCGGCCTCCGGGCCGTTCCTTCCGGGGCGCGCCATGCGGGAATTCTTCAGCGCTCGGCGACCGGAAGATCGCGCGCGTGGAGCGCGCGGGAATAATAGGGATAGTCCTCGGCCCGGCCGCCCGGAGGGCGGATCTTCCAGCGTTTGTAGCTCCACACCCAGAACTCCGGAGTCTTCCGGATCTGGGCGGACAGCTCGTCGGCGATGCGTTGGGTCAGCACGCGGACAGCCTCTTCCTCCGCCTCCGGGATTCCCGAACGGTCCACCAATACCGGTTCCGTCGCCGTATAGCCGCCGCGCCCGTCCGGCAACGCGAAGGAGATCACGATCGGCACGTTGAGCCGGATCGCGAGCACCGCGGCGGCGGACGAAATCGGCGCGGGCCGGCCGAGGAAATCCACGAACACACCGCCCTCTACCGGCTTGGTATTCTGGTCCAGCAGCAGGGCGATCAAACCGCCGCCCCGCAAGGCCTTGATCAACTGGCGAAGGGCGCCCTTGCGCGGGACCATGTGCTGGCCGGTGACACGCCGCAACTCATTGAACAGCGCATCCACCCGGTGGTTCTTGATCGCGGCGGCGACGCTGGTCAGCGGCTGGCCGGTGCGGCGGGAAACGGCCATGCCGAATAGCTCCCAATTCCCCATATGCGCCGTCACGCAAACGGCCGGCCCGATTTTCAACAGCGCGTCGTGCCCGGGTCCCAGTCGAAGCAACTGGTCTATTCGGCGGTGCGTGTCGCGCGCCAGCCAGAAGACCTCCAGCATGGAAAGCACAAAGGTTTGGATGGAACGCTTCAGGATGGCGCGGTGTTCCGCCGCGGTGCGGTCGGGAAGGGCCAACGCCAGGTTGGCGAGCGCGACCCTCCGGTTGCGCTCGCCGCCCCAGCGGGCGCCGAAGGCCGCCATCGCGCGGGCCAGGCGGCTCAGCGCGCGGTGGGACAGCCGGGGGAGAAGCGCGAGCGCAAGGCGGACCACGTGGACTTCCAGTACGGCTCTAACGTCGCGTCGGTTCACGGGGATGCAGCCAGTTCTTCGTCGAACGTGTCGTATTTCGCAGGCGGGGCGCGCGGGCCCCGCGCGCCGCACGCGCGGCGGCGCGAGCCGGGCCGCCCCACCTCGTCATGACGCTTCAGGCCCGAATTGGAATGGGGTGGTGAGCCGGGAGGGACTCGAACCCTCGACCACAAGATTAAAAGTCTCGTGCTCTACCAACTGAGCTACCGGCCCGCTTCGTTCACAGGGGGGGCAAGATAGAGCAGCACGCCGGGATTGTCAAAATGAGCCCGAAAGAAGTTGCCCTGCCGTGTTGGATGCGCGGAGGGTTTGTGGTTAACTGGACCCATGTGGAATTCGTCCTGGATGCCCGATGCGCGCGTGGCCCCGGCCACGCGGATGCTGCTCATCGCCATACCGACGGTCTACGTGGCCCAACTGCTCGGCCAGCACATCCTGCGCATGCCGTTTGAGGAACTGCTCGGATTGAGCGTGCCGGGCATGATGAGCGGCCGCCTCTGGCAGTTGGCGACCTACCAGTTCCTGCACGGGGGGCCGTTCCATTTGCTGATCAACATGCTCATGTTTTATGCGCTCGGCAACGAAGTCGAGCGCGCGATCGGGACCCGGCACTTTGTCATCCTCTATTTGTTATCCGGTGTGCTGGGTGGGCTGGGATGGGTCCTGTTGACCTACCCCTACGAAGGCGTCTGCGTCGGCGCGTCCGCCGCGATCTTCGGCGTCCTGTCGGCCTTTGCGGTGTTGTTCCCGAGGCGGGAGATTACCCTCCTGCTGTTCCTGGTGCTGCCCGTCACCCTGAAGGCACGGACGCTGGCCGTGCTGCTCGGCCTGGTCCAGTTGGTTTTCACGATTGCGCCGATGTCCGGCGGAATCGCCTACTCGGCCCATTTGGCGGGCGCGGTGGCCGGCCTGTTCTATACGATCGTGCTGTTCCGTCCTGAATGGTGGCGGCGCCCGACCGGCGCCATCCACGAGGCCGCCAAGGCCGATACCGACCGCCTGCTCGACAAGATCGCCCGGGAGGGGATCCAGAGCCTCACGGCGGGCGAGCGAAAGCGGCTTGAAAAGGCCAGCCGCAGGCTGTGATCCTCCGCGCCGGCCTTACAACGGCCAGGCCGCCCGGTCGGTCCACAGCTCGACACCGGGGTGATCATTAATGGCAATGGCGGCGGCGATCGCGGGCGGTCGGCGCAACAGCGCGGCGGCCGTTTCCCGCTTGGCGTCTCCCGCGACGACGAAAACGAGCCGGGAAACGAGGCGCAACAAGGCCGGCGTCACGCTCACGCCCGCCAGCCCGTCGGGCCGTTGGACGCCCACGGCGTAGCGCCCTTGGCCGCGCGCGATATCCTCGGCGCTGAACAGTGAGGCGGTGTGGCCATCGGCCCCCAGCCCCAGCACGCCGAGCGCGATTTCGCCGCCGGAAGCGAAAAAGGATTCGAGCTGGGCATGGTACTCGCTCGCGGCCTCGGCGAGGGGGACTTCGCCCCGCACGCGCAGGATCTGGTGCGGGGCCAGCCCCGCCGCGCGAAAGAGCGGCGCGATGTGATGAAAATTGCTCTTCGCGTGATCGGGCGGGACCAGGCGGTCGTCGGAAAACAGGACGCGGCACAACGGGTCGGGGCGCAGGCCAAGCGCGGCCAGCCGGCCGTACGCCGCGAGCGGCGTCGAACCGCCCGCCAGCATGATGGCGGTCGGGCGGGCGCACGCCGCGCGGAGGGCGGCCGCCAGGGTGTCGGCGAGCGCGGAGGACAACGCGCCTTCATGGTCAAAACAGCGCGCGCGGATCATCGTCCCGCAGCGCGCAACGGGTTTGAAGTCCATGCCGCGCGTTCCCGTTCAGGTTGACTTGAACTCGGCCACGAGCGCGGACACGCTGGCCTTCGCGTCGCCGAACAGCATGCGCGCGTTGTCCTTGAAGAAGAGGGGATTGTCTATGCCCGCGAACCCGGAGGCCATGCTGCGTTTGAGGATGATGACGGTCTTCGCATGGTCCACATTGATGATCGGCATGCCGTAGATCGGGCTGGCCTTGTCCTCCCGGGCGGCCGGATTCACCACGTCGTTGGCGCCGATGACCATCGCGACATCCACCGTCTCCATGACGGGATTCACGTCCTGCGGTTCGACCAGCTGCTCATAGGGGACGTTGGCCTCGGCCAGCAGCACGTTCATGTGACCCGGCATGCGGCCCGCGACCGGGTGGATCGCGTAGCGGACATCGCATCCGTTCGCGATGAGCAATTCGCCCATTTCTCGCACGGCGTGCTGGGCCTGCGCGACGGCCATGCCGTACCCCGGCACGATGACGACGGAACGCGCGGCCTCCAGCAGCAGGTACGTATCCTCGGAACTGATGGGTTTCGCCTCGCCTTTGTAGCCCTCCGATTTTTTCGCGGCGACTGCGCCGAAGCCGCTGAAGAGCACGTTGGCAAGCGAGCGGTTCATCGCCTTGCACATGATCTGGGTCAGGATGATGCCGCTGGCGCCGACCAGCGAGCCGGCCACGATCAGCACATTGTTCAGGATGATGAAGCCGGCCGCGGCCGCCGCGATGCCCGAGTAGCTGTTCAGCAGCGAAATGACGACGGGCATGTCCGCGCCGCCGATGGGGATCACGGAGGTGACGCCCAACACGAGCCCGACCAGCATCAGGGCGGCAAACGCCCCGTAGGCCGCCGGCGCACCGGGCCCCATGCAGAAGACGACCGCGGCCCACAGGATCGCCAGCAGCACAAGCGCGTTCGCGAACTGCTGGCCCCGGAAGAGAATCGGTTTGCCGGGCATCCATTCGGCGAGCTTGAGAAAGGCGATCAAACTGCCGGAAAAGGTCATAGCGCCCACCACCGCCGTGAACGCGATGGCAACGGACGCGAAAAGGGGGTTCGCCGC
The DNA here is from genome assembly GCA_964388845.1 of uncultured Verrucomicrobiota bacterium. Taxonomy (GTDB): domain Bacteria; phylum Verrucomicrobiota; class Kiritimatiellia; order CAIVKH01; family CAIVKH01; genus JAMLJG01. Next base: position 4,176 of record CAYMCD010000048.1, read on the forward strand.
GGCGGGATTATCGGGCAGCAGCGTCACGGCATACTCCGCCCATCCGAGTTTCACCCACTTGTGGTACTCCGCCCACGCCACCAGCATGCTGGCCAACCCCCCGAATCCGTTCAGCAGGCCCACCATTTCGGGCATGGATGTCATCTTGACACCCCGAGCGGCCGCCGCGCCGATGCCGGACCCTATGAGCAGGCCCGCCAATATCCAGTGGTACTCCATGCCCGCCAGCAGGCAGGTCGCGGCGATCGCGATCAGCATGCCGACGGACGAAATCATGTTGCCGCGCCGCGCGGTGTCCGCCCGGCTGAGCATCTTGAGGCCGACGATGAACAGGACGGACGCGATGATGTACAGGTAGTTAATAAACGGCTGAAGGTGTGCGATCATTTCTGCAACCCGCCGGAGGATTTGGTTTTGAACATGCCCAGCATGCGATGGGTGACGAGGTAGCCGCCGACGACATTGATCATGGCCGCCGCCACCGCGATGACGCCCAGCACGGTCACGAGCGCGCCGCCGTGCGGATGCCCGGCCGCGACCAGGGCGCCTACGATGGTGATGCCCGATATGGCATTCGACCCGGACATCAGCGGGGTGTGGAGCTGCGAGGGGACCTTCGAGATGAGTTCAAAACCGAGGAAGATCGCCAGCACAAAGACGAAGAAAAGCAATCCCATCATGATGACTCGCCCCCTTTCAATTCCGCGGTTGAAGTGCGTTCAGCACCATTTCATTGACGATTGCGCCGCCGTGCGTGACCAGGCTGCCCTTGATGATCACGTCGTCCATCCGCAGGTCGAACGTCTTGTTCGCCTTGTCCCAGAAATGCTCCACGAAGTTGACGAGGTTGCTCGAGAACATCTGGCTGGCGTGGACCGGCACGCGGCCGGGCATGTTGCCGAATCCGAGAATCCGGACCCCGTTGATGTCCACATCCTCGTCCAGGCGGGAACCCTCCACGTTGCCGCCGGTCTCCACGGCCAGGTCCACGACGATGCTGCCGGGCTTCATGCCCCGCACCATGTCGGCCGTGACAATCCGCGGCGCGCGCCGGCCGAAAACCTGCGCCGTGGAAATCACGACATCGGCGCCGGCGCAGTGGCGCGCCATCGCCTCGCGCTGCTTCGCCAGTTGCTCCTCGGTGAGGGCCTTGGCGTAGCCGTCCTTTGTCTGGCCGGTCTCGCCCAGGTCCACCTTGACGAATTTCGCGCCCAGCGACTTCACCTGCTCCTCGACGATCGGCCGCGTGTCGAACGCCTCCACGATCGCGCCCATCCGTTTGGCCGTCGCGATGGCCTGGAGCCCCGCCACGCCGGCCCCGATGATGAACACGCGGGCCGGCGCGATCGTCCCGGCGGGCGTGGACATCATCGGGAAAATCCTGTCGAGCCGCTGCGCGGCCAAAACCACGGCGACATAGCCGGCCAGATTCGCCTGTGAGCTCAACACGTCCATTTTCTGGGCGATGGTGGATCGCGGGATGAGTTCCAGACTGAACGCGCTGGCCCCCGCCGCGGCCAGCCGGTGTATCAACTCCGGCTCGTTGAACGGGTCGAGATAGCTGAAATGCAGCGCCCCCTTCTTGAAATGGGGGATATCCTCCGGGAGCGGCTTGCGCAGGCGGAGCATGAGGTCGGCGGCGGCCAGCGCGGCCGCGCGGTCATGGAAGAGCCGGGCGCCGCGCTTCTCGTATTCCGTGTCCGGAATGCCCAGGGTCGAGGCGAGGCCCTTTTCCACATGCACCTCGGCCCCAAGTTTGACGAGCTTCTCCACCGAGGCCGGGACCAGGGGGATCCGCCGCTCGCCCGGCGCGGATTCCCTCAGAATGGTGATGTTCATGGTTCGTTCTCCGGACCGGAGAGAAGACCAGAAGCCGGGTGCGCGATCAAGCCGATAGACGGGGAACGAGAAACGCCGGCCCCGGCGCCGGCGCGACGCGCGGGAAAAGGCTTGTCAGCGCGCCCCCCGCGATTATGTCATGGTTGCGCCGCCATGAGCCGGTTCACGCCCCTTTGTTTCGCGATGCTGACGGTCGCGATGGCCGCGCATGCCGGGCCCAGCCCGGATGCGGCGCGCGAGCGCCTGTATGCCGAACTGCTCGCCGCCCACGTGCGCGAGGGACGGGTGGATTACCGGACATTGGCCCAACGCCGGGATCTGCTCGCCGCGTGCCTGGACGGCTACGCATCGGTCTCGGCCTGGGAGTTCAACGGGTGGACGGTGCCCCAACGGCTCGCCCATCTCGCCAACCTCCACAACCTGGCCGTCCTCAAGATCGTCGCGGACGATTATCCGCTGAAGCGCATCCGGCAGGCGGGCGGATGGTTCAGCGGCGATCCGTTCCAGTGGAAGGTCGTTCCCCTCCTGGGCTACAAGGTCTCGCTCGACGTCCTGTTCCGAAACTACATCCGCCGCGATTACGCCGAGCCGATGATGCTGATGGCCCTGAGCCCGGCGGCCCGCGGCGGGCCGCCCCTTCGCGCCGAGCCCTACGACGCGGAACGGCTCTTCGCGCAGCTCGACGACCAGGCGCATGCCTTTCTCTCGGCCCGGCCGTACAACCGGATAGACAAAGACCGGGGGCGCGTGCATCTTTCCCCCCTGTTTCGTATGCATGCCGGTGACTTCGAACGGAAATTCGGATCGCTCAGGGGGTTTCTCAACGAGAAAGCCCCGCCGGAATGGGGACGTGTGGACCGGTTTCGGATCCGGTATACGTCTTTCGACTGGCGCCTGAACGACCGGACGGCCGCATCCCCATGACGGACCCGCCCATGCCCGCCGCCGGCGAGGACCTGGCCATCCCGGCCTTTCCCTCCATGCGCCTCGATCGCCCGGTGACGATCGTCATCCTCGGCGCGTCGGGCGACCTCACGCAGCGCAAACTCATGCCCGCCCTCTATGCGATGTATGCGCAGGGGCTGCTGCCCGCGCGCTTCGCCGTCGTGGGTTTCGCCCGGCGCGACTATGACGATGAAGGCTTCCGCGGCTTCGCCGCGGAGGCCGTCCGGCGCTTCACCCGACTGCCCGTGCGCGACGAGGTCCTCCGCAGTTTCTGCGGACACGTATTCTACCAGCGCGGCGACATCGAGCAGTTCGACGCCTTCCGGGCCCTGCGCCTTCGCCTGTTCGACCGGCGCGTGTTCCCGGCCAATCACGTGTACTACCTCTCCATACGCCCCGACCTCTTCGGCCCCGTGCTCGGGCACATGAAATCGGCCGACCTGGTGCAGTCGCCCGAGGCCCCCGAATGGACGCGCGTCGTGATCGAGAAGCCGTTCGGGGTGGACTTCGATTCCGCGCGCGCGCTGAACCATGTCGTGCTTCACCATCTCCACGAATCGCAGGTCTATCGCATTGACCACTTCCTCGGGAAGGAGACCGTCCAGAACGTGCTCTCCTTCCGGTTCGCCAATGCGATCTTCGAGCCGCTGTTCACCAACCACCTTGTGGACCACGTGCAGATCACCGCGGCGGAAACAGTCGGCATGGAGAGCGGACGGGGCGCCTACTACGACGCCAGCGGGGCGCTGCGCGACATGCTGCAAAACCACCTGCTGCAATTGCTGTGCCTCGTCGCGATGGAGCCGCCGACCAGCCTGACCGCGGAGGCCCTCCGCAACGAGAAGCTGAAGGTGCTCCAGTCCATCCGCCCGATGGCGGGGGACGCCCTGCGCCAGGCGGTCGTGCGCGCGCAATACGGCGCCGGCGGACTCAATGGCGCGCGGGTACCGGCCTATCGCGACGAGGATCGCGTGGCCCCGGATTCCCGCACGGAAACCTATGTGGCCCTCCGCCTGTTCATGGACAACTGGCGCTGGGCCGGGGTGCCGTTCTACCTGCGGACGGGCAAGCGGCTCGCCCGCCGCCTCACCGAAATTGTCGTGCAATTCAAGAAGCCCCCGCTGCAGCTCTTCCAGACCGTCGAGTGTGACGGCGACGTGTGCGACCTCAGCGGAACGAGCCCGAACCAGCTCGTGTTCCGCATCCAGCCGGACGAGGGCATCTCCCTCCGATTCGCCGCCAAGCGCCCCGTGATGCAGGTGCAGGTCGAAAATGTGCGAATGGATTTCTCCTATTCGGAGACCTGGCAAAAACAATTGCCGGAAGCCTATGAACGCCTCCTGCTGGATGTCCTGCGCGGCGATTCCACGCTCTTCACCCGATCGGATGAAGTGGAGGCCGCCTGGCGCGTGGTGAATCCCATTCTCTCCGCATGGGCCGGCGACCCGTCGTTTCCCATGGCGGCCTACCCGGCCGGCGGTTGGGGACCGGTCGAGGCCGATCGGCTGTTCACGGGCCCCGAGCAGGAATGGCAGAATCGAACGTGAACCGTCACCAACGGCCTCGTGCCGTTGGTGAAGGAGTCCGGACGGCCGGCGCCCGGCCCGCCAGAGCACTCCATTATTTCGCGTGTTTGGCGGACAGGGATGGGGGGGCCTCCGGATGCGCTTGAATTCGCGTCAATTCGCCGCGCCACCAAACGACCAATTTCCCGTGAACCCATGCCCCAACGATCTGGGCTACAGCCGGTCGAATGATTTTTTCAGCGCCATGCAAAGCGGGCACACCCAGCCGTCCGGAAGCGATGCGAAGGGCGTGCCGGGCGGCACGCCGTTCTCCGGGTCGCCTGCTTCCGGATCGTAAACGTAGCCGCAACACGTGCATACCCAGCGCTCGGCAACGGCGCCCGATGGATCTGCTGTTGTCATTCGCGGGCAACCATAATACTTATGGGAGCGAGGTCAAGGGTCGGTGCGAGACGGGAGGCCATCACGGAATCCTCCCGGCCCCCGGCGGGCTTGCCACGCCGGCCGGGCCCCCGCAGCGCAAGGGTTGGGATGGCCACCAGCGCCGGGATCGGTTTTGAGCGGCGGATTCATATCGGGAGCGGGCATGAAGAAAAATGCGCAGATTATCACGGGCCTGGGTGAGGGCGAGGTCGCGGGCTACGCCTTCCTGCCCGGCGATCCGGGCCGCGTGCCGAAGATCTCGGAGGGCTGGGCGGATCTGCGGGAGGTCTGCCGCGTGCGCGAATACGTCGTGCATACCGGCTCGGTGAACGGGGTCCGGATGACGGCCGCCTCCACGGGTATCGGCGGCCCCTCGCTCGCCATCCTGGTCGAGGAACTCGCCAAACTCGGCGCCCACACCTTCATCCGCGTCGGCAACAGCGGCGCCATCGCCGACCAGGTCCAGCTCGGGGATTATGTCATCAGCACCGGCGCGGTGCGCGATGACGGCACGTCGCGCAGCTATGTCGGCCTCGAATATCCCGCCGTCGCCGATTACCGGGTCGTCTCCGCGCTCGCCCGGGCCGCCGAGACCTCGGGGCAACGGTTCCACGCCGGCCTGACGGTGTCGGTGGACGGCTTCTACTCGCGCAACAAGGTCATGGGGCCGGACGGACGCATCCTGCCCATGTCCTTCGGCGGCTATGAACAAAGCGGCATGAACGACGTCGGCGCCGACTGGAAACGCGCGCGCGTGTTAAATGTTGAGATGGAGTCGGCGACGCTGTTCACCCTGTGCGGCCTGTTCGGCCTGCGCGCCGGGACCATCTGCACGGTCTCGGATCGCACGCCCTGGACCGCGCCCGGCCAGGACGCCCTGTCGCTGGACCGCAACATCCGCGGCGCGATCCAGATCGCGGTTCAGGCCGCCCTGATGCTGGAGAAGAACAGTTAATCGCGGAGAGCACGGAGTGGAGGCATAGCGCATCGCGCCTTTTTTCCCCTCCGCGTCGCCGTGTCCCCGTGGTAAACATTCCCTCTGATGAAACCCTATCTCGAACTGCTGCGCCGGGTGCGTCACGAGGGGGGGCGCAAATCCGACCGGACGGGAACGGGCACGTTGAGCGTGTTCGGGCACCAGATGCGATTCGATCTCGCGGCCGGTTTCCCCGCGGTCACGACCAAGAAGCTGCACCTGCGGTCGGTCATTCATGAGCTGCTCTGGTTCCTCAGGGGCGACACCAACATCGCCTACCTGAAGGCGAACAAGGTCGCCATCTGGGACGAATGGGCGGACGCGAACGGCGACCTCGGCCCGGTCTACGGCGCGCAGTGGCGCTCGTGGCGCACGGCGGACGGCGGGGTGGTGGACCAGATTGCCGAGGTCCTGAGGTCCATCCGCGAGCAGCCCGATTCGCGCCGCCACATCGTGAGCGCCTGGAACCCCGGCGAAATCGCGCGCATGGCCCTCGCGCCCTGTCACTGCCTGTTCCAGTTCTACGTCGCGAACGGGCGGCTCTCGTGCCAGCTCTACCAGCGCAGCGGCGACGTCTTCCTGGGCGTCCCGTTCAACATCGCATCGTACGCCCTGCTGACCATGATGATCGCGCAGGTCACCGGCCTGAAGCCCGGCGAGTTCATCCACACGCTGGGCGACGCGCACCTGTACCTCAACCATATCGAACAGGCGGATCTCCAGCTGGCGCGGCAACCGTACCCGCCGCCGGCCCTCCGGCTGAACCCGGCGGTGACCGCCCTGTTCGCCTTCCGATTCGAGGATTGCGCCCTCGATAATTACCGGTCCCATCCCGCCATCCCGGCGCCCATCGCGGTCTGACGCATGATTGTGTCGGTCATCGCGGCGGTCGCGGAAAACGGGGTCATCGGAAAAGACGGAGCCCTGCCCTGGCGCCTGCCCGACGACCTGCGCCGGTTCAAGGCGCTCACAATGGGCAAACCGATCATCATGGGCCGCCGGACCTGGGAGTCCATCGGCCGCCCGCTGCCCGGCCGGACCTCCGTCGTCCTTTCACGGCACGGACGCATCGGCCATCCCGGTGTGGTGACCCACTCCTCCCTCGATGCCGCCCTCGCCGCACTCGCCGCCGCCGAAGAGGTGCTGGTCATCGGCGGCGCCGCCCTCTATGCCGAGGCCATGCCGCGCGCGGATCGTCTCTACCTGACGGAAATCCACGCTGCCGTCGAGGGCGACACCCGGTTCCCCCCGTGGGACCGCTCCCGCTGGCGCGAGTTGCGGAGGGAAGAGCATCCCGCCGATCCCGCGCATCCGATGTCCTTCAGCTTCACCGTATGGGCCCGACGCGGCCCCGAAAAAAAAATGACCGGATACCCTTTACGCCGCCTTGTTCGCGCGTATATTTGCCCCATTGGAGGTACCATCAAATGAAACTGATCATAGCCCTAGCAACTCTCGCGATCGCCGCGGCCACGTCCACCTACGCCGGGGGTGCGTGTTGCGCGGTCGGCGCGAAGGCCCAGGCGGACAAGGCGGCCTGCACCACGGCCCTTTCCGGCATTGAGCTCTCCGCCGAACAACAGGCCCGGATCGCGGAAATCGAGTCCGCCTGCAAGGCGGAAGGGATGACCGCGGATGCCTGCGCCAAGTCGCGCGACGAGATTCGCGCCGTCCTCACGGACGACCAGCGCGAGCAGTTCGACGCGAAGTGGGACAAGAAGTCGGCGAAGAAGGGCTGCGGCTGATCCCGCGTCCATCGCCATTGAACGGGGCGGCGGCCCGATCGGGTGCGCCGCCCCGTTTTTTTATCGCAGGGCGCCGAAGATCAGCGCCAGCAGGAGCGCGAGCATCAGCAGCGCGCCCCAGAGCCTGAGGTCCCGCTGCAGCGGGGTGGGATTCGGAAACTCATAGCCGCAGATCGGGCAGCGATTCTCGTTCGCCGCCACCTCGGTCGCGCACGACGGGCATTCGCGCCGGCCGAACTCCCGATGGGCATCCGCGCGCATTTTTTACAGGGACTGTAAATTCCAGACGTTGGAAGCGCCGCCGCGTTGTTTTTACAGACGTTGGAACTTTTCAATCCGCCAGGGCGGAGCGCAGGACGTACGGCAGGATGCCGCCGTGCCGCAGGTAGTCAATCTCCACCGCGGAATCCACCCGGGCCTTCGCCTGGAAGGGGATGCGGCCGGACGGGCCTTCCGCGACGGCGTCCAGCAGCGCGCCGGGCGCGAATTCGCGCGCGAGGCCGGAGATGGAGAACGTCTCGCGCCCGGTCAGGCCGAGGCTTGCCGCGGTCTGGCCGCCGGTGAATTCGAGCGGAAGCACGCCCATTTCAACCAGGTTGCTGCGGTGGATGCGCTCGAAGTTCTCCGCGAGGACCGCCTTGACGCCCAGCAGGTAGGTGCCCTTGGCCGCCCAGTCGCGTGAGGAGCCCGCGCCGTACATCTTGCCGGCCAGCACGACGAGCGGGATCCCGGCGGCGATGTACTTCATCGCGGCGTCGTAGATGGACATCGTCTCGCCGGTGGGGTGGTGGATGGTGAGGCCGCCCTCCGCGCCGCCCATCAATTCGTTCTTGATGCGGATGTTCGCGAAGGTGCCGCGCATCATCACCTCGTGGTTGCCGCGCCGCGCGCCGTAGGAGTTGAAGTCCTCGGGCTTCACGCCGTTCGCGATGAGGTATTGCCCGGCCGGGCTGTTTTTCGGGATCGCGCCGGCGGGGGAGATGTGGTCGGTCGTGATGAAGTCGCCGAATACGGCGAGGGCCGCCGCCCCGCGGATGTCGGACAGGTCGGACACGTCCGACATCGTATGGAGGAACGGCGGCTCCTGGATGTAGGTGGAGGAGGCGTTCCACGTGTAGACGGGCGAACCGCCGCCCGGCAGTTCGTTCCACATCGGATTGGACGCGGTGATGTTGTCGTAGAGCGCCCGGTAGGTCGCCGGGTCGGCCGCGAGGGCGAGGTACCGCTGGATCTCCTGTTCGGTGGGCCAGAGGTCCTTGAGATAGACCGGCTCTCCGTCGCGGCCGGCGCCGAGCGGCTCGGTGTCGAGGTTGATGTCCACCCGGCCGGCGAGCGCATAGGCAACGACGAGCGGGGGGGAGCAGAGGTAGTTCGCCTTGGTCAGCGGGTGGACGCGGCCCTCGAAGTTGCGGTTGCCGCTGAGGACGGCCGCCGCCACGAGGTCGCCGGCCTTGATCGCATTTTCGACGCGGGGATCGAGCGGGCCGCTGTTGCCGATGCAGGTGGTGCAGCCGTAGGCGACCACATGGAAATTCAGCGCGGCGAGCGGCTCCAGCAGGCCGGCCTTCTTCAGGTACGCGGTGACGACGCGTGAGCCCGGCGCGAGGCTGGTCTTGACGTAGGCTGGAACCGAGAGACCGCGTTCGACGGCCTTCTTGGCCAGCAAACCGGCGGCGAGCAGGACGTGCGGATTCGAGGTGTTGGTGCAACTGGTGATCGCCGCGACCACGACGGATCCGTGCCGCAGCGTGCCCGCGCCGTCGGCCGAGGCCGAAGCGCCGAGCTTGTCGGCGGGCAGGGCGAAACCGCGCTCCTTGACCGGCGCGGTCAGGGCCTTCGCGAAGGAGGATTTGACGTCGCCGATCAGGAGGCGATCCTGCGGTCGCTTGGGCCCGGCGACGCTGGCCTGCAGCGTGGACAGGTCCATTTCGAGGACCTGCGAGAACTCGGGCACGGGGGCCGCGTCGGTGCGGAAGAGTTTCTGCGCCTTGCAATAGGCCTCCACCAGTTCGACCTGATCGTCCGGCCGGCCGGTTTCGCGGAGGTACCGGAGGGTTTCGGCGTCAATCGGGAAGAAGCCCATGGTCGCGCCGTATTCCGGCGCCATGTTCGCGACGGTCGCGCGGTCGGCCAGCGAGAGCGCGCTCACGCCCGGCCCGAAGAACTCGACGAACTGCTCGACGACGCCCACCTTGCGGAGCATCGTCGTGACCGCGAGCGCGAAATCGGTCGCGGTGGCGCCGGCGGGCAGCTTGCCGACGACGCGCACGCCGGTGACCTTCGGCGAAACCAGCGGGATCGGCTGGCCGAGCATCGCGGCCTCCGCCTCGATACCGCCGACGCCCCAGCCGAGCACGCCGAGGCCGTTGACCATGGTCGTGTGCGAGTCGGTGCCGACGAGCGAATCGGGAAAGGCGATGGTGCGGCCGCGGTCGTCCTCGGCCGTCATGACGCCCTGGGCGAGGTACTCGAGGTTGACCTGGTGGCAGATGCCGAGGCCGGGCGGGACGATGCGCAGTTTCTTGAACGCGCCCTGGCCCCAGCGCAGGAAGACGTAGCGCTCGCTGTTGCGCTCAAATTCCTTTTCGACGTTCTTTTGGAGGGCGGACACATCCTCGTAGGCGTCAACCTGCACGGAGTGGTCAATGACGAGGTCCACCGGGATCAGCGGCTCGATGCGGGCCGGATCCTTGCCCGCGCGCCGCATGGCGCTGCGCAGCGCCGCGAGGTCGGCGATGCAGGGCACGCCGGTGAAATCCTGGAGCAGGACGCGGGCCGGCTGGTACGGGAACTCCTCGGGATTTTCCGCCTTCGGGCTCCACCGGGCGAAGGCCGTCACGTGGCCGGGCGTGAAGGCGGGATGGCCCTGGTGGCGAAGCAGCGATTCCAGGACGACGCGGATGGAGTAGGGGAGACGGTCGAGGTTGACCTGGCCGGCCTCTTCCAGGGCGCGCAGGCTGTAGTAGTGGACGATCCGCCCGTTGCCCAGTGCCAGTTGCCGAAGCGTCTGATCGCGAGATGCCATGCCGGTGCCCTTTCCGAAAAAATGTGGATGCAACCTAGGGATTCACGGCGCACCTGTCAATGCGTCCGGAATCGGGATGCGGCATTGCGCGGCGCGGGCGCTTCGGTATCTTGGTGGCGTGCGCGACCCCGTGTATACCCTGGTCTCCAGCTACGAGCCGACGGGCGACCAGCCGGAGGCGATCGGCCGGCTGTCGGACAGCCTCGCCGCCGGCAACCGCTTCCAATTGCTCGAGGGGGTGACCGGGTCGGGCAAGACGTTCACGATGGCGAACGTCATCGCGTGGCACGGGCAGCCGACCCTGCTGATCTCGCACAACAAGACGCTGGCGGCCCAGCTCTACGCGGAGCTGAAGGGCTATTTCCCGCACAATGCGGTGGAGTATTTCGTCAGCTATTTCGACTATTACCAGCCCGAGGCCTACATCCCGCAGACGGACACGTTCATCGAAAAGGATTCGGCGATCAACGAGGAGATCGAGCGGCTCCGGCTGGCCGCCACCGATTCGCTGATGAACCGGCGGGACGTTGTGATCGTGGCGTCCGTCTCCTGCATCTATGGATTGGGCTCGCCGGAGGACTACAAGGCGATGGTGGTCCCGGTCGCGCGCGGCGAGACGCGCGACCGCGACGCGCTGCTGCGGTCGCTGGTGGACATCCAGTACAACCGGAACGACATCGAGAACAAGCCGGGGACCTTCCGGGTGCGCGGCGACACGCTCGACATCTGCCCGTCCTACGCGCGGCACATGATCCGGATCGAATTCTTCGGCGACCAGGTCGAGCGCATCGCGCGGCTCGAGGCCCTGACGGGGCGCGCCGAGGCGGAGCTCGACCAGGTCATCGTTTCGCCCGCCAAGCATTTCGTGACGCCCTATGCCAAGCTGGAACGCGCGCTGTCCACGATCCGGGCCGAAATGGAGGAGCGGGTCCGCTGGTTCGAGGAACGCCAGAAGCTGCTGGAGGCCCAGCGCATCCGCCAGCGGACCCAGTACGATCTCGATATGATGCGCGAACTGGGGTACTGCTCCGGCATCGAGAATTATTCGCGCCACCTCACCGGCCGCGCGCCCGGCGAGCGGCCGTTCACGCTGATTGATTATTTCCCGCCGGGTTTCCTGACAATCCTTGACGAGTCGCACGCCACCGCGCCGCAACTTCGCGGCATGTACAACGGCGACCGCGCCCGGAAGCAGGTCCTGGTTGACCACGGCTTCCGCCTCCCCAGCGCGCTGGACAACCGGCCGCTCCAATTCGACGAATTCATGCGGGTGACCGGCCCGATCCTGTTTGTCTCGGCCACGCCGGGCCCCTACGAGCGGGAGGCCGGCGCCGTGTGCGCCCGGCAGGTGATCCGCCCGACGGGCCTGCTCGACCCCGAGGTCGAAGTCCGCCCGCTGCGGGGCCAGATTGACGATGTCATCGAGGAAATCCGGCGGCGCGCCGAGCGGCGGGAACGGGTGCTGGTGACGACGTTGACCAAGAAGACGGCGGAGGATCTGGCGACGTACCTCGCGCAGCTCGACATCCGCGTGAAATACATCCATTCCGAAATTGACGCCATCGAGCGCGTCGAGATCCTGCGCGGGTTGCGCAAGGCCGATTTCGACTGTCTGGTCGGGATCAACCTGTTGCGCGAGGGGCTCGATCTGCCGGAGGTGTCGCTCGTGGCGGTTCTTGATGCCGACAAGGAGGGCTTCCTGCGGTCGGAAACCTCTCTGATCCAGACGGCGGGGCGGGCCGCGCGGCATGTCCACGGGCGCGTTATCCTCTACGCCGACTCGGTCACCGAGTCCATGCGCCGGATGATCGAGGTGACGCGCGGCCGGCGCGAGCTGCAACTCGCGTACAACAGCCGGCACGGCATCACGCCGCGCGGCATCCAGAAGGCGATCCAGGACAGCCTGGCTGTCACCCGGCAGGCCGAGGAATCGGAGTCCATGGTCGTCCGTGAAGCGGGCCAGGATTACAACGTGCAGGACGTGCTTGCGCAGATGGAACGCGAGATGTTGGAGGCCTCCGATGCGTTGGAATTTGAGCGCGCCGCGCTCCTGCGCGACCAGATCCATGAATTGCGCCAGGTCCACGGGTTGAAAGACCGGGCCGGGCAGGCCACGCCCGCGCGTTATGACCGGCCGCGGCGCGGCGGGGGCGCCGGGCGGAAAACGAAGGCGGGGCGCGGTGGAACCTGAACTGGAAAAACAACGCGCCCCGGAGTGGGAAAGCCGCCTGGCCTTCCGGCTGGAAACGGAGCGGATCGGCCATCCGCTCGTGGCCTTCGGGGAGGTGGGCTCGACCAACGACGTGGCCAAGCAGTTGGCGCTCCAGCATGCGCCGGACGGACTGGTTATTGTGGCGCGGAACCAGACCGCGGGGCGCGGGCGGCGCGGCCGGACCTGGGTTTCGTTTCCGGGCCAGGCCGTCTACCTCTCGGTCCTCCTGCGCCCCGCCTGGCCCGCGGGCGATGTCAGCTGGCTGGGGGTGTTGGGCGGCGTGGCGGCGGCGGATGCGCTGAATGAAATGGGCGTGCCCGACCTACGCATCAAGTGGCCGAATGACATCCTGGTGAAAGGCCGCAAGATCGGCGGCGTGCTGATCGAACCGCGGGTGGGGGAGGGCCGGCTCGATTTTGCCGTGATGGGCGTGGGGATCAATGTCCATCAGCAACGGGACGAGTGGCCGCTGGAGTTGCGCGACCTCGCCACGTCCTGCGCGGCGGAGGGGGTCGCGAGCACATGCGACGCGGCCATTCGCGGCGCTCTGCGGTGGCTGGACACCTGGTACGGCGCGCTGTTGAACGGCGGGCACCGGGCCCTGCTGGACACGTGGGCCAAGTGGAGCGGGTCGGATGATCTGCCGGTTTTGGACTGACGCTTGACCCGGACGCCCCGCTCCCGCACGATTTCCGCTTCTTCAGGGGAATGCCGTGTCGCTTCTGGTCGTTGATATCGGGAATACGAGCACGTCGGCCGGCCTGTACCGGCGTGACCGCGTGCGCGGCCTGCGCCGCATGCCCACCGGGGAGACCTCGGTCCGCGTGATCCGCCGCATGGTGCAAAGCGCATGGGGATCCCGCGCGCCGGCGGGGGCCATGATCGCCTCCGTGGCGCCTCACGCCGACCCGGTATGGCGGCGGGCGCTCGCCGGCCTGGTGGACGGCCCCGTGGATTTCGTGACGTGCCGCCATGCGCTGGGTGTTGCGTTGCGCTACCCCGATCCGGCCTCGATCGGGGCGGATCGTCTGGCCAACGCGTGCGGGGGCGTCGCGCGGTACGGCACGCCCCTGATTGTGGCGGATTTCGGCACGGCGGTGACCTTCGATGTCATCACCGGGCGCGGGTATGAGGGGGGCGTCATCGCGCCGGGCCTTCCGCTGGTTTTCGAATACCTGGCCGAAAAAACCGCCAAGCTGCCCCGCGTCCAGCCGCGCCACACGCGCGGCCCGTGGGGGTGCACGACCCGGCAGGCGATGCAGCTCGGCGCGCAATGGGGCTATCCCGGCCTGGCCCACGCGATCTTGCGGCAACTGCGAAAGGCGGCGGCCTTGCGCGGCGCGCGGATTGTCGTGACCGGCGGGCATGGGGCCCGGGTCGCCGCGGCTCTGGATGAGGCCGTGATCGTAGACCCGACCCTGACGTTGTATGGTGTGGGCCGCATCTATGAACTCAACCACGGAAGCCCGAAATGAAAACCCGGATTGACCGCGCATTCGCCGGATTGAAATCGGCGGGTCAGAAGGGATTCATCGCCTACATCACCGCCGGCGATCCCTCGCTGAAGGACACGGAGGATATTGTCCTCCGGCTGGCCGGCGCGGGGGTGGACGTGATCGAACTGGGCATTCCGTTTTCCGATCCGCTGGCCGATGGGCGGGTCAACCAGGAGTCCGCCATGCGAGCGCTGGCGGCCGGCGCGACGCCGGCCAAAGTTCTGGAAACGGTCGCGCGCATCCGGAAACGGACCGAGGTGCCGTTGATGGGTTACACCTATATGAATCCCGTCCACGCGCGCGGGGCCGGGCGTTTCATGCGCGAGGCGGCCGCCGCGGGTTTCGATGGATTCCTGATGCTGGATCTGCCCGTCGAGGAGGCGAGGCCGTACCTGCAATCCCTGGAGAGGAACCGGCTAAACCACATCGCGCTGGTCACGCCGACCACTCCGCCGGATCGAATCGCCCGGATCGTTTCGTCGGCCAACGGTTTCGTCTATTGCGTGTCGCGCGAGGGCGTCACGGGCGCCCATCGGCGGTTGAACCCGTCGGCCCTGGATTTGGTGCGGCGCACGAAATCGCTGACCGATCTGCCGGTGGCGCTGGGCTTCGGCATTGGAACGCCCGGGCACGCCCGCGCCGCGGCCCGCGTGGCCGACGCGGTGGTGGTCGGGAGCGCCATCGTCAATCGCCTGCACGGGGCGCCGCGCACCCCCAGGGGGCGCCAGTCCGCGGCCGACTGGGTCGGCGGCATGGTCCGGGCGGTGAAAGGAGTCTCATGATGGCGCGGAACTATGCGGTGATCCTGGCGGGCGGGCGCGGGGAGCGTTTCTGGCCGCTGAGCCGGGCGCGCCGGCCCAAACAGCTCCTTTCACTGGTCGGGGACGAACCGCTGCTGGCGCAGGCCGTGCACCGGCTGGACGGCTTGATCCCGCCGGAGCGCGTGCTGATCATCACGAACGCGGATCTCGTGGAAGCCACCCGCCGGGCCGCGCCCGACGTGCCGCCCGGCAATATCGTCGGCGAGCCTGTCGGCCGCGATACCGCGCCGGCGGTCGCCCTGGCGGCCGCGCTGGTCAAGGCCCGCGATCCGAACGCGGCGTTCGCCATCCTGACGGCGGACCATGTCATGGGCGATCTCCCGCGCTTCAGGAAGACGCTCGAGGCCGGCCTGCGCCTCGCGGCAGCCGGCGATCATCTCGTCACCATCGGCATCAAACCCCACGAGCCCAGCACCGGGTTCGGCTATATCGAACAGGGCGAGCCGCAGCCCGACGTGGACGGCATCCGCGTTCACTCCGCGAGGCGGTTTGTCGAGAAGCCGGATCGGGCCACGGCGGAGGCGTATCTCGCCAGCGGGCGCTACGCGTGGAATTCCGGCATGTTCATCTGGTCCGTCGCCGCCATCGAGCGGGCGCTCGTCCGGCACGCGCCCGCGCTCGGCGCGCTGGTCGAACGCATGGCCGCGGCCGCGCGGGGCCCCGGATTCGACTCCTTCCTCGCCGCCGCCTACGCGGCGGTCAGCAAGATCTCCATTGACTATGCGGTGATGGAAAAGGCCGCGAATATCTTGGTGATCGAGGGCGCCTTCGCCTGGGACGACGTGGGATCCTGGCCCGCGTTGGAGCGGCATTTTCCCGCGGACGAGCAGCGCAATGTGATGATCGGCGACGCCGCCGCCGTGCACGCGCGCGGCAACATCGTCTATGCAAAGGACCGGCTCACGGCGTTGGTGGGCGTCTCGGACCTCATCGTTGTGCAGGCGGAGGACGCGACGCTGGTCTGTCATCGCGACCACGCGCAGCAGATCAAGGAATTGCTGGCCGGCTTGAGGGCGCGGGGCCGCGACGAGGTGCTTTGAGATGCCCTGCTGGATGGGAGTGGACCTCGGCGAAAAGCGAATCGGCATCGCCGTCAGCGACCCCGACGGCATCCTTGCGCTGCCGCGCGAGGTCGCGACGATCCGGTCGCCCGCCGAGGCCCTGGCCTGTGTGGCGCGCCACGCCCGGGCGGCACGCGCCGCCGGAATCGTGATCGGATTGCCCCTGAACATGGACGGCTCGCGGGGACCCGCCGCGCAGAAGGCCGAGCAATTCGCCCGCGCGCTGGAGGCCGAAATGGGCCTGCCCGTCCGGCTCTGGGACGAGCGCCTGACCACCAAGACCGCGCACGACGCGATGATCGAGGCCGGCACGCGCGGAGAGCGGCGCCGCGGCGTGGTGGACAAGCTCGCGGCGCAGATCATGCTTCAGGGCTTTCTCGACGCGCATGGCGCGCCGCCGCCGGGGGCCCCGTGAGCCGCCGCTACCGCGCGGTTGTATCCTATGACGGCACGGACTTCTCCGGCTGGCAGGTCCAGACGGGCCGGCGCACGGTGCAGGCCGAGATCGAGAAGGCGATCGCGTCGGTTGTGTGCGCGCCGACGCCGGTCTTCTGCAGCGGCCGCACCGACACCGGAGTCCACGCGCGCGGGCAGGTCGTGCATTTCGACCTTCACGAGGCGCGCCCCGCGCGCAAACTGTTCCTCGCCTTTAATGCCCGGTTGCCCGACGACGTGCGGATCGAACGCATCACCGCGACCCGTCCCGATTTCGACGCGCGCTTCAGCGCCAGCGCGAAGGAATATCGCTACGGCATCTGGAACAACCCCGTCGCGACCCCCGATACCCGCCGTTATGCCCTGCATGTCCGGCAAACCCTCGATCTGGCGGCGATGCGCGCCGCGGCGGAGGCGCTGGTCGGCCGCCATGATTTCACCGCGTTTTGCGCGAACCCGGGCTATGAGCGCGGCGGCGCCGTGCGGCGGCTCGATGCGCTCCTCGTCGCGCGGCGCGGCCCGATGGTGGTCATCCGGGCGCGGGGCGAGGGCTTCCTCTACCGCATGGTGCGCAGCCTGGCCGGGTTCCTCATCCGCGTCGGCACGGGGGATCTGCCGCCGGCCGAGGCCGGCCGCATCCTCGCCTCGCGCCGGCGCACCGCGCTCGTCCCGACGGCGCCGGCACACGGCTTGTTCCTGTGGAAGGTCTTTTATGCGCGCCCCTCGCGCCCGTCGCCTGTCCGTAGCAAATCAAAATGACCGCTTTTTGTAGCAAGTGATCTGACCGCTTT